>NZ_PUJU01000035.1 GCF_011189505.1 Photorhabdus tasmaniensis
CTTTTTTATCTCTCAACCAACGCGCTTTGAATTGGTGCCCGGAGGCGGAATCGAACCACCGACACGAGGATTTTCAATCCTCTGCTCTACCGACTGAGCTATCCGGGCAACGGGGCGCATTAAACCGCATTCAGCCTAAGTCGTCAATGCCTTTCTGATAAAAAATGATAAAAGACGATTGATTGCTGACTTTTTGCCCCAAATTTGTGTGGTTATTCATCTTAGGCTGATTTTTATTAGCTTAACGCACCATTTTTGCGGCATTTGGCGATAGCCAAAACATCTTCTGCCAGTAGTTTTGCCGTCGCGATATCATCAATATCCCGTTTGATCAGTAGCTTACTCAGGCAACCTTCCAAAATCAGCTCCATCTGTTTGGTAATCAGTTCACAATCTTCGATATCCAGTTGATGTAATAGCTCGGTGGTGTAATGGGAAGAACTCTGTTTTTGTAATTCAGCTAATTGATGGATAGGGTGGTCAGATTCAGGAAATGCACTACAGGCCGCGATAAACAGGCAGCCTGGATAGCGTTTCTCTTTTACTTTTTCACCAAGTGCTGCATAACGAGCCAGTAGCTTTTGCTCTGGTGTCAGATTTTCATCCAATAACATCTGTCGTTGCCAGATTTCAATCTGTTGACCGTGATAACGCAGGCTGTCATAAAGCAGTGCTTCCCGATCAGGCCAGAACTGCTTTAGATATTCCATATCCATGTTAAGTGAACCAAGGAGCATCTCAGTTGTGGCGGATAAGCCATGTTGCTCCAGTAAGTTTAAGACATGACTAAGAACGTGTTCTCGTTGCACGGTGTTCTCCTTCAGATCATTTTTGCAGGTGTTGCAAGTGTTCGTTAAAGCGGGTTGCATTCATAAAACCATTTACCCGTGAATCGGGGATCTCTTTTCCTTGAGAATCAAAAAACAGAATAGTCGGTAATCCCCGAACATTCAGCTTTTCCAACAGCTGTTTTTGCTGTGGGCTGTTATTTGTGACATTTGCCTGTAACAGCAAGGTTTCATGTAGTTGTGATTGAACCTGTGGATCACTGAAAGTATATTTTTCAAATTCTTTACATGCGGCACACCAGTCAGCATAGAAATCAAGCATGACGGTTTTATGATTGTTTTGTGCCATTAGGTGTTCCAATTCTTGCCAGTTATTTATCTGGCGGAAATTGAGGCTGTGTTGTGATTGTGGTGTCACTGTCGTACCCCAAAACCCATCCTGCAATGGGCGGGTGGCGATCAGCATCAGAACTAACAATATCAGTTGCATGACTCTCATCCAACCATTTTGGCTTCTGAGTGTCAGAGCAAATCCCCATCCCAGGAAACTGACCGCCAGCAGGCTCCATAACCGTATTCCCCATATATCACCGATAACTCTTTCCAGCAGAAAAACAGGCAGTGCAAGAATAATGAAGCCAAAAGCTTCTTTGACATACTGCATCCAGGGACCGCTGCGTGGCAGGAGTTTATGACCAAACAGGGTAACGGCAATAAGCGGTAATCCCATTCCTAAAGCATAAAGATAAAGGGTTACGCCCCCTGCCACTGTATTACCACTTTGGGCAATGTAGAGCAGAATGGCGCTTAAAGGCGCGGTGGTGCAAGGAGAACAAATTAATCCCGCTAACGCCCCCATAGCGAATACACCAAAGAATGAGCCACTTTTTTGTTGGTTACTCCAGTTGACCAGGCGAGTCTGAACTGAGGAAGGTAGTTGCAGGGAATAGAGGCCGAACATCGACAGTGCCAGTAGAATAAACAGTATCGACAAACCAATCAGCACATATGGATGTTGCAGTGCGGCCTGAAATTGTAAACCCGCAGCAGCGATAATCAATCCAAGTAAGGTGTAGGTGATTGCCATTCCCTGAACGTAGCTTAGTGCTAACCAGAAGATCTGTTTTAGATTTTTGGGGTGCTGGCTACCAAGAATAATGCCGGAAATCAGTGGATACATCGGTAGTACACAAGGTGTAAAGGCGATACCAATGCCAATCAAAAGTGCCCAAAGTGGTGAGAAAGGTAAATTTTGCTGGTCATTTGATGCGCTTTCTGGCGCTTTTCGAACAGATTCGGCGGGTATTACGTTAGTTGTTTTTGATGGGATAACCGTACTTAATGGAACAAGGCGGGTTTCCGGTGGATAGCAATATCCTGCCGCGGCACAGCCCTGATAAGTGACGACGATATTGGATTTATCATTCGCCTCTGTAATAGGAACATTTAATGCGAGTTGTTGGAAATAAACTTCAGTTTCACCAAAGAATTCATCCTGATGAGCCGTACCTTGTGGCAATGTAATTTTACCTAGTGTGGTTTGTTGTGGCTCAATACGAAGTTGTTTGCGGTAAAGGTAATAACCCGGTTTGATCTGCCAATTTAGTGTCAGTTTGTCGCCTTTTTGCTGAAAATCAAACATGAATGCCTGATCTGCCGGCAAATACAGGTTTTGCCCCGGTTGTTCAAACAGCGCATTCGCTGCCAGTGGGGTAAACATCGTACTGCAAAGCAGTAAAAACAATATCAGAGTACGTTTAATCATAAGGTTAATGATCGCTAGATAGAATAGAAATATTCAGCACTATAACCGATGGCTGTCAGACCAGAAAGTGTTCTGGTTAAGATTAAGACAATAATCAAGGGTTTTCAGAGAAAAGAGCATCATTTCAGGGAAGAGTTCAGGGGCGGTGTACGCCCCTGAATTAGGTTGTTATTGACGGGATTAGAGGATCATACCACCGAACAAGAAGCCGAAGGCAACAGCCAAAGCAACCCCTATGGTGCCGGGAATAAAGAACGGGTGGTTGAAGACGAAACGGCCGATACGGGTAGTTCCGGTGTCATCCATCTGAACTGCGGCAACCAAGGTTGGATAAGTAGGTAGAATAAACAATCCGGAAACTGCGGAGAAAGAAGCGATTGCCGTCAGTGGTGTGACGTTCAGAACCAGAGCCATTGGCATCAGCGCTTTTGCTGTTGCAGCCTGTGAATAGAGCAGGGCGGAACAGAAGAAGAAAATAACCGCCAGCAACCAGGGTTGAGATTGGATTAAGCCGCCGGCAGTGCCTTTGATCCAATCAATATTCGCCTGTACAAAAGTGTCACCTAGCCATGCAACACCCAGAATACAGATACATGCGCTCATTCCTGCTTTAAAGGTACTGGAGTTTAGAATGGCGTCAGTATCAACTGAGCAGGACATCGTGGTGATAGTTGCGACACTCAACATAATGATCAGAATCGCGTGAGTGGTATTCATCAGTGGCTCTTCAACCAGACCGATACTTGGGCTGTTGACGATAGCGTAAATAACAACACTGATAACGCCTGCCAAGAACAACAGAACGGAAGTTTTAGCTCTTGGTTTAATTTCAATCTGTTTGCTGCCACGCAGAGTCACCAGGTTTTCTGCCAGACGTTTCAGATAAACGGGGTCATCAGACAGTTTAGAATTGAATACCCAGGAGATGATAAAGGACATCAGAACGATAGCCGCAAAAGTGGATGGCAACAGAACCATCAGCAGATGAATATAGCTGACACCGTGGCCTTCCATTAGAGAAGACATATAAACGACCGCAGCGGAGATTGGCGAAGCGGTGATGCCAATCTGGGCTGCAACAACCGCAGTGGAAAGCGGACGGCATGGTTTAATGCCTTGTTCTTTTGCAACCTCAGCAATGACTGGCAGGGCTGACAGAGAGATGTTACCTGTACCTGCAAACAGTGTCAGGAAATAGGTAACGATAGGCGCGAGGATCGTGATGTATTTTGGATTTTTACGCAGCAATTTTTCAGTTTGTTGAACCAGATAATCCAGACCACCGGCAACTTGCATTGCCGAGATTGCCGCGATGACCGCCATAATGATGGAAATAACATCGAATGGAATATGCCCCGGTTTAACGCCAATTGCTGACAGTACCAAAACGCCAAGACCACCGGCAAATCCAATGCCGATCCCCCCTAATCTTGCACCTAGGAAGATGGCCAGCAGAACGATAACCAATTCTACGGCTAACATAATATTTACTCCTTGAAATAATTAAAAATTTGAAAATTTTAGGTTAATACTTTGTGCATGTAGGGAAGTAAAAAGGCACGCTATCCAATTGGAGTTGCGTGCCTTGTTGCTAAGAGCTATTTTTTATTATATTCAACAAATTATTACCATTCTCATTAGGCTGTTTTATTTGTCATTCTTTGCCGTTAAGAGCGGCTTGTAACAATAACGCCTACTCGATAGGTTTAATCATCACAACGTTTGGCCTTATAAGCTGGACGTTTTAAGTTTTCTACACAGAAGATATCATCCAGCTCAGTTTCGGTCAGTAAGCCACGTTCCAGCACGACTTCACGAACACTCTTACCGGTTTCAGCACAGATCTTACCAACGATATCACCATTATGGTGACCGATGAATGGGTTCAGATAAGTAACGATACCGATCGAGTTGAATACGAAGTTTTCGCAAACTTCTTTGTTCGCCGTGATGCCGTTAATGCATTTTTCTACCAGGTTGCGGCAAGCGTTGCTTAACAGGGAGATAGATTCGAACATGGCCTGACCAATAGCGGGTTCCATTACGTTTAGCTGTAACTGACCAGCTTCGGATGCCATAGTAACACAAATATCGTTGCCGATGACTTTGAAGCAAACCTGATTCACAACCTCTGGAATAACAGGGTTAACTTTTGCCGGCATGATAGAAGAACCCGCCTGCAATTCAGGCAGGTTGATTTCGTTCAGACCGGCACGAGGACCGGAAGAGAGTAAACGCAAGTCATTACAGATTTTAGACAGTTTAACCGCCAGACGTTTCAGCGCGCCGTGAACCATAACGTAAGCACCGCAATCGGAAGTTGCTTCAATCAGGTCCTCGGCAGGTATGCAAGGTAAACCAGTGACCTCGGCCAGTTTTTCAACCGCTAATTTTTGATAACCTGGTGCGGTGTTCAGACCGGTGCCGATAGCAGTAGCGCCAAGGTTAACTTCCAACAACAGTTGAGAAGTCCGGTTCAGGTTTTTAACTTCTTCTTTCAGCAGGATTGAGAACGCGTTGAATTCCTGTCCCAGCGTCATAGGAACTGCGTCCTGTAACTGGGTGCGGCCCATTTTCAGAATGTCATCAAATTCTTTGGCTTTTTTATCGAAGCCGGTGATCAACAGTTCAAGAGACTCGATCAGTTTCATGATGGCGTTATAAACTGCGATTCGAAAACCCGTTGGGTAGGCATCGTTGGTTGACTGGCTTTTATTCAGATGATCATTGGGGTTCAGGTACTCATATTCACCTTTTTTATGACCTAACAATTCCAAACCGATGTTTGCCAGAACCTCGTTGGTATTCATGTTGAGTGAAGTACCGGCACCGCCCTGAAACACGTCAACTGGGAATTGGTCCATATATTTGCCAGTGGTAAGTATTTCGTCACAGGCTTTGATAATGATATCCGCAATTTTTTTTGGAATAGTTTGCAATTCCTTGTTAGCCAAGGCGGCGGCTTTTTTTACCATCACCATGCCACGGATAAATTCGGGTACATCATTAATGGTGTTGTTACTGATGTAGAAGTTTTCAATCGCACGTAAGGTGTGAATACCGTAATAGGCTTCAGCGGGGACTTCTCGTTTACCTAACAGGTCTTCTTCGATACGAATGTTGTTTGACATGAGAACCTTCTTATTAGATTACGTTTTTACTGTCTAATTATGCGTTTGTTAAATAATTATGTTGCCAACAGCAATAGTTGTGATACGAACCCTTTATCACCAGATTGCTGGCGTGATCATATGCTGGTTAGCAATAAATGCATTGAATCTGGATCACTTTATAGTGGTATTTGCTTAACGTGATTTGATATATGTGACATCTATCACAATTATGAACCTAATCAGTAAGATTTTCAGAGGATTGAAAACGATGGTTGTGACCCCAATCATATCTCTAATAAACTGAAAAAATGTTAATTTGGTTGTTCCTTGGATTTTGTTGATATGATTTATTCAGGATACAACCTTTTCATCCACATCAATTGAAGGAGCACCAAGTGCGTTGGTTGCCATTGATCCTGATATTTTTGCTTGTCTACATTGAGTCAACCTTATTTGTACGTGTTGCCTCTGAATTAGGTGTGTTGTTAACTCTGTTACTGGTGTTGTTTACTTCTTGTGTCGGTATCTCTCTGGTACGCAATCAGGGAATAAAGAATTTTATCCAGATCCAGCAAAAGCTGGTTGCCGGGGAGAGTCCGGCGGCAGAAATGGTAAAAAGTGTGTCTCTTTTGCTGGCAGGTTTCCTGTTACTATGCCCTGGTTTTTTTACTGATTTCCTTGGCTTGCTGCTGTTACTGCCGCCGGTTCAAAAAACATTAATGATGAAACTGATGCCGCATATCAATTTCTATCGCCCTCATAATAGCGGTGGGTTCAAACGCGAGAGTAATACCTTTGAGGGGGAATACGAGCGCAAGCAAGATGATCCCTCCCGTAAGTTGAACGACCCTAAATCCGATGACGACGAACATAAGCCCCGTTGATAAGAGGTTATCTGCTGAATGTTTTGTCAAATCATTGGCTTCTTTCTTGTAGGTAAGAAAAAAGTAAAATATTTTTTTTCCTGCCCTTGAAGTATCATAAATAAGTCCCCATTTAATCTATTATGATACTAGTTCAATGAAAGCATACTGGTATCAATCCTCTTACCTGATATGGACTTTCTTATAGGAGAGCTATCAATGAATATTCGTCCATTGCATGATCGTGTAATCGTCAAGCGTAAAGAAGTTGAATCAAAATCTGCTGGCGGTATTGTGCTGACTGGCACTGCTGCGGGTAAATCTACTCGTGGTGAAGTTTTGGCTGTAGGCAATGGCCGCATCCTTGAAAGCGGTGACGTAAAAGCACTGTGTGTGAAAGTTGGAGATATCGTTATTTTTAACGATGGTTACGGTGTTAAGTCAGAGAAGATCGACAACGAAGAAGTGTTGATCATGTCTGAAAGCGACATTCTGGCAATTGTTGAAGCGTAATTGTTGCGCTTAGATCTTCTTAACTGAACGAATTTAAAGGAAAGAAACAATGGCAGCTAAAGACGTAAAATTTGGTAGCGACGCTCGCGTTAAGATGCTACGTGGTGTGAATATTCTTGCTGATGCAGTAAAAGTAACCCTCGGCCCTAAAGGCCGTAACGTTGTTCTGGATAAATCTTTTGGTGCGCCTTCAATCACTAAGGACGGCGTTTCTGTTGCTCGTGAAATTGAACTGGAAGACAAGTTCGAAAACATGGGTGCTCAGATGGTGAAAGAAGTTGCCTCTAAAGCGAATGATGCTGCGGGTGACGGTACAACCACTGCAACTGTATTGGCTCAATCTATTGTTACTGAAGGTCTGAAAGCCGTAGCCGCTGGCATGAACCCAATGGATCTGAAACGTGGTATTGATAAAGCCGTGATTGCCGCAGTTGCAGAACTGAAAAAGCTGTCCGTACCTTGCTCAGATTCCACCTCTATTGCTCAGGTAGGTACTATCTCCGCTAATTCCGACGAAACTGTGGGTAAATTGATCGCAGAAGCGATGGATAAAGTCGGTAAAGAAGGTGTAATCACCGTTGAAGAAGGTACAGGCCTGGAAGATGAACTGGATGTCGTTGAAGGCATGCAGTTTGACCGTGGCTACCTCTCTCCTTATTTCATCAACAAACCAGAAAACGGTTCTGTTGAGTTAGAAAACCCATATATTCTTCTGGTAGATAAAAAAATCTCCAATATCCGTGAACTGTTGCCAGTTCTGGAAGGCGTAGCTAAGGCAAGTAAGCCTTTGCTGATTGTTGCTGAAGATGTTGAAGGTGAAGCACTGGCAACTTTGGTTGTTAACACTATGCGTGGCATCGTAAAAGTTGCTGCGGTTAAAGCGCCTGGTTTCGGTGACCGCCGTAAAGCTATGTTGCAGGATATCGCTGTTCTGACTAACGGTATCGTTATTTCTGAAGAGATCGGTCTGGAGCTGGAAAAAGCGACTCTGGAAGATCTGGGTCAGGCAAAACGTATCGTTATCAACAAAGACACCACAACCATTATTGACGGTGTTGGCGAAGAGACTGCGATTTCTGGCCGTGTTGTTCAGATCCGTCAGCAGATCGAAGAGTCTACTTCTGATTACGACCGTGAAAAACTGCAAGAGCGCGTAGCTAAACTGGCTGGCGGTGTTGCTGTTATCAAAGTCGGTGCTGCAACAGAAGTTGAAATGAAAGAAAAACGTGCCCGTGTTGACGATGCTCTGCATGCAACTCGCGCAGCAGTGGAAGAAGGCGTGGTAGCTGGTGGTGGTGTTGCACTGGTTCGCGTTGCTGCTTCTATCGCTGGTCTGAAAGGCGACAACGAAGATCAAAACGTAGGTATCCGTGTTGCAATGCGCGCAATGGAAGCACCTTTGCGTCAGATCGTTGACAACGCAGGTGAAGAACCCTCTGTTATCGCAAACAGCGTGAAAGCAGGTGAAGGCAATTACGGTTATAACGCGACTACTGAACAGTATGGCGATATGATCGCAATGGGTATTCTGGATCCAACTAAAGTGACCCGCTTTGCACTGCAATTCGCAGCATCTATTGCTGGCCTGATGATCACTACTGAATGTATGGTGACTGACTTGCCTAAAGATGATAAAGCTGATTTAGGTGCAGCAGGCGGTATGGGTGGCATGGGCGGTATGGGTGGCATGATGTAATGTGACGAAAGTCGCACTGCTTTGATGTAGCTATACGTCTTGTGTGAGCAGGTTAATCCTGCTCACACGTTATAGAAAACATGCTACATAATGAATAGTTGTGTGGTGTTTCAATTCAAATTCAAAATAAGTCACTGGCTGTGACAATAGCGATTTTCCCCACCGCGAAGTTGCAATCCACAATCACGGAGGATTCTTATGACCCGTCCCGAGTCAGATATATTGATACTTTTTCTTCTGGATCAGATGCCAAATTCAGACAGTAGCCGCTTTCCTCACCATACCTCGTGCAAATAATCCACTGACTCTCTCAGAGAATTTCCTCTTTTCTCAAAATCAACTCCCATAGGAGGAAGCTCAACGGGGTGATTCCCGCTGGTGAACCTTAAAATTAGGTGTTTTTTGGAAAGGGTAGACACTGAAATTACCGGGCTGTCATAGTAAAAATATATCTTTAACTTTAGAAAAAACGAGCTTATTAGACTAAAATTCATTTATTCATAGGATTTTGGAAAAAAATTCAAATATCTATGCACAAATTCAATAGATCTACAGAAATGGCTGTATTCGTTCAGGTGATTGAGTTGGAAAGCCTCTCCGCTGCTGCTCGCAAGCTCGGTATGACGCCATCAGCGGTCAGTAAGCTTATCAATCGACTGGAGATACGACTTGGTGTTCGGTTGCTCAATAGAACGACACGTAAGCTTCAGTTAACACCTGAGGGTTCTGTTTTCTATGAGCGCAGTATTAGGATTTTGGAGGACATCGTAGCCGCTGAACAAGAAGCAAATCAGGGGGCAGTGCCTCGTGGACGAATACGCGTGCATTGCCATGTTGCGTTTGGAAAGCACTGCTTGATGCCTTTGCTGCCGGATTTTCTGCAACGCTACCCAGAGATCACACTCGACATCTCATTGTGCGACTTGGTAGTGGATTTACTTGATGATCGCAGTGATGTGGCGATTCGCGTTGGTCCTCTGGACGACCCGCGTCTTATGGTGTGGCGGTTGGGCTCAAGCCGAATGGTTGTGGTAGGAGCTCCTTCATACCTTGAAAGGATGGGGATACCTTCTACGCCTGGAGACCTCGGTCGCTACAATCGGCTCGGTTTTGGCTTTACCCGCCATGTGAAAGTCTGGCCTTTCATTGATTCAGAAGAGCGGGTGCAACAACTGCCTTCAGGTAATTTATTGCTCGGTGATGGAGAAACCATGCGTAAAGCTGCGATAGCCGGACTTGGTTTAGCTCGTTTGGCACGTTTCCATGTGAATGCCGATATTCAGGCTGGTCTGCTGCTGCCTGTACTTGAAAATTATAATCCTGGTGATGAGGAAAAAATATATGCAGTTTTTGTTGGCCCAGGCCGCCAATTTCCATCACGAGTTCGAGTATTTCTGGACTATCTGACAGAGAATATCCACATTGGTGATGAGGAGTGATAATTGCTAAATATGACTTTCCCTTACCAACCATGCGTGAAATGGATTACTCTGCTAATAGATGTTACCGTTCATTCATAGCCGCCCGCTTATTTGCTCTGTGTTGGAAGAGATCTTTAGTGTGTTTGCCTGAGCGACAATTTCAGGCTAAACACATAAAGAAAAATAACCATTAAAGACAAGATAATGAGTGAATATGACATTATTTGCCATCCGAAAGTTTCGGTAAAATATGCAACTGCCGGAAAGAGTATTAAAACGATTAAACGTGCAAATGTTGATAATAAAGAGTCAAATGTTGATCTCAGGCTGGCATCAAAATAATCGTGATAAACAGCTCTCAATCCCATTGTTAGATATTGGTTACTACCAAACATAAAAATTAAAGCTACAGGTATTAAGTATGGATAACTCTTCCCTCCTGGCAAGCATATTCCGCTGGAAACAAACATTAAAAGGAAGCCAAACCAAATCAATTTTTTGTTGTCACTGATTTTACTGATGATCCATCCTGCAACAGATTGAGCCATAAGAATAAAAACAAATAATATTCCATATGACAAGGAACTTTTAACTCCGCCAGAAAATCCATGAAAAGCGTAGGGTTGCCAATACTGAAGTAATATTTGGAAATACACTATATTTGTAACAACAGAGAAAAATACAAATAAGAAACCTTTACTTCCTTTAATTAAAAGAGAATATATTTCCTTTATGTCATTTATTAACCCTGATTTTTTCCCATTTACCGATTTAACCTTTGATTCAGGAAGAAAAAAGGAAAAAAACATCAATATAAAACTACCGGTTCCGGCAAGAATCCATATCCATCTTGAATCTATATCACCTATTGCAGCGCCAATCATAGCGGCAATAGCCATAGACATATAATGATATTTACCGTTAATTCCCAGTATCCGATGAGTGTCTTTACCACCCTCTGATTTATATACATCAATCAAGTATGAATTATATGTTCCACCTATTATCGTCAAAGAGATCGCGTTAAAAAACTCAGCCAGATAAAAACCATATAAAGTGGATGAAACCCCCGTTAAAACCAGCCAAGCTCCGCCAAAAAAAACAGAAAGAGCTATCGCATATTTTCTACTGATCTTATCAGCAAGATAAGAGGTTGGTATATCCAATATAAAAAAAACGCTGGCCTGCATGGTTTTCATTAAACCAAGATCGACAAGAGATACACCTTTACTTAAAAGATAAATCGATGAAGTAGCACCAATAAGCATTCTCAAAGAATTAAAAACAACAGAATAAGTGATTATTATCTTTGTCGAAGACCACATATATTACACCCTTCATTTTTAAATATCTCTTGCGTTTCTATTTTTATTTTACGAGAGTGAATTCCAATTCTTCTATTCTTACTAAGTATCTCACCATACCCACCTAAGAATCTCATAATATCCCCAAAGGCATATGAAGCAGCTACGCCATTGACACTAGGGAAAGTCGCTGCTTTGAAATCAGAATTTATTGTTGTCAAATTATCTTGTAGCTTTTTCTCTAAAAAGAGAAAGGGAGAAATTTATGTCATCCTCGCTCACATCATTAACATTATTTTTTATGTATTCATAGAGGTTATCAGTATCCGTTTCTTTTTTTAAAAAAGAAGCGATTTTAACTAAAGATTCAAATTTCTTCTTCTGTGGTATGAATACTTGACTAGAACCCACACCAAAAACCCCGCCAGATTCGAACCTTCCAGCTTGAATATATCTAGCAATCTTAACCATAAACACGCCTATATTTTATATGTTGGGTACTATGCCGTAGAAATAATCTTCCACGGCATAAAACATAAGAGTTATTGATGTAATTAGTTGGAAGTCATACTGATCATTTTATCTCTCCTGAAGCAAGAACACTGATAAACTTCATTAACAAATTCACAACAACTTTTTCACGTAATAAAAAATAAGTCAACAAAAATATTATCAAGCATCATAACTATAACTGCACTGGCTTTTCTCAACATAAAAATGTACTCACACAAAAACCTTGCGTCATGAATATGAGAAAAAACTCTAATGGTGCCTCGTACATATTCCCTCTGTAAGTGTTTACTTGCATTACACCTCGCTTATCTGCTCTACCATGAAGCTCCTCTATTGCAGATGAAAATGAGTATTAATGATAAGTAGTACAATTCACCAATTTATTTTCTCTTTTTCATTTGACTCTAGAGTAGGCTCCAGAGTGTAGAGTTTAGTCATTATCGTTGAATTGACTCTCTATAGGGGGAGCCCATGCACTCAAACAAAAATAACGCTCACCAGCATAACCACCAGCATGGAAGCAGTTGTGGTTCTACTGCCTGCACAGATCAGGCAAAAACCGTTAGTGAGCATTCACATAACCATGAACATGATGAGTCTTATTCACATGAGCACAATCATTCCCATGATGTACAAGAGACACAAGCGCCTGAGCTTTTGGCAAACCAGCGTTTTAGTTGGATTGTTAATGGCATGGATTGCCCAAGCTGTGCTCGCAAAATTGAAACGGCAGTCAGTAAAATTCCAGAAGTGAAGCAAGCCAAAGTTCTATTTGCAACTGAAAAACTGGTCGTGGATGCTGATACAGATATACGTTCGGCAGTTATCCAAGCCGTTAATCAGGCTGGATTTGACCTACATAACCCAGATTCAAATCAGAAGGCAGCAAAAAGCAGTCGCTGGAAAGAATTTGCACCGATCATCATTCTTTCACTGATGATGCTAACAAGCTGGGGAATTTCCAATGTTAACGCCCCACTTGGTCGTATTGCCTTTATTATCACCACCGTCATTGGATTGGTGCCTATTGCCCGCAAAGCTTGGCAGCTAATACGGTCAGGCACACCATTCGCTATTGAAACATTGATGAGCGTTGCGGCAATCGGCGCGCTATTTATTGATGCCACCGCCGAAGCGGCAATGGTACTGCTGCTGTTTATGCTTGGTGAAATGCTGGAATCCTACGCAGCTGGCCGCGCACGTCTAGGCGTGAGCGCATTGATGGCATTGGTCCCGGAAGAAGCACTGTTGGTAAAAAATGGTGAGAAAAAAACTGTCCCGGTCGCCGATCTACGCCCCGGAGATATTATTGAGGTTGCACCAGGTGGACGTTTACCGACTGATGCTGAATTACTCAGTTCATTCGCCAGCTTTGATGAAAGTGCTCTGACAGGTGAATCCATTCCAGTTGAACGAATGCTGGGAGAAAAAGTCCCGGCAGGTTGTCTGTCTGTGGATCGTTCAGTACAGATGAAAGTGCTGTCCGAACAGGGTAACAACGCTATTGACCGCATCCTGCAACTGATTGAAGAAGCAGAAGAACGCCGCGCACCTATTGAGCGCTTTATTGATCGTTTCAGCCGGATTTACACGCCGCTGATTATGCTATTTTCTGCGTTGGTGATTATAATTCCACCCATAGTATTCAGCCAACCGTGGGAAACTTGGATTTACCGTGGCCTGACTTTACTACTGATTGGTTGCCCTTGTGCTCTGGTGATTTCCACACCAGCTGCAATCACCTCAGCACTTGCCGCCGCAACCCGCCGGGGTGCGCTGATTAAAGGTGGTGCAGCACTGGAGCAACTTGGCCGAATCACAACCATCGCCTTTGATAAGACAGGTACACTGACCGCCGGTAAACCCCAAGTCACTGATGTACAACCAGTAGAAAATATCAACGAATCTCAGCTATTAGCTCTGGCCTCCGCAGTAGAAAGCGGCTCTCATCACCCACTGGCCAAAGCTATCCTGCAACATACGGAAAGTAAAAACATTAATGTCAATGAAGCTGATCATCGTAAGGCGCTGGCAGGTATTGGTGTTGAAGGTCAGTTAGACGGCAAACGCATTCTAGTCAGTGCGCCCGGAAAACTGCCAGAGGGCACGTTATCCAATCGTTGGAAACAAAAAATTGCTCAATTAGAAGATCACGGTAAAACCGTTGTTGCCGTGATGCATGATGGACGATTCACCGGCCTTATCGCTATGCAAGATACATTGCGTCAGGATGCAATAGATGCCATTCGTTTACTAAAAGATCAGGGTATAAAATCAGTAATGCTAACAGGTGATAACCCGCGTGCTGCGACCGCAATTGCGGGTCAGTTAGGAATAGATTTCCGCGCTGGATTAATGCCGGAAGATAAAGTCAACGCTGTTATGACGCTGAATAAAGATCACAGCACAATGATGGTCGGTGACGGCATTAATGACGCACCTGCAATGAAAGCTTCCAGTATCGGTGTGGCTATGGGAAGCGGTACTGATGTTGCGTTGGAAACCGCAGATGCAGCATTGACTCACAACCGTCTGACCGGTTTGTCGGAAATCATCGCCCTTTCTCGCGCCACTCACAATAATATCCGCCAGAACATTGCTATTGCGCTGGGATTAAAAGGGGTTTTCCTTGTCACCAGTCTGTTGGGTATTACGGGTCTGTGGATGGCAGTACTCGCGGACTCTGGCGCTACCGCTCTTGTGACGGCAAACGCTGTCAGGTTACTGAGAATGAAAGTGAAATAATGAAATCTGTTTAGCGCTATACAGTGAGTGATTTCTGTAATATCAATCAGGATATGGGTCTTATTCCGACGGTCGGCCCATATCCTGTGCCCGTGGTCTGGCTCACCCTCCATCTCAGTAATTTCCGCCGCCGTAGAACCGGAAGCTTCCCGTCACTTTTATAGCCTGTTCAACGTTAATGTTAGCCCTCTTTTTTCCGCACCAGATAGCGATAAGGCATCTGTTCTGTTTCTTGCGCCACGAGCTGATGCTCCATAAAACGGCAGAAACCGGGAATATCACGCGTGGTTGCCGGATCATCAGCAAGAATTAATAACATCTGCCCTGCTTCCATATGACGTACGGTTTTCCGTACCATCATCACAGGCTCAGGACAACGAAGTCCTTGTGTATCAAGAGTCTTATCTGGATTGGCAAAAACATCTGGCATAACTATCTCTGTCATTTCAAGCAATTTATAAAAGTAGATTATATTATAAAAAAGCTATCAAAAATTAACTTTACAGGCTGGCATTTTGATTTTGTGGGCAACAGACGTATCATACGATGCACTGTCGGCTAAAGCGGCAGATATTTCATTGGGTTCCCTCACCCCATTATCCAAAAAGGTACAATATGCTTTCATTGACTACAACTACGCAGCAACGAACTACTGCTTTGATTTGGCTTTCTTTATTTCATATACTGATTATGACTTCTAGTAATTATCTGGTGCAATTACCTGTCTCTATTTTTGGTTTTCATACCACTTGGGGAGCCTTTACTTTTCCATTTATTTTTCTTACAACAGATTTGACGGTTCGTATCTATGGTGCCCCGCTGGCAAGGCGAATCATTACTACTGTTATGATCCCTGCACTATTGATCTCTTATATTATTTCAGCCCTCTTCTTCCAAGGAACGTGGCAAAAGTTTACAGCGCTGTTTGAATTCAATCTATTTGTCGCCCGTATCGCTTGTGCCAGCTTTATGGCCTATTCACTTGGGCAAATACTGGATGTATACGTCTTCAACCGCCTACGCCAAAAACGTAACTGGTGGGTCGCTCCCGCCGTCGCTATGTTCTTTGGCAATCTGCTTGATACTCTTGCCTTTTTCTTTATCGCCTTCTACCGCAGTACTGATGCCTTCATGGCCGCTAACTGGGTCGAGATTGGATTAGTGGATTACTGTTTTAAATTATTAATATGCTTGCTCTTTTTTCTGCCAGCTTACGGCATTTCACTGAACCTGATTCTGAAATATTTTTTCGCTTACCCGGCTGGCAATGCTCATATCCACGTTCGCTGATTTTCATCTGCCCGGCAGATACCGGGCATAGATCAAAAAAATACATATTTCCCGCGATAAAACGGGTATAACGACTTTATTTATCCATAATCAACCATTATTTTTTATCATATAGTGTTAGTCTGTTAAGTCATTAAGTACTTTTTTCATCCGAAGCCAATTTCCTAGTCTGTCACATCCTGCTCCCTGTTTGTCAGGAAGATTTATACGGCAAACAGGCGTTGAGTTTCCACAAAAGGAGTATTTTTATGCTAAAAGTTATTCAATCTCCAGCCAAATATATTCAGGGACCTGATGCCCTGCTTCATATTGGTAAATACACAAAAGCCATCGCCGACCATGTTTTTGTTATTATCGGTAACTCTGCTATGAGATTAGTAGGAGATACCGTTCATAGCAGCCTGGAAGAATCTGATGTTACCAGCCATTTTGAAGTGTTTGGCGGTGAATGTAGCCGTAATGAAATTCAGCGCTTGTCTGACATGCTTAAAAAGCACGAATGCCAGGCTGTTATTGGTATCGGTGGCGGTAAAGTACAAGATACCGCAAAAGCAGTTGCTCACGAATCCAAATTACCTATTCTGATTGCACCAACTATCGCCTCGACTAACGCTCCAACCAGTGCTCTCTCTGTTGTTTATACCGATGACGGCGAATATGAGGATTATCTGTTTTTCCCAACTAACCCAGATATTGTACTGATTGATACCAGTATTATTGTTAAAGCCCCAACCCGCTTCCTGATTGCCGGAATTGGCGACGCACTGGCAACTTACTTCGAAGCACGCGTCTGTTATGCCGGCCATAAGCCTAGAATGACCGGTGGTGGAATATCTCGCACTGCGATGGCTCTTTCCCATCTCTGTTACGAAACTTTATTGGAAGAAGGTTATAAAGCAAAACTGGCTGTTGAGGCAGGGGTCAGTACACCTGCGGTGGAAAATGTTATTGAAGCCACTACTTATTTGAGTGGCCTGGGCTTTGAAAATACGGGTGTTGCTGGCGCTCATTCTGTACACAACGGCCTTACCGTATTGGAAGAATGTCACCATATGTATCACGGTGAAAAAGTCGCTTTCGGGGTATTGGTTCAGCTAGTGCTGGAAAATAGCCCAAATGAAGAATTGGATACTTTGCTTGATTTCTGCGTGCAGATCGGTCTACCGATTACGTTAGATCAACTTGGCGTGAAAGACGGTGAAAAACTGAAAGAGAAAGTGATGGCAGTGGCAGAGGCCTGTTGTGCTGAAGGCGAAGCCATTCACAACCTGCCTTTTGAAGTGACACCGGAAAAAGTGTATGCCGCTATTCTTACTGCTGACCGGATGGGGCGCGACTGGCTGTATTAAACCTGAAAAGAGTGGGGAAACTTCCCGCTCTTACTTTTTGTTCGGACAACCTAAAGCCACTATCGCTGATCTAAATTCGTTGTCAGAAGTCGGTAAAGGGTAAATCGTTTCTGTTAATGCCGTTCGCGGCGAGGTGAAAATAAATTGACCGGGTTATTGAACGACAAGAAAACGCACTGACCAAAACCAGTGCGTCAAGATAGATAAGTGCGTCGGGGTCATTCAGGCCAAAAATTCTCATCCATTATTTGCTCAAACGTCCAGGGGCAGGTTGCAGGAAATACATTCTGATTAATCATCGTTTCCTTTTCTGCTAATCGACGAGCAGCAATGTAAGCTTTTCCCAAATGCTCATCCAACTTATTTCTCAGACTGGGAGATTCTTTCAAACATTCAGCTGCCTTATCTCTTTGTTCTTCAATAGTCAGCTCCCAGCTACGCCCCCGGCGATTTGCCTGATATCTCCATTTCAACAAGTGTGCGAGTAAAATCTCCAGCCGGGACCGTAGTTCTCTGCGCTCACTTCGCCCCATTGCTTCTATTTCCTCAAGAAGATTTTCAGTATCCAGTTGCTCAAGATTACCAGAACGAAGCAAATTTGCCTGCTCCTGCGTCCAGCCATAAAAGTCACTGTCATAACGTGTTGTCATGGTTCCTCCATTGGCATATTATCAGCTATACAATCGTGTAGCTGATTAGTCTGTCAAATTACAGCCACATCGTCAAAGCCATATATCATCGTTAAAATCGATTAACAGCTCATTCCTCATAGATTGCAGTAGGAAAATCAGTACAGAAGATTCCTTCGTCTGGAATAGGACATAAAACGCACCGATCAAAGTCAGTACGTCAGATAGACAAGTGCGTCGGCGTTATTCAGGCCAAAAATTCTCATCCATTATTTGCTCAAACGTCCAGGGGCAAATAATAGAATATGCACAAAAATTGGGGTTTTTGTTTGATAAAGAACAAAAACGAACCAAAAACGCTCACCAGAAATTAAGTAAAGCTCGTTATTGTGACGATAGTCACAATTTCATTGGTAAAGTACGTTTTAAAAAGTTAACAAATCACTCAAAATTATCGCTAGGGCAAAACGATTTTAACAACTGAGTCTTGTCTCACAGATAGGTTGGGTTATTTCGACTATCATAATTTTCGTTATGGAAAATAATCACTTATAAAACCTCTCGCTTTTCCATCCGGTGGCATTAGTCAACCGGTGAGCTGTTCACATAACCAAAAAAGCCATCGGAGGCAAAATATGTTAAGTATTTTCAAGCCGGCGCTTCATAAGCCCCGACTGTCAGCAAAACAGATAGATCCAGTCTATCGCCGCCTACGCTGGCAAATTTTTATGGGCATTTTCCTTGGTTATGCTGCTTACTATTTGGTAAGGAAGAACTTTGCGCTTGCAATGCCTTATCTGGTTGAACAAGGTTTTTCCAAGGGTGATCTCGGTTTCGCGCTATCAGGTATCTCTATCGCATATGGTTTCTCCAAATTTATCATGGGCTCCATATCCGACCGTTCTAACCCGCGGATCTTTTTACCTGCGGGTCTGATTCTCGCAGCGGCCGTCATGCTGTTTATGGGTTTCGTACCTTGGGCGACTTCCAGTATCGCGATTATGTTTGTGCTGCTGTTCATGTGTGGTTGGTTCCAGGGCATGGGTTGGCCTCCCTGCGGCCGTACTATGGTGCATTGGTGGTCACAGAAAGAACGTGGCGGGATCGTCTCCGTCTGGAACTGTGCGCATAATGTCGGTGGTGGTTTACCTCCGCTGCTGTTCCTGCTGGGCATGGCGTGGTTTAATGACTGGAAAGCCGCACTTTATATGCCGGCTTTCGCCGCAATTCTCGTTGCACTGATCGCTTTTGCCTTAATGCGTGACACACCACAATCTTGTGGCTTGCCATCAATTGAAGAGTATAAAAACGACTACCCATCTGATTACACAGAGAAAAATGAAGAAGAATTAACAGCCAGGCAGATCTTCATGCAGTATGTATTACCGAACAAACTGCTGTGGATGGTCGCTATGGCTAACGTGTTCGTTTATCTGCTGCGTTACGGTGTTCTTGATTGGTCACCAACCTATCTGCGTGAGGTCAAGCATTTCGCACTGGATAAATCTTCATGGGCTTACTTCCTGTACGAATATGCCGGTATCCCAGGTACACTACTGTGTGGCTGGATGTCAGACAAAGTATTTAAAGGTAACCGTGGTGCAACAGGCGTATTCTTTATGACATTAGTTACTATTGCAACTGTCGTATTCTGGATGAACCCAGCCGGTAATCCAACGGTAGACATGGCTTGTATGTTGATTATCGGCTTCCTTATCTACGGTCCAGTGATGCTGACCGGTCTGCACGCCCTTGAGCTGGCACCGAAAAAAGCGGCCGGTACAGCCGCTGGCTTCACCGGCTTGTTTGGTTACTTGGGTGGTTCTGTTGCGGCAAGTGCTGTCATCGGCTACACCGTTGACTTCTTCGGCTGGGATAGCGGGTTTATGGTAATGATTGGTGGTAGTATCCTGGCCGTTATTCTATTACTGATTGTCATGATCACAGAAAGCAAACATAAACAGGAATTAGCCCGTCAATATGGTTAGTTACTGTCATTAAACTGTGATATTTCACTGATAATATTAATAAAGCCGCGACATTATTTATGTCGCGGCTTTTTTCAGTCTTTAAACTAAAAGACTATACCAGTAAGCGGCATGGCTAACACATCAAAACAAACAGTTTTTAAGATCGACTCTTAATTTCATTGCTTAAACGGAGAAATACATATGCAAGCTCCAATCAAAACAATGGTAGCAGGTATGATTTTAGTATCATCTATGTCGGGCATAGCACAGGCGACAGATAAGATCGTGATCGCACATCGCGGTGCCAGCGGATACTTGCCAGAACACACTCTGCCAGCCAAGGCTATGGCTTACGCCGAAGGTGCCGATTATCTGGAACAAGACTTGGTTATGACTAAAGATAACGAGCTGGTAGTATTGCATGATCATTACCTCGATCGCGTGACTGACGTTGCCCATAAATTCCCTGACCGTGCTCGTCAAGACGGACGCTACTATGCCATCGACTTTACCTTACCTGAAATCAAGTCACTAAAATTCACGGAAGGTTTCAATATTAAAAATGACAAACAGGAACAGAGCTTCTCTAGCCGTTTCCCGATGTGGAAATCTGATTTCCATATCCATACTTTTCAGGAAGAGATTGAGTTCGTTCAAGGGTTGAATAAATCAACGGGTAAAAATATCGGCATCTACCCTGAAATCAAAGCACCGTGGTTCCACCAGAAAGAAGGAAAAGACATTTCAACTAAGGTACTGGAAGTGCTGAAAGAGTACGGTTACACCAAGAAAAGCGATAAAATTTATCTGCAATGTTTTGATGCCAATGAACTCAAACGCATTAAAAACACGCTGGCACCTAAATTGGGTATGGATCTGAAACTGGTTCAGCTTATTGCCTACACCGATTGGAATGAAACCTATGAAAAGCATCCAAACGGCAAATGGGTAAATTACAGCTACGACTGGATGTTCAAACCGGGTGCAATGAAAGAAGTGGCACAATATGCCGATGGCATTGGCCCTGATTACCATATGATTGTGTCGGAGGATTCCACACCAACCAATATTAAGTTAACTGGTATGGTGAAAGACGCTCACGATAACAATATGAAAGTCCATCCATACACCATTCGGGTTGATGCACTGCCTAAATATGCTACCAACGGCGATCAACTTTTCGATATTATTTATAATCAAGCGGGTGTAGACGGCGTATTTACCGATTTTCCTGATTTGGGTGTGAAATTCCTACAAAAACAGAATCAACATAAGTGAGATAGATGCAAGCAGGGCGTCTTAATCAACGCCCTGCTGTTTTATGCCTTATTTACCGAAAAGGCAATGACATCACTGAGCCTTTCTGCGCCTAAAGCCAGCATCACCAGACGATCAACGCCAAGTGCCACACCTGCACACTCAGGTATCCCCTGTTTCAGGGCACCAATCAAATTTTCATCAATCGGCCGGACAGGTAAACCCAGTTCCGCACGTTTACGGTTATCCTGTTCAAAACGCTGACGTTGTTCATCACCATCAGTGAGTTCCCGGAAACCATTTGCCAGTTCAACACCTTTGAAATAGACTTCAAAACGCTCCGCAACCCGATGATCTTCTTTACTGATTTCCGCCAGAGAAGCTTGAGAAGCGGGAAAATGGTAGATAAAAGTTGGCCTTTCAGTACCAATATGCGGCTCAACACCGACGGTAAATAAAAGCTGCAACAAGATATCTCGATCTTCCTCTGTATCAGCAATATTGCTCAGATCCAGTTTAGCGGCGACTTCACGCAATTTTTCTTTCTCTGCGGACAACGGGTCAATATCCAGATAACGCAGAAAAGCCTGCTGATAAGAGAGTGATTCTGCACTTTCACAGTCCAGAATTTGCTGAAGTAAGTCATCAACCTCATTTATCAGACGATACATATCATAGTGAGGCCGATACCATTCCAACATGGTAAATTCAGGATTATGATAACGACCTGCTTCTTCATTACGGAAACAGCGGCTGATCTGATAAATAGGGCCACTACCTGCCGCCAATAGGCGTTTCATGTGAAATTCCGCACTTGTCATCAGATATAGAGTCATGCCATCTGCGGCACCTGGACCAACAAACTCTGTCTGAAAAGAAAACAGTTGAATATCAGTCACTGTAGACTGCCCAAGTGCAGGTGTTTCAACTTCCAATACCCCGCGCTCTGCGAAAAAGCGTCGTATTTCTGCTAAAAGAGCCGCCCGTTTCAGCAAGTTGGCGATAGGTGCACTTGGCTGCCAGTTCGCTGTTTCGTTCATGTAAATGACTCCAAAATAAAACAAAACATGCAGTCTACCTGCATCACACATATCAGACAAATTATTACCGTCAAATAAATACTAAAGTTGTGATCAATTTTGCTTAATCACGATAAAACCAATGCCAACTAAAATCACTATTTACTCGAACAATGTTATCAATTTAAATTGGCAAAAAACGTCTATATCGGTCTTATCGGGATTAATATAATTAAGACCACTTATATTAATCCGGCTCAGGTATTTCCCATTATCTGCACGCAATGCAATAGTGTGAATCCGCCATCAATTATAATTTAATTCTCATTCATATTTATTCAATAATCATAGGTTATTATCATGTTTAAATTAAAAAAATAATTAGACTTTTTTAGTATGTAATAAATAGCCAATCAAGTGCCACGATATAATACCATTTCCCCACTAAGCAGTGGTTCTGCCACTAATTTCTGGTAGCAGTATCAATTAAAATATCTAAACGATGACTCCACTAAAAGAATAAAAAAACAACTAACTCCTATCTCAGATCATGTTTTAGTGAGAAAATCTGACAAAACCCCCTTTCATATCAAATTTCCCTCACTTGCAATTCGCTATACTTAATACCACACAAAAAGTAGAAAATAGCTACCCTTAATCGTTAAAGCACCGGATTTTACCTACAGAATCCTGCTATATGAGAAACAATAACAACAACATTCAGGAAAGTTACGACTCTTTTACTTACTGACTCATTTCACTTAAACAATGGAGAAGCACAGTGCAAACCTTTAATGCCGATCTCGCTATCATCGGAGCCGGGGGGGCGGGTCTACGTGCCGCCATTGCCGCAGCTGAGGCCAATCCTCAAATGAAGATTGCTTTGATCTCAAAAGTTTACCCAATGCGTAGCCACACAGTGGCAGCAGAAGGCGGATCAGCCGCAGTCACTCAAGCTCACGACTCCTACGATTTCCATTTCAATGACACTGTATCTGGTGGTGACTGGCTGTGTGAACAAGATGTTGTCGAATACTTTGTCGAACATTGCCCAACAGAAATGATCCAACTGGAGCAATGGGGCTGTCCGTGGAGCCGTAGAGAAGATGGTTCCGTCAACGTGCGTCGTTTCGGTGGTATGAAGATAGAACGCACTTGGTTCGCTGCGGATAAAACCGGTTTCCATATGCTGCATACCCTATTCCAGACCTCTCTGAAATACCCCCAAATCCAACGTTTTGATGAATATTTTGTCCTCGACATTTTGGTAGATGAAGGGCAGGTATGTGGCTTGGTTGCACTGAATATGATGGAAGGCACCAAAATTCAGATCCGGGCCAATGCCGTTATTATGGCAACCGGTGGTGCAGGCCGTGTATACCGTTACAACACGAACGGCGGTATCGTAACGGGTGATGGTATGGGCATGGCATTCCGTCATGGCGTCCCACTGCGTGATATGGAGTTTATTCAGTATCATCCAACTGGTCTGCCAGGTTCCGGCATCCTGATGACCGAAGGTTGTCGTGGTGAAGGTGGGATTCTGGTCAATAAGGATGGTTACCGCTATTTACAAGATTATGGCCTCGGCCCTGAAACCCCACTGGGCAAACCTGAAAACAAATATATGGAACTGGGTCCCCGTGACAAAGTTTCTCAGGCTTTTTGGCATGAATGGCGTGCCGGTCGTACTCTTTCCACTCAGCGTGGCGACGTTGTTTATCTGGATCTGCGCCATCTGGGTGAGAAGAAATTACTTGAGCGTCTGCCCTTTATCTGTGAACTGGCAAAAGCGTATGTAGGTGTTGACCCGGTTAAAGAGCCCATTCCGGTTCGCCCTACCGCACACTACACTATGGGGGGTATTGAAACTGGCCAGAAATGTGAAACCCGCATTAAAGGTCTGTTCGCTGTCGGTGAATGCTCCTCTGTTGGTCTGCATGGTGCAAACCGTCTTGGCTCCAATTCTCTGGCTGAACTGGTGGTCTTTGGCCGCCTGACTGGTGAAGAAGCGGTTAAACATGTTCAGCAAGCTAAACCTGTCAATAACCGCGCACTGGATGCTCAGGCAAGTGATGTAGCAGCGCGTTTGAATAACTTGCTAAAACAGGAAGGAACGGAAAATTGGTCGAAGATCCGTGATGAAATGGGCATCTCTATGGAGGAAGGCTGCGGTATTTACCGTACCCCTGAACTCATGCAGAAAACGGTTGATAAGATTGCTGAACTGAAAGATCGCTTTAAACATGTGAAGATCACTGATAACACCCGTGTTTTCAACACTGATCTGCTGTACACCATTGAGCTTAGCTTTGGTCTGGATGTAGCCGAAAGTATGATTCACTCTGCGATAAATCGTAAAGAGTCCCGTGGCGCACATCAACGTCTGGATGAAGGTTGTACCGAACGCGATGATGAAAATTTCCTTAAACATACTCTGGCTTTCTATAACTCTGAAAGTGCACCTCGTCTGGAATACAGTGACGTAAAAATTACTAAGTCCACTCCGGCGAAACGCGTATACGGCGGTGAAGCTGCGGCACAAGAAAAAAAGGAGCAGGCGAATGGCTGATATGAAAACGTTGAGAATGGAGGTCATGCGTTACAACCCGGAAAATGATGCTGAACCCCATTCTACAACCTATGAGGTTCCTTATGATGAACAGACCTCGTTGCTTGATGCGTTAGGTTACATTAAAGACAATCTGGCCCCCGACCTCTCTTACCGCTGGTCCTGCCGGATGGCTATCTGTGGCTCTTGTGGCATGATGGTTAACCGTGTGCCGAAACTGGCCTGTAAAACCTTCCTGCGTGATTATCCACAAGGTATGAAAGTTGAAGCGCTGGCTAACTTTCCTATTGAGCGTGACTTGGTAGTCGATATGACTCACTTTATTGAAAGCCTGGAAGCTATTAAACCATACATTATCGGGAATGGTCGTAAACCTTCCGAAGGTCCGAACATTCAAACTCCGGCACAGATGGCAAAATATCATCAGTTTTCTGGTTGTATCAACTGTGGCCTTTGCTATGCCGCTTGCCCTCAGTTCGGTTTGAACCCCGAGTTTATCGGACCGGCAGCAATTACTCTGGCTCACCGTTACAATCTTGACAATCGTGACCGCGGAAAGAAAGAACGTATGCCACAACTTAACGGCCAGAATGGGGTATGGAGCTGTACTTTCGTCGGCTATTGTTCTGAAATCTGCCCAAAACATGTCGATCCGGCTGCCGCTATTCAACAAGGCAAAATCGAAAGTGCAAAAGACTTCATGATCGCCATGCTGAAACCACAATAAGGGGAGAAATAGCGCAATGACTACCAAACGTAAACCTTATGTTCGCAGTATGGCTCCTAACTGGTGGCAGAAACTGGGTTTTTATCGCTTCTATATTCTGCGTGAAAGTACTGCGGTTACGACAGTGTGGTTCAGTATCTTGCTAATATACGGTGTATTCGCTCTAAAAGGTGGTACACAAAGCTGGGATGGATTCGTCACGTTCTTGCAAAATCCAGTTATTCTGCTGATTAACATCGTCACTTTACTGGGCGCTCTGCTACACACCAAAACTTGGTTTGAACTGGCACCAAAGGCAGCGAACATAGTGATAAAAGGTGAAAAAATGGGGCCTGAGCCCGTGATCAAGCTGTTATGGGCCGTCACTATTATTGTCACCACCATTATCTTAGGCATAGCCTTACTTTAACCCCAATTAAGGAGGATCTGATGAATCAAATACCTAAACGTTCCGATGAACCGATTTTCTGGGGATTATTTGGTGCCGGGGGGATGTGGGGCGCAATTGTGGCTCCAGCCATTATCTTACTGGTAGCCACCGTTTTACCACTGGGAGTCGCGCCGGAAGCGTTAAGCTATGACCGAATTCTGACTTTCTGTCAGAGCTTGATTGGTCGTGCTTTCTTATTACTAATGATTACTCTACCGCTATGGTGCGGTTTACACCGTATTCATCACGGTATGCATGACCTGAAAATCCATGTCCCGGCAGGAAAATGGGTTTTCTACGGCCTGGCCGCGATCCTGAGTATTGTTGCTATCATTGCAGTTTTCACTCTGTAATCAAGCAGTAACAAGCTCAAGGTTATAACGGTACTCCATTCTGATCCAATGTTGTCGAAAACCCATCCTCGCCCCTTTTTCACGCTGAGAAATATAGTTAAAGACCGGTCTATCCGGTCTTTAACTTGTCAATTCTTACTTCCATCTCTGGAGTAAATTTGGCGGATTTGACTAATAAGCGCTATTTTTCAGAAGGGCGGTCAGTGAAGGCACCATTACCGCCTGCCAGCCTGACAGTTTTGCAGCAGGTGTTCGCGAACGCTGTCACCCCGCTCAACTTAGCCAGGCTAGGGCCCTCCTGACCGAGGCGGCGGTATCCGCCGCCATTAACTGGCTACTGGGTGACCCAGGACAGTTCGAACAAGCCATCCTTGGCAAAGCCCTTGACCAAATGATCAACGCGGATCACCGACGAGGAACCTTCCAGCCTGATTTGCAGATGCTGGTGCGTCACCGCTTGGCTACCGAAAACTTTGCGTATCACCAGGGCTGTGGCATTGACCGAATCGGTCAGCATCAGGTCATCCTCATGGCGGCTGACGAGGATTTTTTCCGCATTGGTCACTGGTATGATCAAGTGGTCCAAGGCTTGGCCGGGGTCATTGTTGTCAATGACGACTGTGCGGTAATGCGACCACATCGCCTGACTGATACGGTAGGTATCGTCATCAGCGCTGCCATGCAGCACCACGCTGTCAACACCGACGATCAACAGTGGGGTCAAATCGTCCTGGTGACCACCCCCGCCCCCGTTCTGAATCAACAGTGACGAACCAATGCGCTCGACATCGGTGTAATGGTTTATCTTCTGCACACCGCTATCCTTAACCCAGTACAACGCCTGCTCCGTTGGGCTGTACACGTACGCGCCCTTTTTCCCGGCAGCAATTCCGACGAAACGCAGGTTATTTGTGGCAGGGATACCATCGCTGGAGAACACTTGACCACTGTCGACGTCAAACCAGCCTTGCGAGCCATGACCTTGCAAGGTCAGCACGCCTTTGACTCGCCACTGACCGGCGACCTCAGCAAGTGCCTGTGGCAGATGGGTGAGATTGTCTTGTTGCCAGCCTTTGTCGACGGCAACTAACTGCAATTCGCCGTTATTGGTTCGCAGCAGGATCTCACCCTTGACGGTGGTCAGGCGCAGCCCGACATCGACTTGTTCCGCCACCTTGAGGTGCAGTTCAGGCACCAGCTCACTGGCAGCAGGAAGTTGCGCCGAGACTTCAAGCACCTCGTCTGTACCGAATGCGGCAGCCAGCGCATCAGCAGTCATCGGCGGCTGATGATACAGCTTGCCGCTGACGGGGTCGAACAGTCGCGCGCTGGAGCCGTTCGTTTCAAAACCCAGGAGCTGCAAATGCTTATCTTGCAGGGAAGCCACAACCACCTGACCGTTGTGGTACCACACCGGTAGCACGCTCTTACCGTCGGTGCCTTTGACTCCTAACACGGCCAGGGTGGCATTGTTGCCGGTGACACTGGGCAGGTCCTGCCACCAGTGGGTACGTCCCTTGAGCCAATGCTCGTTGACAGCGGTGTAGCTAAACTGCCCCAATGCATCAAGCTGGGCTACTCGCCCGTCCTCGGTCATCGCGACCAGGTGACTGTTCAAATTAATCACGTTGGCCAAGGCCGGAATGGTAACCCGCAATGCGCTCGGCTGGTTGGCGTCGAGTACCGCCTGCCCGGGTCCTTCCTGACGGAACAGGGCCTTTTGCGTCTTGCTGTAGAAGAAAAACACTTCCTTGCCTCCCGACTGCGACATGCTCCCTGCTAACACCAGATCGGCGGGGATCTTCCAGGCACTGCGGGTCTGTTCGTGTGCTCCGAAATTCAAGATCTGATCCGCAGGTGGTGCCAGATTCGGCTTGATTAGCGTCCCATCGTTGGTACGTATCCAGTAGCGGTGCGGCACGCCAGCCGCATCCACGCCGAACACGGTGACCAGCGCCGCACTAGTCGGTTTGATCAGCCGTGCACTCAGAGTATACATCGGAGTCCCACGCTGGGTACTATTGCTCTCGTAGTCCCGGAATATGGCTTTTAGCTCATTACCATGCCGACCGGTACGTGCCGAAAGCTGGAGCAGCGCATCATCACCTACCACACTAACCAACTCCATTCGGTCACCGAGGATCCGATAGCTCAGTTCAGTCTCCCTCTCTTTTAGCTGATAACGGCGTGCCAGGTAGACCGCATCTCCCTCCTGCCATAGCCGACTGATCTTACCTGCATTCCTGTTGAACCATGGCTCAAACTGCGCGTCGATCTGTCTAGTGGAAATGTTTACCCGCCACGCCACCGCGTTATCGGCGTCGTAGAAATAGGCATGATCGCCCATCACTGCACCCAGTTGGGCATGTCTGGCCTGCTCCTCGCTGGTGTCGGTAAACAGCATGCGGTCCTTGGTCACGTCGTAGAAAGCCCGGCCAACATCATGTCCATTGTAGCTGTAGTTCTCCACTACCACGTACTGTCCACGCAACTGATGTGCCTTGGCTAAATTACTCAGGTGCTGCTCGATTTTCTGGCCGGACATCTGCCACTTGCTCGCATCTTCGCTTACCACCTGGGCTGTCAGGTTGACGAGATCGACTTTGCGCACCTCACCCTTGCCGTTGACTACCAATACCTGCCCGTTCTGGGCCAAATCGAGTTCTACCACAACCCCGCCAACCACCAGTTGGTCCTTCGACACACTGATGTTGTCACTAACGAGCTGGCTGCTATCGATGATCCACGCACTGACGACATCGCTCGTGAGCTTAACTCGGGTGCCTTTGTTGAGGCCAATCAGGTATTCTCCTCCCGCCCCCTTGATCTCGTAACGCAGAAAACCATGCAGCTCCTTGGGCAGTTCGGGTACCACCAGTTGCCGGTTGCGTTGATCGAGCACCACCTCGATCGGGGTGTCGACATACTCATGATGAGTCCTGCGGATAGTCTCCTCACCCGGAAAGATGTAGAAATCGTAATCGAACCGCTTGTCTTCCTCGAGCCTGCGGATCACGTCAAAGCCGGTGTCGTGGCGTGTCGTGGCACCGGGGAGCAGCATATATTCGTAGCTAATGTAGGATTTGGGGGTGCCCGGCAAGATCACAACATAGCTATCGCTGTGCTCAAGGGGCTTCGAGACGTCCTTGTAACCAATGCCGCTGCGCACCTCGATCGCCTGACCACGGTTATGAACCATTCGTGGAAAGTCACCGACCCAGAAGAAGTAATTGATTTTCCCCGAACCGGTAGAGCCAGAATGGGTGCGGTAGATGTACTGGCTGTCGAAGCTGATCTGGCTCTTGCTCAAGTCAAGGCTTTTAACCACCGCCCCGGCAAGAGGTACCAGTACCTTATTCTTGTCGTCATAACGATAGCCGTTGTCTTTGTACGCCTTGTCGACTGCATCGAAGTAACGGCCCACCGCCTTGGCATCCTCGGCGACCGCACCAAAGGCCTGCGCCAATGCCGTAAAGCCCACCGCAAGCCCGCCAAGGATCACCCCGGCCCCACCGAGTACTGCCCCAGCCGTCGAAGCACCGACCAACCCAGCTCCTACCCCGGCTGCGCCGGTGACAAAGCTAGCCGAGTCGAACGCCAGCTGGGTACCGAACACCGCTTTCTGCACATCGTTCTCAGCGTGGGCCAGCTCATAGGCATCCAGACCGACCATGACTCCGCCAAACAACAAGCCAGCGCCTTCGTTGACGGTGTGGCCCAGGTTCAAGGCAAAACCCTTGAGTGAGGTTTCGGCGGCCACCACTTCGCCGCGCAGCGCCGTACGCACCAGTGCGGTGATCTTGACCACATCCTGCACACCACCGTGAGCCATCTGGACAAAGTTGAGGTAGCTGTGGACCTTGAGCGCGGTAGCTAGATCAGGCGAAGCCACTCCGCTTGCAGCATCATGACGGTTCTTGTCAGAAAACCACTGGATCAGCGTCTGGATTGCAAACCCGGCGTTCAACCCGTCCACTGGCGCGGCCTCGCCAACCCCGCCGCGAGGCCGCATCCGACCGTGCTCCAGGGTAAAGTGCTCGTTCAGCACACTCATATGCTCATCGACGAAGCGCCGGAATTCGACAAAGGTGTTATCACCGGTGACTAACCAACGGGTCTGCTCGGGTTGGTCACGGTTGATGAACTGGACCCGGTAGCGACCTTCCCCCAGGTCTTCGGTTGTGGCGATGATCGGTAGCCAGCGGTTGTCCAGTTGGTGTTTTTGCGTCAACCGGGTACTAGCGGCTTCGAACCGTGCGGCCCATTGCTCGGCGTCAAAGGTCTTCAGCGCAGTGTCCAGTTGCATGTTTTCTTTGATCTGCTCTTGTGCACTCACCGCCTGCTCGACCTGACGCCGTTGCCCAATGACACTAGCCAGTTCCTCAAACCGGGTCAGATCCGCCACGTTCAGGCCATTGCTCACGGGTACCTCAGCCATCTTGCCGGCATTGATCTCAACCAGGTTGAAGGTCGGCACCGAGTTGCTGCCGAACAAGCCGTAGTGCTCGGCCAGCTTACTCCCCACTAAGTGTTGCTCCATGGCTCTAGACAAACTCTTGGTGTTGTCGAAGGCAAAGATCCCAACGTTCGGATCATAGAAATAGTAACGACGGCCTTCGGTTGTGATAGCGCTCCCTATCATCATCGAGTGATTCTGGGTATTAAGTGCGAACATCGAGGGGCTGGTCATTGCAGCCAGTCGCGATACCACTTCGGACAAATTGAACTTTCCCAGCTCTGTGGAGGCTTGAACGGCTTCGACATTAGCGTGCAGTTTGATCAGGCTGTTCTTAAGCAGCATGGAGCTGCCCGTTTGTGGATCGGCGGAGGCGAAGAACAGCTTTTGCACCAGGTTGTTGATGCCAGCCTCTCCACCATTGGCCAATGCCACAGCCATAGCCCTGACCAAGGGATAGCAACGGCCACCGGATCGGTCACCAACCAGCAACAGATAAAAGTCCTGTGGCACCAGACGCTCGAAGACACTGCCAGCGTCATGGAAGTTCTCGCTGAGCACTGCGGTCTGCCGCAGTACCTTGTCGATGTACTCAGCCTGGCTGGTTTCGGTGATGCGACCGCTCAAGGCACCCCGTTGCTCGTGGGTGAGTTTTCCATCAAGAAACAGGCGCTTCATCTCCAGAGCCGACATGTTGTCATCCACTCCGGGGATCTTGATCTCACGGAAGTTGCGCAAGCCATCGTTGAACCCGGTGCCCTGTGCCCCGCGTTGATAGGCCTCGGAGGTTGCATAACGTTCGCCCACGCTGCTGGTGTGCTCCTCACCCTGAATGGCCGTATCGTCAATTTTTACCACCGCAGCACTGCCGTCTTTGGCCTTGATCTGTTGCCAGAGCCAGGTATTTTCGACAGAGCCAGCTTCACGCAATACCGGATCGTACTGCGCCCTGTAGTAGTCCTGTGTAAGATTGAGTTGCTTGATCTGCTGATCGATCAAGGCCGTATCGCTTGAGGTGTGTCGTGCTTCCTGGAGCTGGTAGCGCCTGTCCGCCACTTGGTCAATGTCAGCTTTGACCTTGCCCTGAATCGCTTCGCGCAACCGGGCCCATGCAGCAATTGCCAGATGCTCGGGAGAAAACGCGCCCTCTGTGTAGGCACTGTCAGCAGCCCCTTCGACCGACACCCCAAACTGCGTTGCTACCTTCTTCAATCGTTGGTGAACCTGCTTACGGTAAGTGGCGAACTCGGTCTGGTTGCGCTCCACCACTTGACTGCCAGCGTCCTGGATCGAGAGCGATGCTGCACCATTGCGCAGTTTCAGCCAAATCCTCTGTCCGTCTCGTTGATATTCCTGGCGCTGGAACACCAGTTGCCATTTGTCATTGACGAACTGCATGTACGCCGCAGCAAGGCCCTCGGCGGCACCAGATACCTGATAATCCTTGTAATCGACCGCCATCACCACGTTATCGTACAGCAACGAGCTGTTGATCCGGCCATCAAGATAAACCCGGTAGGTATTGGCGTCGAGATTGGTCACCACCAATGAGCCACCCGACAACGTACCGGTGAAAAGGAAACTGCCCGGAGCTGTTTTCTTAGGTATGTCCACATAGGCGGGCACCGAATTGGCCTGATTCGGACCGTTGTAGCCGAGGAAATACGCTGGCACACTTGTTGCGGATGCAGATATGTGATTGGCATTTTTCTCTTTGTATTCAATCTCATACAGGTTGGGCGCAACCTTCACCAACTGGGCATTACCCTTTGCAGGTAGGCGGCCCGACTTGACCAGCACCTCGGCACTGATGGTGTGGGTTTTGGCAAACAGTGCGGGGTTGATGGCAAACTGATGGATGTCGGCACTGCCTCGACGGGACTCAAGTCCATCACCTACAGACGCCAGCCCAGCCTTGAGCTCAAGATCCTTGACCGCCTGCCCCAGCAGCGCTGGCCTTGGACCAATGCGGGTAAAACGCGGTGGATGGAACTCGTCAACCGCCGGCAATCCCTGATTGATGATCGGCAAGACTCTCGCCATCACGCCATCATACAGTTCACCCTGCAACGCCCTCTTGCTGCCTTCAACACGGTACTTGTCGAACATTTGCAACAGGTCCTTGCCGATACTGTTCGTACTCTCCGGTTCGTAACGTGCAGCGACGTAGAGGGTTTCGAAGAACGAATGATAGCCGTTACGGATCATGAAGGCCGCATTGGTCATCTGGAACTGCCAGTACTGCTTGATGCTCAATGCGCCACCGAACAATTCCGGCAAGGTATTGCTGACAGTTTGGGTGGTCCCGGAGATCCCCCCCACGAACGGGATATCCAGATCATTCATGTAGCGAGTGGCGTCATTCTTGAGGTCCGGACGGAACTGGTTGTAGCTGCGGTATTTATCATCCTTAATCAGATATGAACCATCGTGATATGCTTGATCCTCAGGGCTGGTATTAAGGATCAGATACGGATCGGGCTGGTTCAGCCGGTTATTGATTATGACCTTACCGGCACCTAGCGCAGCATGAGGGTTGAGTGGGGCTGCGGCCTTGGAAAAGCTATCGGCTATCGGACGCAAGGCATGAAACAAGAGCTGTTTGCGCAGGCTCCTGCCCTCATTGCTCAACAATGCTCCCTTAACCACCGGATGCAGTTGAGCATCAGCGCTCTCAAGGCCTTGGGGGCCAGTCAACAGCAGGGTGAACAGCTTGTCATCCAGTAAGCGTTCAACAGCGGCTTTATCGAAGATATGTACTTTCGGGTTGCTTGGATGCTGTGCCGCATTAGCGCTGGCGACCCGCTGGGTTTCCTCTTCGACGGCCCGAGTGCGCCATTGTTCGTACAGCGGTGACAGCAGTTCCTTGGCCTGGGCGATGTCATTTTGTACATAGCTACTTTGCAGAACCTTAGCCACAGCCGGGTTCTCCACCAGTTTCATCGCCAGCCCGAACAGCAGCGGATCATTATCGATGTTCCACCAGACCGAAGCAGCGAACGCCTGTTCCCATAGCACCTTGTTTAGGTTATTGCCCTTGATATCGCGCATGCTATTACGGGTGTACTTCGGCACCAATACCCCCGCGGGGGTGATATGGTTACGTTCGAGCAAACGTACCAGCTGCTGCTCAAACACCGTGCGCTCGCTGCTGCCTTCGAATAGGTGACTGGCTTTCGTATCGCCGTCACGCAGTTGATCCAACTTCTCGAAGAATGCGGCGTTGTATTGATACAGTGTGTCAGTCTGCACCTTGCTCAAGTGACTGCTGCTGACCTTATCGCCATCAACGCTCATCACCCCAAAGGGTGTTGCGGACAGGTAGTCATTGCCCTGGGGCATTTCCAGCAGGTACTGCCGACTGGCAAAACCGACTGAGCGTTCCAGCTCATGGATATTGACGAAAAGCCCGTCACGGTCCGGGTGGTAACTGCTCTGGCGAAACCCCTCCAGGCCGATAGTCTGGAAGCTGGTGATATCAGCATTCTGGTTGATCAGGTCACTCAAAGCACTTGCCAATGGCACCTCACGGGTGATAGTGGTATTCGGAGCCTGGTCGGACACCTGAATCCCAATCTGGTTCGGCACCTTACGGTCAACGTTGGTCAATAGCATCTTGCGGCCGTTACCTAGCAACTGCACCTTGAAACCTTCGCGCAAGGTGCTTTCAGAAACTAGGTGGTTGGCGAAGTACTTCTCGACGAATTTGGTTTTGACCAGCACCGAACGAATTGGCGCATAGGTCGGCGAGCGAAAGGATGGAGGCTCACTCTTAAGCCGGTATTGTTGTTGCCAGGCTAGGGAGCGGGCTGCGGTACCGAAGGAGAAGTTGAGTATTCCGTCAGTCGGTACAACCAGCCTGCCGTTATCTAAGAAGAAGTCCTTGAAGCGGCCATTGGTGCTGGCATTGACCAGCGCGACGTTCATGCGGATGTAGCCGGGGCGCTCCTCCATCATCAGCAGTGAAATATTTACCGGCAAATCATCGGAGGCCCTCGGCACTTTGATCAACGCGCTGAGGGCTGCGGCCTCTTCTGTAGAGGATGCCGTGAGCAAGGCGTTGTAGCGGGCATTGACCTCCTTGTAGGCTTGTAGCCCGGAAAACAGCGTCACGTATTCTTGGCTAAATGTGGAATCGGCCACCTGTGTGGTCAGTTGCTGTTCCAGATGCTTGATCTTGGTATCCAGCTTGGCCTGCTTGCCCGCTGCGTCTTCCCTCAGGGTCGTTGCATTCAGGGTTTTGGTGCCGCCGGGACTGAGCATAGCTAAGACCTTGCTCCAAGTGCTGTCAAAGTGCGTCATGGCTGTCTGCTGACGGCGGTATAACCGGATATCGCGGTCCAGTTGCTGCTTGTAGGCGTTGATCGCCGGTGTGCCGGGCACATCGTTCATCTGCTGCCGTCTTTGCTGTAGTATCTGCAATTGGTCTCTGACAGAAACGGGGGTGTCTTGCATCTGAAAATGCTGGGCAGCTAGCACACTCAGGGTGCTCTGCTGCATTTCCTGTAGTCGCTCGTCTACCTGCCTGATGTAGTCGGCACGCTCATCAGCGCTCATGTTGAACCATTCGGTTTGACGACCCGCCGCCTTAATCTGTCGATCGATCAGGGTATTGAGCAGGTGCGTGAAGTCTTTGGACATAGAAGCCATTACAGTGATCCTTTTCTATTTTTGAGCGAAGCCCTTCGCGATGCGAAAGACTGTCTATCGATATGGATTTGACATCCTTCCCGACCTAAAGACCATAACTGTAGGTACGAACGTACTTGACATATGTATTGTCATTAGGGGAAAGGGAAAACCGGCTATTTTTTTGGTCAATATTAGCCATCTTACGGCCGGTATATTCAATAAGTTGATACAGGTTCCTTTATTTGGGTGATAGTCGCAGGTCATGGCCCTTTAGGTTTGTGAATATTGGATAGTTAACGTTTATTTGCTCTGTAGTCGTGATCATAATTATCTCCATTATTTTTCGTTTATATTGCAGAACACATGAATGATAACGTCAGATTATAATAAACATTACATATATTTATATATCAATTATTAATAATTGAATTATTTTAATGTGAACATAATTTCCAATCATATTGTTGCGTTTTTTATAAGACGTTGAATAAATAATGACGAATTTCAGGAAGGTTATTTATTCTCGAATTGTTATATCTGATTTTTTTAGGTTTGATGTTTCAGGTTGTTAGGTTTTAATAGTATCAGTGGGGGGATTAATATCGTTTTGGTTTTATGAATACAGTCATTACTGACAATCTAAAGAAAATCTTCAACGGATTGCGCAGTGAAAGCGAGAATACAGACGCTGCTTAAAATTTTATAAAAAAACCGCACTGCCAACGTGTAAGACGTTATGTTCAACCTTTGGAGTGCGGTTTAAAATTAACTAGCTAGTTTCAGACCAATAATACCGGCAACAATCAGAACGAGGCTCAATACTCTGGCAAGGCTTGCTGACTCACCCAACACCATAATGCCAAAAATAGCGGTACCTACTGCACCGACTCCAGTCCACACAGCATAGGCTGTGCCTACGGGTAAGCCTTTCATTGCATAAGCGAGCATTCCTACACTGATAGCCATAGCACTGGCAGTAATCAGACTTGGTGTCAGACGGGTAAAACCATGAGTGTATTTCAGGCCAACCGCCCAGATAACTTCAAATAAACCAGCGATAATAAGAATAAACCAGGACATATCAACGCCCATAGAGTTGTGGGGTCGTCCCCGAAAAACCGAAGTATATCCGGGTCGTCCCGAATAACTATTAGAAATGAAGGCAGATTATAATCGTGTAAAATGGTGGTATCAATAGAATAATATTACGGCGATCTGAAGACATAAATAGCTTATTGCTTTGCACATCAATTAAAGAAAAACCGCAGCCTGTTGCCAGAACAGCGGTTTTTACCGAATACAACCAGCGGTTATTTTACGCGGGAAACATATTCGCCAGAACGAGTATCCACTTTAATCACTTCACCGATTTGTACAAACAGAGGTACTTTTACCACAGCACCCGTGCTCAGAGTTGCTGGTTTACCACCTGTACCCGCAGTGTCACCTTTCAGACCTGGATCAGTCTCAATGATTTCCAGTTCAACAAAGTTTGGCGGCGTTACCGAGATAGGCTGACCATTCCACAGGGTCAGGATACACTCAGCCTGCTCAACCAACCATTTCGCATTCTCTCCAACGGCTTTTTCATCAGCAGCTAACTGCTCGAAGGTTTCGTTGTTCATAAAGTGCCAAAACTCACCATCGTTATACAGGTAAGTCAGGTTCATATCCATTACGTCTGCGGCATCCACAGAATCAGTAGACTTGAACGTTTTTTCCAATAGTTTGCCGGAAATCAGCTTACGAATACGCGTGCGGGCAAATGCCTGGCCTTTACCCGGCTTAACAAATTCACTCTCAATAACAGAGCATGGCTCGCCATCTAACATGATTTTAAGACCTGAACGGAATTCGTTGGTACTATAAGTAGCCATGGAGACCCTCTAATTTAAACAAAATGGCTTAGCCAAAAAATGGCGCATATTATAACCCCAAAGATCCTCATCAGAGAAGACTGGTTGAAACAACTTACAGATGTTATTACCGATCCTGACGAACTATTACAATTGTTATCGTTACATGAACACCCGGGATTAACCAAAGGGAGTGGCGCTCGTCGCCTGTTTCCACTGCGAGTACCCAGAGCCTTTGCTGCCCGAATGCAAGCAAACGATCCTAATGATCCATTGCTACTTCAGGTCATAACGGCACCAAAAGAATTTACGCTTACTCCTGGTTTTTCCACCGACCCTCTGGATGAACAACACAGTACCGTTCCCGGCTTATTGCACAAATACCGTAACCGTGCACTGCTGCTGGTTAAAGGAGGATGCGCGGTTAACTGTCGTTACTGCTTCCGCCGTCATTTCCCGTACGAGGATAACAAAGGTAATAAGCGTAACTGGCAACAAGCGTTAAATTATGTTCAACAGCATACTGAACTTGATGAAATTATCTTCTCTGGCGGCGATCCGTTAATGGCAAAAGATCATGAACTGGACTGGTTGATCAGTAACCTGGAAAAGATTTCCCATATCAAACGACTACGTATTCACACCCGTTTGCCTGTGGTTATTCCTGCCCGGATCACAACAACGCTTTGCGATCGGCTGTCACAATCGAGATTACAAGTGATCATGGTGACGCATATCAATCATGCTAATGAGATCGACCCACCCTTACGGAACAGTATGATGATGCTAAAACAAGCAGGCGTCACGTTACTAAACCAAAGTGTGCTATTACGCGGCGTCAATAATCACTCTGATATTTTGGCTGATCTGAGCAATGCACTGTTTGATGCGGGTATTCTGCCCTATTACATTCATGTACTGGATAAAGTACAAGGAGCCGCTCACTTTATGGTCAGTGATGAGGAAGCCAAAGGGCTTATCCGGGAATTACTGGCAAAAGTTTCAGGTTACCTGGTGCCACGTCTGGCAAGGGAGATCGGCGGAGAACCGAGTAAGACGCCATTAGATTTGGGGCTAAGGCAAAATTAACAGAAAATTCATGCCCGGATGCTTTTCAGCCGGGCATATCATTTAAATCAAGAATGCAATTACTGACATTTATAGACTTGACCAATCATTTTACTGTCCAGTGGAACAAAGCTCGATAACAGGCTTTCACTTGGGCTGGTTACACCATAGATGACATTTCCGCCCATAGCTGCGGCTTTATTGCGTAAATCATTAGCCGCACCACGCATTGAGCTGCTCTCATTACTTACACCAGTCATCCAGTTACTTTGAGTGCCTGCGACTTCACCTAATAGCTGACACTCACTGCCTGGTTTAGTATCAACAAAACGAACCTGTGAACCGCTGGAAGTTAATTGATTTGTGGCTGTACACCCTGCTAACAGTAACAATGCCGAAGCACTGAGCAAAACTTTAATTCGCATGTCTTTCCCCATTTATCGTTGGAAATTTCACAACTAATCATCAATATACCTTGTTGTACACCAATATCGCAAAACAAATAATTTATAAAAGCTCCCTTAAGGTGAAGTGTTTAGACCAGAAACTTTCTGCACCAGTATGAATTCAGCAAAAAATAGAGAAAATAGGCAAGTAAATAATATGGATAAATTATTTATCTCATGAAAATCAATTGGCTAATTAATACATTAACTATCTTATATCGTATGAAAACAGACAAAATAAGTGATACCCATTACGTTCCATTAATAGTGTAAGCACAAAAATTTAATAAAAATGTTAAAAAATCTATAAATCGAGCCAAGTTAAATTACAGTCTCGCTACTTCATCGATTTATCTTTTAAATAAAGGGCTATCTCTTGTCGATCTTGGTTTAATGAAAACCATGCAGGCCAGCGTTTTTTTATATTGGATATACCAACCTCTTATCTTGCTGAGTTTTTTAACGCGATTTCTTTGACAATAATAGGTGGAGCATATAATTCATACTTGATTGATGTATATAAATCAGAAGGTGGTAAAAACACTCATCGGATATAGGGAATTAACGGTAACTATCATTATATGTCTATTGCCGAAGTCGGTAATTTTATACTGATGTTTTTCTTTTTTCCTACCTGAATCAAAGGTTAAACCAGTAAATAAAAAAACATAATTAATAAATTATATAAAGAAAATAAATAACTTTTCAAAATAGTGATACACTTTGTCAACGCCTTACACAACAAAGGTTTCAGTATGCATAGCACAAAGCGGGTCAGAGTGGCCATTTTCAGATATCAATCGAATAGACCAACTGTATCGGTATTATGCAATTCTATTTAACCTGTTATCGCAAGTCGTTTTTTTACTCGATGGATTTAATGAGTATAAAGTTTTAACCGTTGTTTTTATCCCTTTTAACACCTGTTTTTGTTAAGTTTAATCATCATTGGATATCGTGTTTTATGTTTAACGAACGCGGATTATATTCACTTTTTATCTTTTCTGATGTTGTTAAATAACTGGAGAGAAAGCGCTTTAATATCCGTTTATTCAGGTAATGTTATTTTACATGCGCTTTCTTTTCAACTTTGGATTAACGGTTAATGATTTTAGATTAAATGCGATTAATGGTTATTTTTAAAAGTGGCATTTATTAAGTTAAATCCGATTTTGATATAAAAAGTTTAATGCTTTAGTATTCGCGTTTTCAAATGATGATGACAGTTAACCTGTTATCGGAAGTTGTTTTTTTACTCGATGGATTTAATGAGTATAAAGTTTTAACCATTGTTTTTATCTCTTTTAACACCTGTTTTTGTTAAGTTTAATCATCATCGGATATCGTGCTTTATGTTTAACGAACGTGGATTATATTCATTTTTTATCTTTTCTGATGTTGTTAAATAACTGGAGAGAAAGCGCTTTAATATCCGTTTATTCAGGTAATGTTATTTTACATGCGCTTTCTTTTCAACTTTGGATTAACGGTTAATGATTTTCGATTAAATACTATTAATGGTTATTTTTTAAAATGGTATTTATTGCGTTAAATCCGTTTTTGATATAAAAGATTTAATACGGCGGCATTTGCGTTTTTAAATGATGATGACCGTTAACCTGCTATCGGAAGTTGTTTTTTTACTCGATGGATTTAATGAGTATAAAGTTTTAACCGTTGTTTTTATCCCTTTTAACACCTGTTTTTGTTAAGTTTAATCATCATTGGATATCGTGTTTTATGTTTAACGAACGCGGATTATATTCACTTTTTATCTTTTCTGATGTTGTTAAATAACTGGAGAGAAAGCGCTTTAATATCCGTTTATTCAGGTAATGTTATTTTACATGCGCTTTCTTTTCAACTTTGGATTAACGGTTAATGATTTTAGATTAAATGCGATTAATGGTTATTTTTAAAAGTGGCATTTATTAAATTAAATCCGCTTTTGATATAAAATTTTTAATGATTTGGTATTCGATTTTTTAAATCATTATGACAGTTAACCAGTTATCGCAAATCGTTTTTTTACTCGACGGATTTAATGGGTATAAAGTTTTAACCGTTGTTTTTATCCTTTTTAATACCTGCTTTTTGTTAAGTTTAATGTAAGCGTCCGGTCATCTCATCTTGCGTTGTCAGATAACAACAAAATGGGATTTAACTGAAGGGATTATCAGACCAGGGCAGCAACTCATGTAACCGATTGTTCGGCCAGGCAGGTAACCGGGTAAGGACATCACGTAACCAGACCCACGGCTCATGTCCGTTGGCTTTGGCAGTTTCCAGCAGGCTCATTATCATGGCGGCACGTTGCCCCGCGCAGAGCGAGCCCGCAAAAAGCCAGTTCTTTCGACCAACCGCCACGCCCCGGACCGCATTCTCCGCCCGGTTGTTGTCTATCGGCACCCGGCCATCATCCAGATAACATACCAGGGCTGACCAGCGCTTCAGCGTATAATCTATCGCTTTACGTAACCCCGAGTTGGGAGCCGTTTGGGCCTGAGTCGTCTGCAACCAGGACCGGAACTCATTCAGCCACGGTCGGGCATAACGCTGCCGCCACTGACGCCGTTTATCCGGCGGCCGGTGTTTGATTTTTCTCTCCAGCTTGTACAGGTCACGAATGCCATCCAGCGCCTGTTTCGCCACCGGACTTTGGCTCGCTTTGTATTGGTCAAAGAATTTGCGGCGGGCGTGAGCCCAGCAACCCGCTTCGGTGATATCCGCCCGGGCATGCAGCGCGTTGTAACCCGCATAATCATCCGTCACCAGCGTGCCGCCCGACCAGCCTTTCAGCAGGCTCTCGGCATAACGGCCACTGCGCCCGGGATGCAGCTCATAGTACACCACTGCCGGCGAGGTATCGGGGCCGGTAGCATACGTCCACAGGTAAGCGCGCTGGGTCTGGCCTTTTCCCGGGGCCAGTATCGGCAATGGGGTCTCATCGGCATGCAGCACCGGGGACGTCAGCAGCGCCTGCTTCAGCGCATCGGCTAACGGTTGCAACGCCACAGCCACCTGCCCCACCCAGTCCGACAGGGTGCTGCGGGCCAGGGTCACGCCGCTGCGGGCATAGATTTGTTGCTGACGGTAGAGCGGCAAGTGGTCACGATATTTAGCCACCACCACCTGCGCCAGGCATGGCAAATATCGATCCATTGGTTGCTGTTGCACAACAGTTATTACAGATACCGTCCCCTAAAAATGTACGTATCCATTATTGTGTTTATCACAGCCAGCATCCTATGGCGATACGTTCTCATCTTGAACATCGATTGGATTCCACGTTGACACGTTACGATGAAGAGGCGTTGTGGCAGGTGGCAGAAATCCGCAAAGCGTTAGAAGAGACGCCGGAAAAGCATCATATTTTTGTGGTAGTGGCAACCTCTGTTGCTGAAGTGGGCAGGGATCATGATTACGATTGGAGCATTGCTGAACCCAGTTCAATGCGCTCATTGATACAACTTGCCGGACGTATTCAACGTCATCGACAAAAAGAGCCACGGGTGTCCAATTTGCATATTTTGGCAAAAAACTATAAAGCGCTTAGAAATAATGAACAGAAAACTCCTGCCTATTGCCGGCCCGGATTTGAGTCGAAAGACTACCGCCTTGCTAGCCATAATTTACGTAACTTATTGAAACCTCACCAATATAAGCTGATCAGCGCATTGCCAAGGATTCAGGAGCGTGATAACGCAGGCAATCGTTCACCTTTTGATAATTTAGTCGATCTTGAACATCAACGTTTGTGGGATGAACTTCAAGGTGATTCTGAGAAGCCATTTCATTACTCCGCTGCCCTCTGGTGGCGTAAAGAGGCTTCATGGTGTGCAGAGCTTCAACGTCGTAAACCGTTTCGTCAGTCTGAACCAGATGAATTGTATTATCTGTGGCTTGAAGAAGAAGGTGAAAAAGCGAGGTTTGTAGAACCAGATAGCGGCCCTGCGGGTATAAAAGAAAGTGGATCGTTTGATTATCTGTCGGAATTGTCGTTTGCATCAGGTGTGAGTGCTTGGATGGAGCTTGATACTGAGACAATTTACCAGCATCTGGCTGATACCAAGGAGATGGAGCTAAAAGACGTCAGCCAACGTTTTGGTGAGATTTGTCTCAGGAAAAAAGATGACGGAGAAGCATGGCGTTATCATCCGTTTTTAGGCGTATTTGGCGCACCCAGTTGATGAGTTATTGGAGAGCATAAAAAAAGGAGGGGCTGAAATGCCCCTTTATTATGTCAGATGTATTTTACAAATCAGAAATAAAGCGTATACTTTAATTATCAGATTATAAGGGGCAATGGAATGATAACTGTATTAAGTACAGAAACATTTGATAGCTGGATTGATGCCCTGAAAGATATTAAGGCGAAAACAAAAATTCAGGCACGGATTCGCAGACTGAAAAACGGGAGTTTTGGCGATATAGAGCCAGTAGGTGAAGGGTTTTCAGAAATGCGGATTCATGAAGGGAAAGGGTACAGGGTGTATCTGAAAAGCCACGGGAAAGTTATCGTTGTCCTGTTGTGTGGAGGAGACAAAAGCACACAGCAAAAAGATATAACCAGAGCTAAGGCCATTTATAAAGAGATCGAGGGGGAGCTATGAAACTGAAAGAGTATGATATTGCAGAACATTTGAACAATGGAGAAGAAATGCAAATGTACCTTAACGAGATTTTAGAAGATGGCGATCCGGTACTGGTACTTTCTGCGCTGGGTGATATTGCCAGAGCCAGAAATATGAGCCAGCTTTCAAGAGAGGTTGGCATGTCCAGAGAAGGGCTATATCATGCCCTTTCAGGGAAAGGGAACCCTACATTCAGCGCCATGATGAAAATAACAAAAGCGTTAGGGTTAAAATTTCACTTCACAGGGGCTTAACAATCCCTCAGACCGCTGACAAACCTCGTTGAAAATAACGGGGCTTGTTCCTTTCATTATGTGAATCATAATGCCACCCATTTTCCTCATTAAGCCGGTTTAATTGCCTGACAAGGCGTTATTTTCGTTTCTCCTGCAATGAAATACTCGCTCTCCAGAGATAAAAACAACAAAGCATCGCGACCAGCAATGCTATCTTCTTGATATTTTGGGCTGTTGCCGCCAGCAGACACGGTATCTGAACTTTCAGTAACCCTCGGAAACGGGCATAACGGTGCCCATGATGCTGCTTCGCATCCGCAAAACTGCGTTCTATCGTCTCCTTTCGTCACTTATAGGTCTTTTTACCCCACTCCGTTAGCCGGTTTTCCCTCGCTTGCTCCTTACTGTCCTCCCAGACATGACGGGTTATCTGTCTGCCCCTTTTGGCCTGCGTACAGGACGTGCGTTTTGGGCAATACTGGCAGATAGTCGCCGCAGCCTGATAATGCCGGTATCCCTCCCGGCTGGTCGTTTGATAAATCAACTTTTCGCCCTGAGAGCACACATCGCAGTCCTCCTGCTTGTCATAGGTAAAATGTTTCTTCTGGAAGACGTTTGCCTCCTTATTCGGACGGCGGTAACCGATTATTGGCATGACACCTAACTGTTCCGTTAAGTAACAAACCGGGGCCGTAAAATAGCCCGCATCCAGCCCAACCGCGAGGGGAGCCAGGGAGAATCGCCTGAGCTGACGTGTCAGGCACCCAATAAAAGGCGGGCTGTTGTGGACATTGTCCGGTGTAGTGTAGGTATCGGTGATGATGCCAACTTTCCCATCCACGCTACGGTGGTCAAGATAAAAGAACCCCTGGGTTTGTTGGTTCGGTGCATAAATCCGCTGTCCGGATCGGTGGTGCTGACCTTTGTCTTTCTCTGCCGTTCCTTCATGGCTGGTTTTAAGCTTTTTTTCCCGACGCGGCCCGGTCTTCATTGACGGCCTTTTCCAGTTCCTCAAGATAGGCACTGGGGGGCACAGAACGCAGTTCGTTCTTTGATTTATGCGGACTGGCACTGGCTTTCAGGTGGGTGCCGTCAGTATAGAGTACCCGTCCCCCCACCCACCCTCTGGCGATGGCTTGCTCAACAATATTATCAAAAATCTGCTGGAAGACTTCGCTGTGATTGAAACGGCGGCGACGGTTTTGGCTCAGGGTCGAAGCATCAGGCACTTTCTCTGTTAAGCCGAGGCGGAGGAGCCAGCGGTAGGCCACATTGACTTGGATTTCCTGAGCCAGACGGCGTTCGCTGGGGATCCCAAACAAGTAGCCGAGCAACATCATTTTAATCAACATGACCGGATCAATGGCAGGTCGACCATTATTGTGGCAATACAAAGGCGCGACTCATTCGCGGATGAATTCAAAATCAATGGTGGCATCAAAACGTGACGGACCAGGTGATTTTTGGGCACCAGCTCGTCAAGCGAGAGGGTTTCTGGTGGGAAAGTCTGGAGAGGGGGGGTCTTAACATGGTGGCAAGCTCCGTTGAGTGAACGGAACTTAATTAAAATAAAGTGCCGGATAAAAAACCAGCACTTTGTCAATAATCTGTGAAACTGTAAATTTCTGTTCAAATGCCCCTGCTAGTCCATCAGATGTGAGTGCTTGGATGGAACTTGATACTGAGACAATTTACCCGCATCTGGCTGATACCAAGGAGATGGAGCTAAAAGACGTCAGCCAGCATTTTTAGGTGTATTTGGCGCACCCAGTTGATGAGTTATTATATTTTTTGGATTTCCTGGGTCTAATTATCTATATGGGGTGGTGACCGGGTAGCTGCGATCACCACAGTTGAAGGCGGCGCGGTCGTGATGCCTGCTGATGGGTTCTTCGTGCCAAGTTTGTAATGTCATGATTGCTTCGGTAAGGCAAATGCTGCGGCCATTAATTTATCATTGGGTGCTGGTGGATTATCCAAAAGATTCAGTACATACAAACTGTCTCTTTCAGTCAGTTCCATCCGTTCATCAAACTCAGTCAAGTTGATGTGCTGTAAAGCAGCAGCACGCATTAATAGCAATTTTTCTTCTGAGGCAATTCGTAACGACATATGGTCATTAGTTTCTACTGGGATCTGAGGCATGGTTAAACTCTGCTGTCTGTATGTATGTATGTATTTAAAATAGTACATTGAAGGAAGATGATGAACAATATGTGCTCATTAAATACCTACATATTTGACACCGCATATACGAATGATTTTAGGATGATGAGGGATAAAAAAGTTGGCGGTGATCGTAGCTACTTGGTCACAATCCCTATGTGTGCTCATGAATATTCTTGATTTATGGCGCAATAATTGCCTAAACTGGAGACAGAGATGAGTGTATGGATTTAGAAGTAGTGCATAATCATATTTTTTAATAATAAATTGAACGTTTGAAGAAACAAACTATCTTATAAATATGCCATTGATAACAGGATGCCTTGTGAACATATTTACCCATTTTTAACTAGCAGAAAAATATGTTTCATGGTTAGCCAATGCCATAACCCGGCTGATATCATGTTTCTCATTATTGCAGTAAGTCATGGTTGTACGGTGATATATTGGAACCTATGGTGAAGTTAAAAGAGATAGCGACGTTTTTCAGTCATGTAATTCTGCGTTTCATACATTCGTTAATGTTTTAAATATGGTCAAACTGGGCAGTTTACTTGTTCATAATTTAGGGGTGCCCAGATAATCATTTTGATAAGGTAGGTAAAAGCCTATGAATGAAAATGGATTGAGTCGATTTATTATCGATTATATCGAAAACCGTAAACAGTCAAAGCTAGAGATTTTTGATAAAGAGGCAGAAAAGAGATTAGCGAAGTTAGCTTCTTTGGATGATATCACGCTTGCTCAACAGGAGATCGTTGAACAACGCAAGGCGTTGGAGGAACGTTACATTGTTGCGAATTGGTTGGATGATGCGGTTAACCGGGTAGATCAAATCCGCTTAGTGACACATGTTCTGAAATTTACCCATACTGATGCAAGAGGGAGCAGTATTTTAGCGCTACAATCAAAATCAAATGTAAAAAAAGATATTAAATATCTTTCCACGGCAGCTTTAGATAAACCTACAATAGATGCAGCGGGAAACGCGGCTGCTATTGATATTGCGATTATTGTTAACAGAATATCAGGAAGATGATTCACTGCTGGCGAATATAAATCGGGGCGACTATTCAGCACTAGCTGAATTGGCGGAAAATGAGCGGCAGCTTGAATTGTGGATCAATGGATTCAGGCAAGTTTTATCAGATAAACGACTTTCTTCACATAGACTGGCAAAACAGCTCTATTTCCCGATCAGCAATAGTGGGTATCACTTATTAAGTCCATTATTTTCTTCGTCTCTGGCGCATACCATGTATCAGCGTATTACTGACGTGCGCTTTAGTGAATTATCTAAAGAAATTAACAAAGCGAAAAGGGAAAATTATTGGCGTCCCGAAACTAGAGTGATTTATCCTAATACTGCTGCGCAGTACTTTGGTAGCACTAAGCCACAAATTACCTCTTATCTTAACAGTGTCCGAGGTGGACGTGTCTGGCTTTTACCATGTTCAGCTCCTGAATGGAAAAGTATCACTAAACCCCCTATGGAGCACAGGTCTATTTTTGAACTGGGCAGTGAGTTTGTTTCATTAGCCCGTAGCACTATTTGGCAGACTCAACGGTATTTGTTAAGTGTACAAAAATATGAAAATACGCTAGAGATCCGGCAATGTCGTCAGGAATATATTGATGAAATCATTGATATTTTGTTTAACTATGTTGCTGGCATACAAAATCTGAGCGAGCTTAAAGGCTGGAGTGCCAATGAAGATTGTGAATTAAAATATGCTCAGCAGCTTTGGCTTGATCCTTATCGTTGCCAATAAGATGAAACATTTGCATTGGAACGCGAAGATGGCGACTGGAAAAAAGAGATAGTCGCGGATTTTAGTTACTGGCTGAATCAGAGTTTAAAACATGAACGATTAGAAATGGGATTATCTGAACGTCGTGAGTGGGCTACTGTATTTAAGGAACGGTTACGTGAATTTGAGGATGAATTGCAGGAGATTATGCCATGAGCTATCTGATTATTTTACGTAAGATTAAAGTGGAAAATGCGAATGCGGTTGTGGGTTTAACCTATGGCTTTCCGGCTATCACTCATTTTCTTGGGTTTACTCATGCATTTTCACGTAAGTTGCAACAAAGTCATGATTTAACATTGGAAAATTGCGGCGTTATTTGTCATAACCATCAACTACATGCTTATCAGTCTGATCCGATTAAGGATAAAGTTTTTGCATTAACTCGCAATCCGCTAACTAAAGAAGCAAAAACAGCGACGTTTAATGAAGAAGGCCGTATGCATATGACGGTGTCTTTATTAATGGAATGTTCTGGTGAGATTGTGGGAGGGAGTACAAGCATTGACGAGTTAGAACAACATTTGCTGAAAATATGTTCAACTCATCGGCTGGCTGGTGGCACTATCACTGAAATTGCTAAAGTGGATGTTATTTCTTTCCCACAACAAGAGCAAGAAACACGTAAGTTAATGCGTCGTCTACTGCCAGGATTTGCCCTGTTGGATCGCTCTGAATTATTAGCTGATCATTACGATACATTAAAGCAAAGCAATCCGCAGGCAGAACTGCTTGATGCTTGGCTTGATTTCGCTGCTATCAAAATGCGGGCTATTCCTGTTCAAGAAGATAAACAACCTGAAATTGGCGACCCGGCAACTTGGGAATATGTTGCCAAACCCGCTTCTGGATATTTAGTTCCTTTGATGACAGGTTATCAGGCAATATCGCCGTTATATCCTGCCGGACAAGTGGAGAAAACGCGAGATCCCAATACTCCATTTCGTTTTGTAGAAGCAATTTATGGAGTAGGAGAGTGGCAAAGCCCGCATCGTATTCATGATATTCGTCAGTTACTCTGGTGTTATGACTATCAAGAGGGTGTCTATCGATGCTGCAATCAGCAGTCTGCTGCCCGTCAATCCAACAAGAAAGTAAGAATCATCGACTAATTAACTTAAAGAAAGGATATTTATATGGCTAAATTAACCAAAACCGCTTCTGTATTAGCATTTGAACGTAAACTTTCTAACTCTGATGCTGTCATGTTTGCTGGAAATTGGGAGCAAACCAGCGAATGGCAACCTATTGCTATTCAGGAAAAAGCGGTCAGAGGGACGATTTCTAATCGATTAAAAAACGCGTTAACCAGCGATCCGGCCAAATTGGATGCCGAGATTCAAAAAGCAAACCTGCAACGTGTTGATGTTGCGGCATTGCCTTTTGATTCTGATACCCTGAAAGTGAGTTTCACATTGCGGGTATTAGGCAATCTTTCAACACCATCAGTGTGTAACGATCAGG
>NZ_PUJU01000036.1 GCF_011189505.1 Photorhabdus tasmaniensis
TGCCGACAATTTCCAACTGACCTTGCAGTTCAGAGCGTCCGCTGCCAGTGACCTCATTAATAATCAGTTCCGCCGCCGGGCCTTTCAGGTTCGGGTTGGCGTTAAGTTGCCCGGCCAGTTGTGATTGCACCGCCTGAGTGGCGTTATTGAGCACGGCACCCTGAGTAGCGACGTTAAACTCTTGATAGGTGTTGTGGGATATCCCCGCGTTATTCGGTGTGGCGATATTCACCACCGGGACATTACCCTGATTTTGTACCTGTGTTTGGCTGTTATCCGGCGTTATCCCAGCCGCAATAGCCGGATGAAGGGGATAAACGGCGGTCAGGTAAATTAAACGATAACTCGTGGCCCTGACCATCGAGTTGTTGCGTTGATCCATCGTACTCTCTCTTTGCTTAAGTGAATCTGGCTTTGGTGATAAAACGGTCATCTTTCCATAGGAAATAGTGATAATTTGATAGTGACATAAGAAAACTATTCTAATGTGTGATTATTTATCTGTCTGAATGGATAGTATGAAATGTGATCAAGATCGGGTTGTTTAATCCTGATAATGGGGAATGCGATGTATTAAATGCTGGAAAGTGGTGATAAGGCTGGAAATGCTTTTTTTAAAACAACATCAGTTCCTTAAGTTTATTAATAGTATTACGTCCCCAATCCAGCAGGGGTGTGGCATTCTGCTTATGTATTTAAGGATGTTTTTAAATGGGTTGGTCAACAACTTGGGGATAATCAGACATTAAAAGTGGTGAAAACAACGATTAAAACTCTATATCGATTAAACCCAGGAGTTAAAATAGTGACTTTTAATAACAATGTAAAACCTGCAAACTGATGTTAAAACTCAACAGTTTTTTTCAGTACCGGGAGTCTTGCAGTGTACGTCACTCATATCCCTGAGCAGGCGTCACCCCCCCAATATGACACTCTATAAACCCTACCCTCCGGCTAATTCATGATCTTTATTGCTGGATCTATACGTGTGCGAACGTAAGTTTCAGTGCTCATTTAGTACCTCGTACATGCTGATTTGAGTATCTGTCGAATGCATTATCAAGATGCCAGCCAAGGAAATCGACTGGCTGAATGACTGTTAACGAACTTCATCCTGCGCCGTCAACCTGTCCTTAATGCGACAAAACCAGTTCCCTCCCAATAACGCCATCACAAGTTCAAGAGAGGCTATTACGGCCAGAACGAGGATAAACAAGGCCTTGCCCGCGCCAACTAATATCCATCCACCTATCGCCGGAAATCCAAATATACCTACAAAATAGGCGACAACGAACCAGGTGAGGGCCGCATGGCGATTCTCAAGAGCAGAATCGTTTATTGCCCATGTTTGAATGACGGGATACACCAATCCATACCCTATCCCCGTTAACATGGCCGCCGCAATCTGGAACACGGGGTGAACCGGTATGCCCAGCAGTGCCAAAATGCCCACGATTAAGAATAACATCAGCGCAGTGACTAACGGGATACGGGGCATCGTCGATAAACGCCGGGCCAACAAAAGCCGCGACACAACCACGGTCGCTGCATGTACAGCGAAGAAGGTACTTGCATTTGCACGCGTCCCTTCGACGAGCGAACTCTGGAATGACATCATTCCGGAGAATACGCAGCCTCCCAGCCCCACCATCACAATGGGGCGGATCGCGCTACTTGTAGCGATCTTCGCTATCTTTTTCACCCAGGGTCTCAGTGATAATTCCCGTTGACCATGCGGCTCCTTGATACCAAAGGTCGCCAGAAGCAGTGAGGCGAAGATGCCAGCGACGCCAACAAAAAGAAACGTTGTTTGGATGGACACTCCCGCCTGTTCAACCGCTGCGGTGAGGAGGATGGGACTGCCGCAAATCCCAGCCATTTGAAACGCACTGAATCGGGTAAACCAGTGGCCCCTGTCGGCATCGGTTACACGTTCCGACAACGCCATGGGCCCACTGATATAGAACATTCCCCAACCGAGTCCAATCAAAAACGCCGCGATACGCGGAATATAACCCAGTTCACCGCTGAAGCCGCCTAAAAGAAGATAACCACAAGACATCGCCAACGCCGCAAGGGCGGCAAGGCGGGATGCTTCCAACTGCCCGGCAAACCATCCGACTAAAGGAACACCAATCAAGGTGCCGACCAAAGCCACACTGAGGGTCGTCCCGGCGTCAATGTCACTCCCCCCTTGTGACCGAAAATACGCGGAAATAAGGAAGGTGGTGCCATATCCCCCCGCAGTGAACAGGGTTCCGAACAGGAGAAAAAGTGCCGACATTGTTCGCATGAGTCAAACTCCATCTTAATTAATTCTTAATTATTATCGGGTGCCAAATGACTTTGGCACCATTGACCTCAGTTTATTCACCGCTTTTTCCAGACGGAGACAAACATACCGTATCTCATCCTCATTGTTAAATCTGCCCAGTCCAAAGCGCACACTGGCTTGAGCCTGCGCATCACTGACCCCTATTGCCTTCAGTACATGTGAAGGAGCCCTGTTAGCGGATGTGCATGCAGACCCAGAGGACAGTGCAACCTCAGAAAGCTCCAGCAAAAGCGAGTCAGCATCTACACCGTCAAAGGAGGCATTTAACAGACCGGGAAGGCATTCGGTGAGATGACCGTTTATCCGAACGTTAGCTACATGCTCGGTAATATACAGCCGAAGCAAATCCCGTAAATAACGTAACCTCATCGACTCAGCAGCCAAGTTTTTAACAGATAGTTCGACGGCACGCCCGAAACCTACGATCCCTGGAACGTTAAGGGTTCCAGAGCGTAAGCCTCGTTCATGTCCCCCTCCGACGATGATAGGGGCGAGTGTCATATGTTTATTACGTGAATTAATATAAAGTGCGCCGATCCCCTTTGGTCCATATATTTTGTGCGCGGAAAATGAGGCAAGGCTAATGTTCATGCGCTGTACATCAAATTCTATTTTGCCGAGCGCTTGCGTGGCGTCTGTATGGAGAGGAATGTCACGCTCCTTACAGATCGCGCCTATCTCTTCAATTTTTTGTATTGAGCCAATCTCGTTATTAGCGGCCATGATCGAGACGAGATAAGTATCATCTCTCATTGCACGAGATATTGAGTCTGGGGATACGACACCATCGCTTTGCGGCGGTAAATAGGTCACCTCCGTTCCCATTGATTCGAGCCTACTGCAACAATCAAGAACAGCCTTATGCTCAATTGTCGATGTGATGACATGACCCCTTTTACCCCGATGTTGAAGGCCAGCGATTGCAAGATTGATCGACTCGGTCGCGCCAGACGTGAATATAATATCGGAATGACTTGCTGCATTTATCGATGTCGATATCACTTTTCGCGCACCATCAACAGCTTCCATCGCTTTCCACCCAAATGCATGGTTATTGCTGGAAGCGTTTCCGTAAGCGCTGGTAAAATAGGGCATCATAGATTGAAGCACATCAGGATCTAATGCCGTTGTAGCGTTGTTATCCAGGTATATCGGCTGTGCTAAACTGTACATAATTTTCTCCCTCAACAAATAAAGATGAAGATTATTTTCTTATTATCTTGGCTATATCTGGGCAGTAATTAAATCGCCTGTGCTTACATCTCCCTCTTCATTAACAAGATTGAGACGAATGGCGGTTAAAACACCGAGCATGTGGCTAAGTTGGAGCCCACGCACATATGCCAGGGCTCTCGACCACGCGCAGTCCTCAAAAAACACCTCCAGAATAGCGTCTGAACCTTTGTGATCGCCTGCTGCTTTCTCAAAATACTCCTTCGTAATTGCCGCACAGGTGAGTTTCTGAGTCGGCTCTTCGTAAGAAACATCTGATGTCGGTGGTTTGCCATCAGCGAAGGTTTTAGACACCATCCGCCGTGTGATGGTTTCGGGTATTTCCCCGGAGGCGAGAATGTGGACAAGGTGCTGCCTAGCTGAATCTTCGTGAATAACACGTATTTCACAGAGCGGAATCTGATGTTTTTCAGCTACGGGCAAGAAGACATTCATGATCGAGGCGTGGAGATGACTCAGACGGGGGTTCCTTTTTTGAGAATTAGAGAGGTTTTCTGTCAGGAATTGGAGGCGGAATATCCCATGATGATCGAATGCCACGGATATTCTCGGTAATTCGCCACATTTATCTTGGCATCGCTTGGCGAACAGCAGCGCAGCCTCAAAGGCTTTCAATTGAGCCTCGACAACTATCTCATTATCCTTATTGAGATAAACTCGCGAATTCCCTGCAAGTATGCTTACGTTAGTTTCTCGCTGATTCATTTTCATTAATATCCTTTTCCATGATGGATTGTACGTATAAGAGTAACCGCAAGGATCCATTAATTTTAGGATCGGGGGGTTCTTACAGCATGGCTGATGTAATGCACGGAAAATAAGGTGATCTTTATAATTTAAGGTATGCTAAATACCATTTTCTTGTGCGCCCCCTTATAAAATAAGTATGTCTGATATCAGGCAAGGGTATAATTAGAAGGTTAAAGATTAACTTGTCTTCTATATCAAAAAATAGATCTTCGTCTTAATTTAAACTGATTGATGGCGTTTTTTCTTTTTAGCCTTGTAGCCAGGTGGTTGAGCCCCGGCCAGATGAGATGGCCTTTCTGATCCGTCATACAATGTTGCACTTAGTTCGCAACGTAACCGCCTGTACAGGGGCGATATAGCCCCTACAGGGCAGATCTGACCAAAAGGCCAGCAGGAGGAAGTTGACTACTAATCAACCAATTATGGGTTGAAATTCCTATTTATTTAATTATCAAATACCCCGCACATCAGAAAGTTAAAATCTGATAAAATGCCAATAACCAAACAATGACGAAAGAAAATATAGCCGCGATAATATCATCCAACATGATACCTAATCCGCCGTGAATATAACGATCAAACCAACGAATCGGCCACGGTTTCCACATATCCAAAATACGAAACACCATAAATCCCGTTAAAACCCACTGCCAGTTAACCACAGGAATCGCCATCAATGTGATCCATATACCGATAAATTCATCCCAGACAATACTGCCGTGGTCATGAACTTTCATATCATCAGAAGTACGCTGGCAAATCATTATTCCGAATAACATTCCTGCAATAATAACCAACCAGCAAATCCATTCTGGAAACTGCATCAATAATAACCAGAATGGAATAGCCGCAGCAGATCCCATTGTTCCCGGCATGACCGGCGATAACCCACTACCAAAACCCGTCGCTAATAAATGCCAAGGATTACTCATCCGTAAACGGCGTTTTGCCTCATCCATGTGCTTCCTCGGTAATAAAGTGATCGAACCCTTTCAGATCCAATTTAATCTCTTTATTATTGCTGTAATAACGAATCTCTTCTGATTCCGGCATAATCTGTCCGACACAGCTAAAACCGGCACCGGTATGAGCCAAAGCGATTTCCAGCGCGCCACGATTCCTTTCCGGGACAGTAAAACATAATTCATAGTCCTCCCCGCCACTCAAAGCCCACATAAGCGCCTGCTGCGGTTCAACGTATTGTTTCATTGCACCAGAGTAAGGGATCGCATCCAAATTTATTCTGGCTCCACATCGGCTGGCTTTCAATATGTGGCCCAAATCAGAAATCAAACCATCAGACAAATCAATTGCTGACGTTGCCAGGTTACGCAATGCCTGCCCTAGCAAAATACGGGGTTGCGGCCGGAGATGACGTTGAATTAGCCAATCGCGGGACACTGGATCAGAAATTTGCAAATGGTTTTGCAACAGAGCCAAACCTGCCGCACTATCACCCAACGAGCCACTCACATAAATCCAATCGCCATTTTTTGCGCCGGCACGCCGCAATGCTCTGCCCGCAGGAACCAGACCATGAATCGTTAACGTCAGACTCATCGGGCCACGGGTGGTGTCACCACCGATAAGCTGCATACCGTAATAACGCAATTGTTCAAAGAGGCTCTCACTGAAACCACTTAGCCAACACTCATCTATTTCCGGTAATGTCAACGCAAGTGAAAGCCAAGCAGGATCAGCACCGACAGCAGCCAAATCACTTAAATTCACCGCCAGAGATTTATAAGCCAAATCTTCAGGAGAAATATCAGGTAAGAAATGAACGCCTGAAACCAAGGTATCCATGCTGACAGCTAATTGCTGTTTATCAGCCAGCGTCATCAGTGCACAGTCATCACCAATACCCAGATTTACGTCACGCCGGTTAGTTACCTGGCGATCAAAATAACGCGCAATGAGGTCAAATTCGCCACATGCCATAATAGAATCCCAAAAAGTTACAGATGATTACGTACATAAGGCCGGTATCCCGGCCTTATAAATCATCGTCTACGGTGGGAAAAACCCGGCAAGCAGTGAGAATTATCTTTTCTTGCGTGCTGCTGGGCCAGATTTATCCAGTACCCCGTTCACGAATTTGTGACTATCTTCAGCGCCGAAGACTTTGGCCAATTCGATAGCTTCGTTAATAGCCACTTTATAAGGGACATCATCACGATAACTTAGTTCAAACATAGCAACACGCAAAATGGCTTTTTCTACCTGACCTAACTCTTCAAGCTGACGGGAAAGATAAGGAGCCATCAAAGCATCCAGCTTAACTGCGTTCACAGCGACCCCTGACAGCAATTCACGAAAATAGGTTACGTCAACACCAGTGACGTCCTGCTCCGACAGAAACTGTAATTCAACGTCAGCAATGTCATTGCCAGATAATTGCCATGAGTATATAGCCTGAACAGCGCACTCACGAGCACGACGACGAGCAGCAGGTTTCACAAGATTCCCCTTAATTAAAACTAAAATCAGCCTTTAATGGCGTTAATTACATTGACCATTTCCAGTGCGGCTAACGCAGCTTCTGCGCCTTTATTACCCGCTTTGGTTCCAGCGCGTTCAATCGCCTGCTCAATGCTTTCTGTAGTCAGAACACCAAATGCCACTGGGATTTTACTGGTCATTGCCACATTAGACAGACCGGAACTACATTCACCAGCAACGTATTCAAAGTGAGCGGTACCACCACGGATAACGGTACCCAACGCGACAACTGCGTCATATTTTTGGGTTTCGACCAATGTTTTTACCGTCAACGGTAATTCATATGCACCAGGAACCCAGACAACAGTGATATTTTCTGAAGCAACCTGACCGATGCGCTCAAGCGCATCTACCGCGCCTTCTAACAGATTGTCATTAATGAAGTTGTTAAAACGTGCAATGGCAATCGCCACACAAGCTTGTGGAGCTGCAACAATACCTTTGATGACGTTCATAGCCTTCCTTATATCTGTTGATATCCGCAGGGGGGCGGATTCTATCATATTCTTTTGTTAGCCGCGCCTGCCGATTTAGTCACAGAGCATAAAAACAGGCGAGCTAACCCACACTCACATATTCAGTTAGTATACAGGCCGCAGACGCAGACGAAGATCAGGCCCGACTTGCTGTACATCAAAAATGTTAAATTCCAGCGCCTCCGCCAGATTTTTAAGTTCAGGGATGGTAAACAAACCACAGGCAGCATCACCCAGCACTTTTGGCGCAACATAAAGCACCAGTTCATCCACCAACCCCAAAGTCAGTAATGCCCCCGCCAACAGTGGACCACATTCAGTCCAAACAGTATTAATCTGACGTTTACCTAATTGCATCATCAGTAACACTAAATCTACGCCAGCACCATGAGCAGGCAGCAATATCTGATCTACATTTTCAGGCCAGTTATGTTCATCAGCGTTGATACGGGCCAGCCAGCAATAGCCCGGCTGTTGTATGACTTGATGCTGGGGGCCAACACGGTTTTGACTGTCAACAACCACACGCACTGGCTGACGAAAATTTTTCTCAGGATAAACCGCCTGAGTTTCTGCATCCAACGCGTTCCAGCGAACCGTCAAGTAGGGATCGTCAGCCAGAACAGTGCTGCTGGAACTCAGAATCGCACTGCCCTGAGCACGGAATTTTTGCACATCATTACGAGCCTGTGATGATGTAATCCATTTACTTTCTCCAGAAGACAACGCAGTTCGCCCGTCAAGAGAAGCCGCCATCTTCAACTGAATATACGGAAATCCTGTGCGCATCCGCTTCAAAAACCCCTTATTGAGGGATTCCGCTTCCTCCATCATCAACCCGTGTTCAACTTCAATACCCGCCTGTTGTAGCTTATAAAACCCTCTTCCCGCGACCTGCGGGTTAGGATCCTGCATAGCGGTAATCACACGGCTAACGCCGGCAGCAATCAAGGTATCGGTACAAGGCGGTGTTTTACCATGATGACTACACGGCTCCAGAGTGACATAAACCGTTGCGCCTTTAGCTTTATCTCCAGCCATCTGCAAAGCATGGACTTCAGCATGTGGCTCACCAGAACGTAAATGAAAACCTTCCCCAACAATCTGCCCATCACGCACAATCACACAACCGACATTAGGATTAGGTGACGTGGTAAAGCATCCCTGACGCGCCAACTCGAAAGCACGCGCCATATATTTTTCATCGTTATTCACTACTTATTAATCCTGTAATTTAGCAATCTCTTCACCAAATTCACGAATATCTTCAAAGCTGCGGTAAACGGAAGCAAAACGGATATAAGCGACTTTATCCAATTTCTTCAATTCATCCATCACCAGATTACCAATCATTTTGGATGGAATTTCCCGTTCACCAGTAGCACGTAACTGAGATTTAATATAGCTAATCGCCATTTCTACATCATCAGAACTGACCGGACGTTTCTCCAGTGCTTTTTGCATACCTCGGCGTAGTTTTTCTTCATCGAACGGCTCCCGGATATCATCACTTTTTATCACTCTCGGCATAACCAACTCAGCCATTTCAAAAGTGGTAAATCGTTCATGACACTCAAGACACTGGCGACGTCGGCGTACCTGCGAGCCATCCCCCACCAAACGGGAGTCAATCACTTTGGTATCAACAGCGGCACAAAATGGGCAATGCATATCACTTCCTGATTGGTTAATCCGAACTCAGTTTACAGTTTACCTTAATCTGAATAAAAAACACCCTGCCAGCCGGATACTCACAGGGTGTTTGCACAGCATCAAGGCAGAATAATCAAGGCAATAAAGAGGGCTGATCAGCCCCTTCTTTCTCAACCTTTTGCTGGATCATGTGTTCACGCTTCATACCCAGTTTCAACGCTAATGCGGAAGCAACATAGATAGAAGATATCGTACCGATAGAAACACCGATTAACATCGCCAGTGAGAAGCCTTTCAGCATTGCACCACCGAAAATATACAGCATCAACACCACCAGTAAGGTTGTCGCAGAAGTCATGATGGTACGGCTCAATGTTTGAGTCAAAGAGACGTTCATAATTTCATACGACGTACCCCGGCGGATCTTACGGAAGTTTTCACGGATACGATCAGAAACCACGATACTGTCGTTCAATGAGTAACCGATAACAGACATCAGCGACGCCACAATTGTCAGGTCAATCTCGATATCAAACAACGACAGAACCCCTAACGTAATGATGACGTCATGCGCAAGTGCGAGAACCGCCCCCAACGCCAAACGCCATTCAAAACGAAACCCAACATAAATCAAGATACAGATAAGCGCGGCCAATAGCGCCATTGCACCATTCTGGGCGAGTTCAGCACCGACACTCGGGCCCACAATTTCAACACGATTCACACTCGCGTCTTTATCAACGGTGTCATTGATGACCTTAATAACCTTTTTACTCAGTTCCTCATTAGCAGCGCCCATCAGCGGTGGCATACGCACCATCACATCACGACTACTACCGAAGTTCTGCAACAGAGGATCGGCAAAACCCGCTTTCGCCAGGTTATCACGCATCTTATCCAAATCAGCAGGTTGACTAAGTTTGATTTCAATTACCGTACCACCGGTAAAATCCAATCCCCAGTTAAACCCGCGGGTTGCCATCACAAAAACAGAAGCCACCAACAGCAGCAACGAAATTCCGAAAGCAACGTTGTCCCAACGCATAAAGTCATGGACTTTACGGCCGTAGTTCAATTGTTCAACAGTATAATCCTGTGCCACAACGTGCTCCTTAAATTGACAGCTTCTTAATACGCTTACCGCCGTATAGCAGGTTCACGATAGCCCGGGTACCTACAATAGCGGTGAACATAGAAGTAGCGACACCAATTGACGTTGTTATCGCAAAGCCTTTAATTGACCCTGTACCAACAGCGTAAAGAATGATCGCAGTAATCAGCGTAGTCAGGTTGGCGTCGATAATACTGGAGAAAGCGCCCTTATAGCCTTCATGTATCGCTTGCTGTACGGTACGGCCATTACGCAATTCTTCTTTGATACGTTCGTTTATCAACACATTAGCATCGACTGCCACCGCCAGCGTCAGAACAATACCGGCAATCCCCGGCATGGTGAGCGTAGCCCCCGGTAACAGAGACATAACACCGACAATCAGCACCAAGTTAGCCAGCAGCGCGCTACTCGCAATCAAACCAAATTTGCGATAATACATCACCATAAACAGGATTGATGCGACCAGGCCCCACAAACAGGCTTCCAGTCCTTGCTCAATATTTTGCAGACCAAGGGTTGGCCCAATGGTACGTTCTTCCACAATCTGAATCGGGGCAATCAGCGCACCGGCACGCAGCAGCAAAGATAACTGACGGGCTTCAGCCGCGTTGGAAATACCCGTGATACGGAAATTACTCCCCAGACGAACCTGAATATTAGCGATATTAATCACTTCTTCACTTTTGACTAACACCGCACGACCGTTAGCATCTTTCTTGCCACTGTCTTTATATTCCACAAACAACGTTGCCATTGGCTTACCAACGTTGTCTTTGGTGAAATTAGACATTGCGCTTCCACCCGCACTGTCCAGTGAAATATTCACCTCTGGACTACCGTATTCATCGGTACCAGAAGTTGAATCTGTAATATGATCCCCAGTCAGAATAACTCGCTTATATAACACAACCGGGCTACCATCACGGGTGTTTTTCACCTCAGAATCACCCGGTACACGACCTGATATCGCCGCAGTAGAGTCAATACTGGTATTGACCAAACGGAACTCCAGGGTTGCTGTCGCACCAAGAATTTCTTTAGCACGGGCAGTATCCTGAATACCCGGTAATTCCACCACGATACGGTCGGTGCCCTGACGCTGAACTAACGGTTCAGCCACACCCAATTGGTTAACACGGTTACGCAGAATAGTAATGTTTTGCTGCACCGCATAAGAACGGGCTTCACGCTGACGCTCATCACTCATCACCGCTTTCAGGGTATTACTTGCCCCAATACTGAACACTAAATCACGGTGACGATTGGTCAGATAACTCTCCGCGTCAGAACGGGCTTTTTCATCACGGAAGCGGATCTCTACACCGTAATTATCAATTTTGCGAACAGTGGAATAAGGAATGCCTTTTTCACGTAAATCAGTACGCAGACCATCAATATTCTGCTCTTGCAATTTACCTAATGCGGTTTCCATATCCACTTCCATCAGGAAGTGCACACCACCACGCAGATCAAGGCCCAGTTTCATCGGCTCTGCGCCAATCTTACCCAGCCAGGTTGGTGTTGCCGGTGCCAGATTCAATGCCACCACATACTGATCGCCCAATGCGGACATCAGGGCCTCACGGGCACGAAGCTGAATATCAGAATTATTGAAACGAGCAAGAATCGCACCATTTTCCAGCGCAATAGATTTACTCGTGATGTGATCTTTCTCTAAAACATTACGGACTTGGTCCAGCGTTTGCTCACTGGCGGCAATGCCTCGCGCGCCAGTGATTTGTACAGCCGGATCCTCACCATAAAGGTTGGGAAGTGCATAAAGCAAACCGATGAGGATCGCAGCGATCAGCATCAGATACTTCCACAAAGGATAACGGTTTAACACGGCAGTTCCCTTCGGGAAAATCAGAAATTACAGAGCCTTCATTGTACCTTTCGGTAAAACGGCAGCGACGAAATCACGTTTAATAGTCACTTCAGTGGTGTCATTCAGTGCTAAAACGACATAACCCGTATCAGCAACTTTAGTTACACGACCAATCAAACCACCATTGGTCAGAACCTCATCACCTTTGGAAATAGAATCCATCAGTTTTTTATGGTCTTTCGTACGTTTCTGTTGTGGACGCAGGATCATGAAGTAGAAGATCAGACCGAAAACAACCAACATGATGATCAGAGAATATGGACTTCCCTGAGCCGCCGGTGCGCCAGCAGATGCCGTTGCTTCAGAAATAATACTCATTAAACTTTTCCCTCATTGTTATCAAAATCGATAGTAATCAAAAAAACCAACCGCAATATGCTATACACACTGAGGTCAGTCAATCACTACTTAAGTCAAATATTTAATAGCGGAACGGGTTTACCAATCCGCTGATAAAAATCTTCAACAAACTGTTCAAGATTACCTTCTTCGATAGCTTTACGGATCCCAGCCATTAAACGCTGATAATACCGCAAATTATGGATAGTATTCAGCCTTGCACCGAGAATTTCGTTACAACGATCAAGATGATGCAAATACGCCCGACTATAATTTCGACAAGTATAGCAATCACATTGCTCATCCAGCGGCGAAGTATCTTCTTTATGTTTGGCATTACGGATCTTAATGACACCATCGGTGACAAAAAGATGACCATTACGGGCATTACGGGTTGGCATTACACAATCGAACATATCAATGCCACGGCGAACCCCTTCCACCAAATCTTCTGGTTTTCCTACCCCCATCAGATAACGCGGTTTGTCCTGCGGGATTTGCGGGCAGACATGTTCAAGAACACGGTGCATATCTTCTTTAGGCTCCCCAACCGCAAGACCGCCTACAGCGTACCCATCAAAGCCAATCTCTACCAGACCTTTTACTGAGATATCACGTAAATCTTCGTAAATGCTCCCTTGAATAATACCAAACAAAGCATTTTTATTCTGTAACTCATCAAAACGTTTACGACTGCGAGCCGCCCAGCGCAAGGACATTTCCATCGAACGTTTCGCATAATCCCAGTCAGCAGGATATGGCGTACATTCATCAAAAATCATCACAATATCGGAACCCAGATCATACTGGATTTCCATTGATTTTTCCGGGCTGAGGAAAACAGGCGTACCATTAATTGGGTTGCGGAAATGTACACCTTCCTCTTTGATTTTACGCATCGCGCCAAGGCTGAATACCTGAAAACCGCCTGAATCCGTCAAAATCGGGCCATGCCATTGCATAAATCCGTGCAAGTCGCCATGCAGCTTCATGATTTCCTGCCCCGGACGCAGCCACAGATGGAAAGTATTACCGAGCAGAATTTGCGCCCCGGTCTCTTTCACTTCCTCCGGCGTCATGCCTTTTACTGTGCCGTAAGTCCCCACAGGCATAAAAGCCGGCGTTTCTACAACACCACGTTCAAAAACCAGACGACCACGACGGGCTTGACCATCAGTAGTTTGTAATTCAAATTTCACTTAACCTCCAGGCATCAGATAAACAGTCTGATGCTGATTTCATACATCATTACAATAAATTAAGAAACTTTTTCCTTGCAAGCCAAAGGATCACGGCGAATAAACATCGCATCACCGTAACTAAAGAAACGGTATTTCTCTGCCACCGCCTCTTTATAAGCACTCATGGTATTTTTATAACCAGCAAATGCAGAAACCAGCATAATAAGTGTCGATTCCGGCAGATGGAAATTCGTAATTAACGCATCAACAACCTGATATTCAAACCCTGGATAAATAAAAATCTGAGTATCATTAAAAAATGGCGCAATTAATCCATCCTGGCAAGCTCTTGCTGCACTTTCCAGCGAGCGGACTGACGTTGTTCCGACAGCAACAACCTTATTACCCCGGGCCTTACATGCCAGGACAGCATCAACCACATCCTGCGGCACTTCTGCATATTCAGCATGCATAATATGGTCTTCAATGGTTTCCACACGCACTGGCTGGAAAGTACCGGCCCCTACATGCAATGTCACAAAAACCATTTCCACCCCTTTTTCACGCAAGGCTTCCAATAGAGGCTCATCAAAATGGAGCCCCGCCGTTGGCGCAGCTACCGCGCCTGGGCGTTCACTGTATACCGTTTGATACAGCTCGCGGTCCGCCTCTTCATCAGGACGATCAATATAAGGCGGCAAAGGCATATGGCCGACATCATCCAAAATGGACAGCACATCACGCTGATCATCAAAACGTATTTCGAACAGCGTGTCATGGCGGGCCAGCATCGTCGCTTTAACGTTCTCACTGTCACCCAGCAACAGCTCTGCCCCCTCTTTCGGTGCTTTGGAAGCGCGCACATGTGCAAGTACCCGCTTATCATCCAATACCCGCTCAACCAAAACTTCCAGTTTACCGCCGGTGGCTTTCCGGCCAAAAATACGCGCGGGTATAACTCGGGTATTATTGAAAACCAACAAATCTCCGGCATTCAGCTTATCGAGAACATCCGTAAAAACACCATGCGTTAACGCCCCCGTTTCACCATCAAGGGAAAGCAGACGGCAGCCACTACGTTGTGGTTGAGGGTAATGAGCAATCATTTCGTCAGGAAGTTCAAAAGTAAAATCGGAAACTCGCATTGTATTTAATCATTCAGAAAAACAGGCGGACTAGTCTAGTGCCGCAGCTCTAAGGGTGCAACAAATAAGCACATAACTTCGCTGATTTATATTATAATCACCAGATGAATTTTCTCGCTCACCTTCATTTAGCTACTCTGGCTGAAAGCTCCCTGTTAGGGAACCTGATGGCGGATTTTGTTCGCGGTAATCCAGAGGGGCAATACAGCGCTGACGTGGTTGCAGGCATTCGCATGCATCGACGGGTGGCGCCAATTACATTAGATATTATTTGGGATCACTTCCTTTCCCTACATTGGGATAAACTGGTTCCCGGTGACTCATTACCGGCATTTATTCACAGTGCCCACAGTCAAATAGAACCCCATCTTTATAAAACTCCCGAAAAATTTCAGGAAATGAATGAATTTTTATGGTCACAAAACTGGTTGATCCGCTATGCAGATCTTACATTTATCGCAAATGTACTAAATGGAATGGCCCGAAGACATCCCAGATTATCTGCTTTATCGGGATCATTTCAGGATATAGAACACCATTACTCTGACCTCGAAGCGTTATTCTGGCAATTTTATCCCTATATGATGGAAAAAGCGGAAAATAAAGATTTTTATAACCTTCCCCAAATGAAACTGGAAACCGCCCCCAATTAACAACGTGGGTAAAGCGTTACAGTAAAGAAAATAAAAATAAAGTATTGATAGGTAAAATCTATTGCAAAAATTAGTATTTTACCCTTTATTAATGTACGCTAATTCCTTATTCTGCATCCAATTTTTACATAAACCCCAGTTAAAACTACAGGAGTAACTCATGGTTCTGGTAACTCGTCAAGCCCCTGACTTTACAGCAGCAGCTGTCCTTGGCAACGGCGAAATAGTTGGGAATTTCAACCTGAAAAAACACTTGAACGGTAAACCTGCCGTTATCTTCTTCTGGCCGATGGACTTTACTTTCGTATGTCCTTCTGAGCTGATCGCATTCGACCACCGCTACGAAGAGTTCAAAAAACGCGGTGTTGAAGTTGTCGGTGTTTCTTTCGACTCTGAATTTGTCCACAACGCATGGCGTAAAACTCCTATCGATAACGGTGGTATCGGCGAAGTTAAATATGCAATGGTTGCTGATACTAAACGCGAAATTCAAAAAGCATACGGTATTGAGCACCCAGAAGCGGGCGTAGCTCTGCGTGGCTCTTTCCTGATCGACAAAAACGGCGTTGTCCGTCACCAAGTGGTTAACGATCTGCCACTGGGCCGTAACATTGACGAAATGCTGCGTATGGTTGACGCACTGCAATTCCACGAAGAGCACGGCGATGTATGCCCTGCACAGTGGGAAAAAGGTAAAGAAGGTATGGGCGCGTCTCCAGACGGCGTAGCTAAATACCTGTCCCAAAACGCCGCTAAACTGTAACCCACGACGTTACCAATATTCAGACCAGTTGGTATCTTCCAACTGGTTTTTTTCTCTGAAATTCCTCGTTTTGTAACCTTGCGCACAAAAAAAACCCTTCCTGATAACTATCACCTCTTATAATTAAATTTACAATTAGTTAACATTAAAATTCGTGTAAAAGTAAGCACTTCCACTTATAAAAATCGCCTCGCAAAATGACAGGAGTTCACAACATGTTGAAAACATGGAAAACACCACTGGCAATAATATCCTTACTCATCTCGTCGCATCTTTATGCCGCTTCAGAACCCGCCGTTGAAGCTAAGAATGGCATGGTTGTCTCGGCCCAACACCTTGCTTCACAAGTTGGTGTAGATATCCTCAAAATAGGTGGAAATGCTATTGATGCAGCGGTTGCTGTTGGCTATGCCCAGGCCGTTGTAAACCCATGCTGTGGCAATATCGGTGGGGGTGGTTTTATGACAATTCATCTGGCTAATGGCACAAATACTTTTATTAACTTCCGCGAAACCGCACCAAATGCGGCAAGTGCCAATATGTATCTGGATAAAGAAGGCAACATTATTAAAGGATCCAGTTTATATGGCTACCTAGCGGTCGGAGTGCCCGGAACCGTGATGGGGCTGGACAGTGCCCTAAAGAAATATGGCAAACTCAATCGTCAACAGGTCATGGCACCTGCAATTAAACTGGCTCGGGAAGGTTACATACTGACCCGAGCAGACACCGATATTCTGGACACCTCAATCAAACGTTTCCGCAAAGATCCAGAAGCAACCCGCATCTTCCTGCGTAAAGATGGCTCCCCTTACCAACCGGGCGACAAGTTGATACAAACCGATCTGGCAAATACACTGGAATTAATCGCCAAAGAAGGACAAAAAGCGTTCTATCATGGCGATATTCCTAAACGGGTTGCAGAAGCAGCCAAAAAATCAGGCGGTATTATTACCGAAGCCGATTTCGCCAACTATAAAATCTCAGAAACAGCCCCCGTCACCTGTAGCTATCGCGGTTATAAATTCATCTCTTCACCGCCACCCAGCTCAGGGGGGGTAACAATGTGTGAAACTCTGAATATTCTGGAAGGCTACAACCTCAAAGAAATGGGATTCAACTCTGCTGATTATATTCACACACTAACGGAAGCGATGCGTCATGCCTATATGGACAGAAATACTTACCTTGGCGATCCGGAATTTGTCAAAAACCCAATCGATCGCTTACTGAGTAAGAGCTATGCCGAATCTCTGCGTAAAAAAATAAAACCTGGGGAAGCGACATTATCAGAAAATGTTCAGCCGGGTGTTGGACCACATGAAAAACCAGAAACCACACACTACTCTATTGTAGATAAAGAAGGTAATGCGGTTTCAACCACTTACACAATCAATGGGCTTTTCGGTGCGGTCGTCATCGCACCAGGAACAGGTTTCTTCCTCAATGATGAAATGGATGATTTCACGACAAAAATTGGTGAAAAAAATCTGTATGGACTCGTTCAGGGCGCGACTAACTCTATCGCCCCCGGTAAGCGTCCACTATCATCAATGAGCCCAACGCTCGTCACTAAAGACAATAATATATTCCTTGTTCTGGGCTCACCCGGCGGCTCGCGTATTATCTCTATCACGCTGCAAACGGCCTTAAACATCATTGATCACGGTATGCCACCTCAGGAAGCGGTCAATAGCCCCCGCATACATCACCAATGGTTACCAGATGAAGTTTATTATGAGCAACGTGGTATTTCTAAAGACTCACTGAATTTGCTGGAAAAAATGGGATATAAGATGGTGGAACAAACACCGTGGGGAGCTGCCGAGTTAATTATGGTTGGTTTACCAAAAGCCGCCGGCGTTTCAAATACAGGCCATTCGGGTAACGATGCTGCCGTATCTGGTCAAGTTCGTGAAAACTATTTCTATGGTGCCAATGATGTTCGGCGCCCAGCAGGTGCTGCTATAGGTTACTAATGACAGCTCGATCAGGAAACCAGCAAACCATGTATGTAGAAACCATGTAGAAACAGCTCAAGATATCGGGATGGAATACCTTTCTCAGGCACCCCATCCCGTGCTTTCTCTAACTGACTGACGATGACAAACGGTCAAATAAACGGACCATCATCACTGATGGCTTTGACTTTCTTGTGAACCAGAACGTCCCCAAATACGGTCATAAATACCAAACACAACCAGAACCAACAGGGATGGCGCTAACCAAGCTAATCCTTGATCAGCCAACGGTAAACGAGTTGCCCAGTTTGGTAATAAATACACCAAGGTTTCTGATGACTTGATAGCATCTAAAATACCAAACAGCAGACTGATTAACATAACCGAAGCCAAAACACGGCTGAAATTATTCCACCAGCGCAGAGTAAAACTCAGAACAATCAAAACGATACAAGGTGGATAAATCGCAGTCAGTACCGGAATAGAAATATTAATCAAATGACTCAGACCAAGGTTAGAAGTCAGCATAGAGAACAAACCAAGGATCAGAACCAATGAATGGTAAGACAAAGGCAGATAACGGCTGAAAAACTCAGCACACGCACAAGTCAACCCAACCGCAGTCACCATACAGGCGACAAAAATCAACACAGCGAGGAAAAGAGAGCCAACATCACCAAAAGTATGCTGAACATAAGCATGCAAAATTACAGCGCCATTTTCCGCATGAGGAATTAATGATCCACTGCCAGAACCCAGTTTGAACAGAGACAGATAAACCAACACCAGACCGAACCCGGCAATCACCCCTGCCCACGTCGCATAACGAGTCAACAATGAAGATGAAGCAACGCCTCTTGAACGCGCCGCGTTAACGATAACAATACCAAATACCATAGCGCCTAAGGTATCCATCGTCAGATAACCATTAACGAAACCACTGGAGAATGGGATTTGCTGATAAGCATCAATTGCAGGAATTGAGCCCCCCGCGGGCCAAAGTAGAGCAGCAACACCAAGTATACCTAACGCCAGCATTTTAATGGGTGCCAGCACATGCCCGACAGTATCAAGTAAACGACCAGGGTAAAGCGAGACAGCAATCACCAGGGCAAAATAAATCAGACTGTAAATAAAGAGCGGTAATTCACCCGAACCGGCAAGGGGAGCAATACCCACTTCAAAAGAAACCGTTGCAGTACGTGGAATTGCGAATAGAGGACCAACAGCCAGATAACAAACCGTCGCCAGCAACAACCCCGCAACCTTACCAATGGGTGAACTCAGTTCTTCAATACCACCGCCTACTTTTGCCAACGCGATGATTGTAATTACCGGCAAACCAACTGCGGTGACTAGAAAGCCTAATGCAGCCACCCAAACATATTCACCCGATTGTAATCCCACCATAGGAGGAAAAATAATATTTCCCGCCCCTACAAACAGGGCAAAGGTCATAAACCCTAACGCCCAAATATCCTTAGATGATAAACGATTTGTCATAATAATTGTTAATTTTTTGTTACCATTTTAATGGCTTGAATAATATAAATACCGCCAATAGTTAAGCCCGCATTGGCAATATTGAACCCTAATTTAACGATTTATTATCAAAATAATATTCACCTGTACCTGTTTAATACAGAACCATAGTGGTTATTATAGATAGAATCGCCAGCAACTGCCCACAAGTAAAACTTTTATAGTGCCAGAAGGCAATAGATAAACCAGAATGCAGAGTCATATACTGCACTCTTTTTCAAAACCAGTGATTGCTGTTAGCTATCATTGAATACACACTATATGATTTGTGTTTTTTTTAACCTGCAACACTAATAATTAATTACGAAGATTAATTATTACTTTTAATCAAACTATCCTTATCTCTTTTACTGGTTATTCTAGCCGGTACAATCAATCCTGACGGTAAAGTAAAATTAAAAGTTGTTCCTTGACCTACTTCACTGGAGATTTCAAGGTGGGAATGGTGGTGATGTAAAGCATGCTTAACAATAGCAAGACCGAGGCCGCTTCCCCCCGTTTGCCTGGAACGGGCTTTATCTACCCGATAGAAACGTTCGGTCAAACGGGGTAAATGTTCTGCACTGATACCTGGTCCATTATCTTTCACGGTAAACTCGGCACCGTGGGAGTTCTTTTTCCAACTGACATCAATCTGAGTACCTTTCGGGGTATGATTCACCGCGTTATAAACCAGATTCGACATTGCACTACGAAGCTGCTCTTCATTGCCGAAAACCTTCAGTTTTTCACCAATATCAAAATTAATTTTATAGCATTCATTACCAAGCGCAGCGGCTTCCTGACGCAATACCTTAAGCATCAGAGGCACATCAACTATTTCATTCATATCAATCTGAGGAGCAGCTTCGATTTTAGAAAGCTGCAATAACTGCTTCACCAGACTATCCATCCTCCGGGTTTGCTCCTGCATCGTATTCAGCGCTTTATTACTCAGCGAGCCAGACACCTCCTGATCCTGCATGACTTCCAAATAACCCTGCAATACAGTTAAAGGGGTACGCATTTCATGGCTGACATTCGCAAAAAAGTCACGGCGGGCATTTTCCAAGGCCCGTTTCTGCGTCACATCTCTGGCAACCATTAATAGTTGCTCTCCAGAGTAAGGCATAACCCGAAACTCAACAGTGAAACCATTATTTAATTCTATTGATAACGGACGTGCAAAATCCCTGGCAAGCATATACCGATTAAAATCAGGATAACGCAGTAAATTAAAAATAGGCTGCCCATTGTCCTCAGGCCAACGAAAACCCAGTAAATGCTGGGCCAAACGGTTACACCAGAAAATATTACCCTCAGTTGTCATCATAACAATGGCATCCGGCAATAATTCAGCGCCACTACGAAACCGTTTGATCAACAGCGCCAGTTCACGGCGCCGTTTCCGGTTCCGTTGCTGCATTTGGTGAATACCGTAAAAAATCGGCTCCCATCCTCCTCTTCCCGACGGTGGCAGCATACTGCGATCTAACCATAACCAATCCGAAAGTTTCAGCAAATTATAGCCATGCCATATCAGCGCCAAAAATACCGAAGCAAACAAACACCAGGATAAATGACCAATAAATATCGACAAAACTAATGCAGGCAAACCAAAAAGAAACAGTTCTGAAACCAGTTTTTTCCAGGATAAACGTTCTAACACATCAGGTTCTCCGGTGCGCAAACTCAGTAACGGGTAGAAAAACGATAACCAGTCCCACGAACGGTCTGCACCATTTTATCATGACCACCAATCTCTAATACTTTACGTAAACGGCGAATATGTACATCAACAGTTCTGTCTTCAACATAAACATTTGCTCCCCAAACATAATTGAGCAACTGTTCACGGCTGTAGACCCGTTCAGGATGAGTCATAAAGAAATGAAGTAACTTAAATTCAGTCGGCCCCATATCCAGCGCCAGATCCTGGCTGGTCACACGATGAGAAGTGGCATCCAAAACCAAACCATCCATTTCAATGATATCTTCCATCACCATAGGTGAAATACGCCGCAATACCGCTTTAACTCTGGCAACCAGCTCTTTAGGCGAGAAAGGCTTGGTTATATAGTCATCAGCCCCAACTTCAAGGCCACGAACCCGATCTTCCTCTTCACCACGTGCCGTCAACATCATCACCGGAATATCACGGACATTATTATCCCGTTTCATTTGCTTGATTATCTGCAAACCAGAACCACCAGGGATCATCCAATCCAATAACACCAAATCAGGATAGGGTTCAGATAAACATGCCAGCGCAGAGTCATAATCTTCTGCCTCTACCGGCTGATAGCCATTTTTTTCCAGCACAAAACAGACCATCTCACGAATCGGAGCTTCATCTTCAACGACCAGAATACGTCTTGTCATGGTTAATCCTGTTAAATATTGAGATAAACGCGATTGAGTTTTAAAGGCATTATGCGTCAGATTTATGACAGATTTATGAAATCCTGCCTTGGTTATCCTCCACCTGCAATCTGTTTCGCAACAATTAATTTAACAATTGTCATATTTCATCATGAATGCGAAGCGGCTCGAAGATATATTCACGAAGCCAGATTTAAAGGCGACATTCAGAATATAGCTATTATAATCATCATTCACTTTAACCCATTGCGGTGGCACTATGCGTATTATTCACACTTCGGACTGGCATCTTGGTCAATATTTTTTTACAAAAAGCCGGGCTGCTGAACATCAACATTTTCTGCGTTGGCTGATTAAACAGGTTGAGGATTACCAGGTCGATGCATTAATTGTTGCCGGAGATGTATTTGATACCGGCTCGCCGCCCAGTTACGCCCGTGAACTATATAATCGCTTTGTTGTTGAACTGCAACCTACTGGCTGTCAGTTAATTATCCTTGGTGGTAATCATGATTCCGTGGCAACGTTGAATGAATCAAAGGAATTGCTTTCCTGCCTGAATACCACCGTCATTGCGAATGCTGACGAAGATCTACAAAAACAGATAAAAACACTTAACACCAGGGCAGGTAAAGCTGGCGCCATCCTCTGCGCAATTCCTTTTCTGCGGCCAAGAGATATTATGACCAGCCAGCCAGGCCAATCAGGAGAACAAAAACAACTGGCGTTACAGGAAGCAATTGCAGAACACTATCATCAACTCTATCAGCAAGCATGTAAATTACGTAATGAGCTGGATTTGCCCTTACCTGTCATTGCCACCGGGCATCTTACCACCGTTGGCGTCACTGCCACAGATTCAGTCCGGGATATTTATATTGGTACACTTGATGCCTTCCCAGCGCAAGCTTTCCCACCGGCAGACTATATTGCACTTGGGCATATTCACCGGCCGCAAATCGTCGCCAAATCTGAACATATCCGTTATAGCGGTTCCCCCATACCACTGAGTTTTGATGAAGTCGGGCAGGAAAAAAGTGTCTGTTTGGTAGAATTCACCCAAGACAAACTGGGATCCATTAAACTTTTACCCATTCCTCAATATCAGCCCATGCAGCTTATCAGGGGTGATCTGCAACAAATTGAGCAACAGTTACAAACGCTTAATGACTATAAAGGCGAGCACCCCGTCTGGTTAGATATTGAAGTTGCCACACAAGATTACCTCCATGATATCCAGAAAAGAATTCAGTTGCTGGTTGCAAAACTTCCTGTCGAAGTCATTCTGCTGCGGCGTAGTAAAACACAGCGGCAAAACAGGCTAGCACAAGAAAACAGAGAAACCCTGACAGAACTCAGCGTTAACGAGGTTTTTACCCGGCGGCTTGAACAATCAGAACTTAAAGATGAAGAACACAAAAAACGTCTGACTACCCTTTTCGAACAAACACTGAATACTATCTATCAGGATAAAAACAAGGAGGAACAGGCATGAAAATTCTGAGTCTGCGGCTGAAAAACATTAATTCATTACAAGGTGAATGGAAAATTGATTTCACAACAGAGCCGTTCGCCAGCAATGGTCTGTTCGCCATAACCGGCCCTACCGGGGCGGGTAAAACCAGCTTGCTAGATGCTATCTGTCTTGCGCTTTATCACAAAACACCACGCCTGACGACGATTTCTGCCTCACAAAATGAACTGATGACCCGCCACACAGCAGAATCACTGGCTGAGGTTGAGTTTGAAGTGAGAGGTATCGCCTATCGCGCTTTCTGGAGCCAACGACGAGCACGTAATCAACCTGACGGCAACCTGCAAACGCCCAAAGTCGAACTCGCACGCAAAGAGGATGGCAAAATCCTGGCGGATAAAATTCAGGATAAGGAAGAGAAAGTCACTGAAATTACCGGATTGGATTATGGCCGTTTCACTAAATCCATGTTGTTATCCCAAGGCGACTTCGCCGCTTTCCTCAATGCTAAAGCAAATGAACGGGCTGATTTATTGGAAGAATTAACCGGTACTGAAATTTACGGTATTTTATCCCAGCAAATTTACCAACAACATAAAGAAGCACAGTCAGAGCTGGATATTCTGCAAGCCAAGGCATCCACCATTGATTTGCTAACGGAAGAACAGCATCAACAATATCTGGAACAACAGCAGCAACTCACCCAGGCTGAATCGCAACTAAATCAGCAGATAAAAACACGGCAACATTCGGAACAATGGCTGATTCGTGAAGAAGAGCTCCAGCAATTCGCGACTGAAAATCATGCGGCTTTACAACAAGCAGAAACAGCACTTACCCACGCAGAACCACAACTGCAAAAACTGGCTAGCAGTGAACCCGCAGAAATACTTCGCCCATTGCTGGATGACAAAAATCGCACTCAAAATGAGCATCAGAAAATCAGTAAACAGTTGGAAGAGATGCGCCAGCAACTTCAACAGCAGCAGCAGACACTCACACCAATGCAACAAAAAGTGACTAATGCAGGCTCTGCCAGAGAAACACATCAACAACACCGGCAACAACAAGAAAAACTGATATCAGAACAGGTGATCCCATTGGATCATCAAATTGATGGTCAGATCAAAGATCTGAATTTTACTCAGCAACAAATCAGTGAACAGAAAACAGCACTTGAAAACCGTTGTCAGCAATATGACATGGCAAACCAGCACGCTCTGTCATTGAATAGTCAAAGAAAACAACTGGAAAACCATTTCGAACAACAACCCCATCATCAATATTTCGGTGAAAAAATTGCTTTCTGGCAACAGAAATTCTCTTGGTGGCAAGATCAGCAACAACAGATTGATCACCAAACTCAAAAAATTGACAAACTCACTATCGAAATCGCACAGCTCAACAATGGCCTGCATAAACAAGAAGCAATCTTAAAACAACAGATTGAACATAACCAACCACTGAAACTGGCATTTGAACAGGCAGAGCAGCAATTTTTTAATCTGCAAAAGCAATATTCGCCGGAGAAATTACAAAAACAATTAACTAAATCTCAGGAACAACTGACACTGCAACATAAACTGGAAATATTGTCCCCACAAATCCTGCAATTACAAGCCACTATTGCCAGTAATCATATTCGCTTACAGCAACCGGAAAAATTATTACAGGAACTTCCGGTTCAAATTGGAACTATTGATAAACAACTCTCAGACAAACAGCAACATTTAACCGATCTTGCTCAACGTATTCAGTTAGAACAAAAGATTGTCAGTCTGGAAAAAGAGCGGGCGCAACTCAAAGAAGGCGCGCCTTGTCCACTTTGCGGCTCTGAACATCATCCGGCTATTCAGGCTTATCAAAAGATTGAATTGCCAAAATCAGAGCAACGGCTAAAAGATTTACGTCAGCAATTTGAAGAACTGCAAGCGACCAGAATATCGTTAATTAATAAAAAAGAGTTCCAACAGCAACAATACAACCATATCTTGCAAGAAATTACTGACGCTGAACCAAAATTGAATTCATTAATTCAACAATGGCAGCAAACTTGCAAAACATTACAAACTGAAATCTCTCCTTCAGATAAACCGTCACTTGAAATATTTGTGCAGCAGAACCAATCGGCTTATCAGCTTTGCCTAACCCAATTAGCCGAATTTGAACTGGCAGAAAAAGAGCATCAAAAAACAGAAAAAGCGCTAACAGTACATACAGAACAGATTAAAAAAATTGAGCAAAGCATTGAGCTGAATAAACAACAATACAATGCCCTAACAAAACACCGGTATGAACTGCAACCAGAGATACAGCAACAGCAAAGTAAGCTGGCTGATGTTATCGAAAAAATGAGTTCTGAATTACAGGAATATAATTTATCACTGCCAATCCTGAATGATACTGAAAACTGGCTGCAACAACGTAGAAATGAGTGGCAGGTATATCAAAACTGCCGTGAAAACTGGCAACAAATCCAAAAAGAACAAGCTGTTATTCAAAATCAGCTTGAATCATTGAGTAAACAAAAAGAAGAATACACATCCCATTTAAACGTATTTAATCAAAAAGAGCAGCAACAGAAACAGCAACTTGCCGATACGCAACAACAGCGCCAAAAACTATTTGGTGAACAGTCGGTTGCGAAAGTGGCTCAGGCATTACAGCAACAATCTCAGCGGTTGGAAGAAGAGTACCAACAGGTACTGTCATCTCTGCAACAGGCACAATCCAGTATCAGCCTGCTTACTGGTGCCATTCATGAGGCAGAAAAAAACAGCAGCCAGGCTGAACAACAAAAGCAGCAGGCAGAACAGAATTTCAATTCTGCGTTAGCAAAAAGCCCATTTGCCGATCAAAGTACCTTTGAAGCAGCACTGTTATCACAAGAGCAACGTAGAGAGCTGCAACAACTCAAAGAACAACTTGGGCAACAGCAGATACAAGCCCAAGCTTTATATCAGAAAGCAGAAGAGGCCCTGCAACAACACCGGAAAAATCGCCCTGAATTGCTTGCCCAATATACAAAATCACAACTGACTGAACAGTTGGCAAACATCACTGATGAACTGAAAAGAAATACCTTACAACAAGGAGAATTGAGAAACCTGCTCGGTAATGACGCAATTCGCCGTCAACAGCAAAAATCCTTGCTGGCAGAAATCAGCTATTGCCAGCAAAATTATGATGACTGGAGTTACCTAAATAATCTGATTGGCTCCGCAGATGGCGCTAAATTCCGCCGTTTTGCTCAAGGACTAACATTGGATCATCTGGTTCATCTTGCCGATAAACGGCTGAGAAAACTTCACGGACGCTATTATTTACAACGCAAAAACAATGATGGCCTTGAACTGCAAGTTGTTGATACCTGGCAAGCCGATGCCATTCGTGATACCAAAACGCTTTCCGGTGGCGAAAGTTTTCTGGTCAGCCTCGCTCTGGCTTTAGCTTTGTCTGATTTAGTCAGCAATAAAACCTGTATTGATTCACTGTTCCTGGATGAAGGCTTTGGCACACTTGATCCGGAAACCCTCGATATTGCTCTTGACGCTCTGGATCATCTGAATGCTTCCGGGAAAACCATTGGCGTCATCAGCCACGTCGAAGCCATGAAAGAACGAATTCCGGTACAGATAAAGGTTAAAAAAATTAATGGACTTGGAATCAGTAAACTCTCACCTGAGTTTCGTTATAACAAACAATAGCGGACCTAGATTCGCATAAAAAGCCATCACCAAAATGAAGGCACCATGGCAGGATCCCACGTTGTTTATCCTGCCATGTTTAATTTATTTATCGGCGATTTTATACTCGGCTTATTTTACATTTACCTAGCTTGCCTCATTTAAAAGCAAGAATATAGAAGTATTAAGGATTTTATATCAAGGCTAATTTAACTCAATAAATGTAACTTTTCATAAGGAGAATTAATCGCATTTAATCGAAAACCATCAACCATTAATCGCAAGTTGAAAAGAACCCGCACGTAAAATAATATCATCCAAACAGATAAGTATTAAAGCTCTTTCTCGCCGGTTATTTTACGGAGAAAACCCTAAAAATAACGCAATTAAAAAACGGATAAAAAAGTTAATCTGGCAGGATTTAAGCCTTGAAAAGGGAGTGATTATCAGGGAAAAAAGCAAGGGGTATTTCTTCCCACGTTGTTTACCCTGCTATATTTAATTCGTTTATCAGCTATTCTATATTACGCTTATTTTACATTTAACTAATCTACCATAATAATTTAAAAACGTGAATGCAGCAGTATTAAAGACTTTATATCACAGGTATTAAAGCGCTTTCTCATCGGTTATTTTACGGAGAAAACCTTAAAAATAACGCAATGAAAAAGCGGATAAAACAGTTAATCTGGCAGGATTTAAGCCTTGAAAATGAAGTGATTATCCGGGAAAAATCAAGAGGTATTTTTCATGGCGGGATCCCACGTTTTTTACCCTAGCTATATTTAATTCATTTATCAGCGATTCTATATTCCGCTTATTTTACATTTACCTAACTTACCATAATCATTTAAAAACGTGAATACAGCAGTATTAAAGACTTTACATCATAGGTATTAAAGCGCTTTCTCGCCGGTTATTTTACGGAGAAAACCTTAAAAATAACGCAATGAAAAAGCGGATAAAACGATTAATTTGGCAGGATTTAAGCCCTGAAAAAGAGGGCGATTATCCGGGAAAAAAGCAAGGGGTATTTTTCATGGCGGGATCCAACTTTATTTACCCTGCTATATTTAATTCATTTATCAGCGATTCTATACTTCGCTTATTTTATATTTACCTAACCTACCATAATTATTTAAAAGCGTGAAGACAGAAGTATTAAAGCTTTATATCAATGAAAAATTCAATTCAACTCAATAAATAAAAATTTTTATAAGGAGAATTAATCGCATTTAATCGAAAACCATCAACCATTAATCGCGAGTTGAAAAGAAATCCGCACGTAAAATAATATTATCCGAACAGATAGGTATTAAAGCGCTTTCTCACTGCTTATTTTACGGAGAAAACCCTAAAAATAACGCAATGAAAAAACGGATAAAATAGTTAATCTGGCAGGATTTAAGCCTTGAAAAGCGGCGAAGAAAAGCTGGCTGGCCTGTATACTTCCGGCTAGAGGTTTTTTAAGGGAAAGCCAGATATGCTGAAAGACTTTAACGAGTCTGCATAAGCTATTGATAAGTTTATTAAAACTAAAAAAGAATATTAAAATATTATTTTACATAATTTAAGCAGCATTTATTCCAGTCATTCTTCTATTTTATTTAAAATATTTTCAGATTTTAAATTTATTGTCATAGGTAGATTCACATAAAAAGTAAGATCCGGCCCTGATGAATTGCTCCCGAAAACTTAAGTCTGTATTGAAGATTTCAAGTGCTGGAAATGAAAAAGATATTTTCATTTCCAGCAATCTCTAATACAGCGTTTTATTCATCATAACAGGCGATTAAGCACCAAGCGTTGCACCACCATCAATGACAATATCTTGTAACGTAATATGGCTTGCGAGATCAGAGGCCATAAACAAGACCGCATCAGCAATTTCTGCTGGCGTCGCGATCTTCCCAAGTGGAATTCCAAGTTTGAACAGCTCAGGAAACCCCTGAATGACTTGCTGTTTAGACGCTTCTGTTTGCCACATACCACGCTGCATTGGCGTATCTGTCGATCCTGGTGAAATAAGATTACAACGAACGCCATAAGGTGCTAATTCCAACCCAACACTCAGGCAGAGACTACGCAGCGCAGCTTTAGATGCGCAATAGGCCGACATGCCAACACGAGGAACATGAGCCGCATTTGATGCAATAGTGACAATTACCCCCGCCTTTTGGCGTTGAAACTGGGGAATAGTCGCCTGAAATAGATTGAATGCCCCTCCCGCATTGACAGACAAGCACTGTTGCCAATCTTCAAACGTTGTCTCCTCAATCGCGCCAAGGCGTAATATTCCTGCACCATTGACCAGCACATCAAGTTGCGGCTGTTGTGCAAGAAGTTGTTCACAACAGCGCGAAACGGCAATAGGATCACTGATATCAAGCAAATACGGCGTAAAAGGCAAATCCCCCTCAGGGAACGTGATGTCAAACCCAATCACCTTCGCGCCCGCTTGTTGAAAACGGTAAGCCGTCTGATAACCAATACCGCTACCAGCACCCGTTACCCAGACAACTTTATCGCTAAAATCAAGCGCAATACTCATTTCAAGCTCCCTGACGCTCAGTGAATAATGCCATCCAACCATTTATTGTTGGATTTTTCATTAGCGAAATAAAATCCATTTCATATCCTTGCTGCCGCCAATGGGAAATGAGAGACATAATGCGTATAGAATCCAGCCCATAATCGAGCAAGTTCTCATCATCACCAATATCGCCGCAATCTTCATCTAATAAAGGCAGTAATAGCTCTTTGAGGCGGGTTTTATTCCATTGCGCTTGTTTTACATCTAAGGCAACAAGAAGCTGCTCAGTAGTCTCTACACGCCCACAGCGCCCAGCGGTATATTTAAGCGCCATCATATGTTCTTCATAACTGAAATCGGCTAAAGCATCCGCAACCATAAAGGGCTGTATATCACGCATGAACGCATCAGTCGCTGTCATTAGACAGCCAATATGTGCATAAACACCGCAGATAATAAGTTGATCACGCCCAGCTATTTTGAGCTGTTGCTCAAAATCAGTACGCTGAAATGCGCTATATCGCCATTTATCCATGACAATATCACCAGCCTGCGGTGCGAGCGCCTCTGTAATTTTTTGCAGTTCAGGGTGGCAATTCAGCCCTGGTCCCCACATATCATTTAACAGCGCCCTCTCCTCATCACTCTGCTGGTTGGGTTGAGCGGAATAAAATACCGGTATTCCATTTTCCCGGCAGATTTCTATCAGCCTGGCAATATTAGTCACGACTTGATCAATTAATGGACTATTTTCTTCCCAGAAGTTAAGAAAGTAATTTTGCATATCATGAATTAATAACGCAGCCCGATTTTTATCCAACGACCAATTGACCTTGTTTGTCGGAAGTCCTTCTGCCACAGGTAAATCATAACTATTAAGTTTAGGAATGCTCATTTCTTTCTCCAACGAGTGATGGCTGAACAAATTGTTTAGCAAGTTGACGTAATTGTTGTTTGTCTATTTTTCCGATAGGGGTTATCGGCAGTGAGGGAACAGGTTCAAACCGGTCAGGCAATTTATAATCTGCTATTCCCTGCTCACGCAGATAACGCCGTAGGACTACGGCTTTTATCGGTTTTCGTAATACGACAAAAGCACAGCTTTTTTCACCCATTAGCGAATCAGGAATAGCAACAAGCGCGGCGTAAACGACATCTGGGTGCCGAAGCAACAGATTCTCAATTTCCTCAGCCGCAATTTTTTCCCCACCGCGATTGATTTGATCTTTTTCACGCCCCACGACTTGTAAATAACCATCAGGTGCCATGATGACGAGATCCCCAGAACAGTAGAATCCATTACTATCAAAACACTGCTGATTATGCTGTGGACTGCGGTAATATCCGCGGAAAGTATAAGGCCCCTGAGTCATCAATCGGCCAGCGACGCCTGGAGGAACAGGATTGCCATCGTTATCAGCAACCCAAACTTCATCATCCTGACTGGTCGGACAACCTTGCGTCGTAAAAATATGCTGTTCGTCATCGTCCAGCCGGGTATAGTTCACTAATCCTTCAGCCATACCGAAAACTTGTTGTAACTGGCACTCCATCTCTTTTGGAATACGTCTTGCCAGGCTCTCGCTTAACCTTGCCCCTCCGACCTGTAGCAATCGCAAGCTTTTTAGTGCGTCACAGTTACCACTTAGTGCTATCGCTTCAAGCCATACACTGACTGCTGGCGGTATCAATGCAGTAACATTCACTTGATGTTGCTGGATAAGCGGAAAACAGCAATCAGCACTGGGGTTATTCGCTAAAATGACCTGCCCTCCGCTGTAAAACGCCCCCAATGCCCCCGGTGAGCTCATAGGAAAGTTATGCGCAGCAGGAAGTGCACATAAATAGCGAGTTTCAGCATTAAACTGGCAAATTTCCGCACTGGCGCGAATACTGTAGTAATAATCATTATGCGTTCGGGGAATAAGTTTAGGTGTCCCTGTACTCCCCCCCGACAATTGGAAAAATGCTACTTCATCAGCCGGTGTGGGATTAGCGATAAAATCATCCGCATCTTCTACCAATCGCGTCTCAAAATCCAGAATACTGTCATTATCACCACGTAAGACAACGTGACACAAAGACGGTGTACGGGCTCTGAGTTCATCAATAAAATTGTCGTCGCTAAACAAGGAATGGTTGCGATCGGCAATCAACAATGCGGGGTTAATCTGATCAGCATAAGCACACAGTTCACTGCGCTGATGGCTAAATATAGCGTTAACCGGAACTACCCCAAGCCGTAATAAGGCAAAGAAAACAATATAAAACTCAGCCTCATTCCCCAATTGAACTAAGGCGGTTTGTCCTCGTTTAACACCTTGTCGTTGTAATGCTGCGGCCAAACTATCCACCAGCAGGTTAAGTTCAGCATAGCTGAACTGACGATCTCCACAGATAAGCGCAATTTGCCCGTTGTTTGACTGACGGGTCAAAATGTCACTAAGCGGGAGATCTATCCAATAACCACACTGACGATAGCGCTGTTCCAGCGCTTTCGGCCAACGATTAAATTCAACTATCATGCTGGACATGCCTCCTGTGAAAACTCGAATGCACGCATCATCGTTGAAAACTTAACCTCTGTTTCCTGCCACTCTGACTCTGGTTTCGAATCAGGCACAATGCCAGCTCCCGCAAACAGCCTTACCCGTGAACCATTCACTTCACCACAGCGAATAGTCACCACCCATTCGCCGTCCCCTTTCGCGTCACACCACCCCACAATGCCGCCAAAGAGGTTTCGTTTAAACGGCTCTAATTCCTCAATTAGGTTTTTCGCGGTTTGATACGGTGTGCCACAGAGGGCCGGAGTAGGATGAAGCAGGCAAGCAACAGAAAGTGCATTTTCCTGTGGTGCCTTTAACTCTCCCTCAATATCGGTGGCAAGGTGCCAAAGTACAGGCGTGCTGATGGTGGAAGGCATTTCAGAGATATGTAGTTTTTGACAACGGCTTTCAAGTACGTTTCTCATCATATCGGTCACCAACCGATGCTCATAATTATCTTTGACGGACTGAATAAGCGCCTGGCGTAATTTGTAATCGTCTTGCTGGTTTTCACTGCGCTTTGCAGAGCCTGCCAGCGGCTGTGAAAAGAGAGTATTGCCCTGTTTACGCACTAATAATTCTGGGCTGGCACCAATCAATGCCCCATTTTCCAACGGAACATGGAAGTTATAACACCAACTATTTTGCTGATTGAGATGCCGTAATAATTGAATTGAATCTAATGGCTGATGGGTTTCGATATCGAGTAACCGCGAAAGAACAACTTTGTCTAATGTATGATTGCGCATTGCAGCAATCGCAGTGTTCACCATCTGACTAAAGTGTGCTTTATCAGGCCACTGGATGCGTCTTTTTTCTGTATAGATTGAATTGGAAATAAGCGAGGGAAACTGCTTTCTTTGGAACCAATTGCATTGTTCAGGGACAAAAAGTGCCGCATTTTGCTGTTTATCGAATGGAATTGCACCCACCAGAACAGGGTTTTCAATCCCATCGCTCTTCGCTTGCTGGAATAATTGACGTATTTCTTGCTGAATCAGGCTATCAGGGTTTGCTGCATCATCAAGTGGCTTTGACACAATCGCATATTGCCCCTGTGCTAACAGACTTTTACTGGATGAAAGAAACAGAAAATCCTTATTATTAAGATCATTAAAACCAGTCAGCAAAGTATCTCTATATAGATCTGGCACAAGTTTTACCTCTATCTGTTAATCGTGTAATCACGAAAATGGAATTCTTGCCTCGACATAACTTTGCATCACTTACTATAAATAAAATGACGATTTAAATTGCCAATAATAAAATTTTGATATGATTTAACTTTATAAAAATGTATATGTTTAAAACATTTCTCCCTTATTCCATGTGGAGATTCCATTTCGCATCATCCTGTTATTCTGCCTGATCTTAAAAATTGTTAATTGAGTTTATCAGGCATAGCCCAACGATATTCATATTATTTGAATATTAATAATTATCAATACAATTATCAATAAATACGTTTAAAAACCATCGCTATCCCTCGGTAAAACGCCGTCCCTGCGGAATAATTAAGGGAGTATGGCTGACGGGATCATCAATAATAACACAATCGAGTCCAAAAACCTCAGAGACTAATGTTGTCGTCATGATCTCACCAGGCGCCCCTTCCACCACAATCCGTCCCCCCGCCATCACAATCAAATGATCTGCATACCGGCAAGCCTGATTCAAATCATGAAGCACAGCGATAAGCGTATATCCGGATCCTTGATTAAGGCGGCAAAATAACTCAAGCAACTCAATTTGATGCGCAATATCAAGATAAGTTGTTGGTTCATCAAGCAGTAACAATGGCGTTTGTTGAGCCAGTACCATAGCAACCCAAACCCGTTGGCGCTGCCCACCTGAAAGTTCGTCAACAACGCATTCAGCAAGCTGGGTCACTCCGGTCGCATCCATTGCCTGGCGCACCGCTTCATAATCCTCATGACTCCATTGACGTAATAACCGCTGGTGGGGAAAACGCCCGCGCGCGACTAAATCAACCACTTTGATCCCCTGAGGAGCCTGCACACTTTGCGGCAATAATCCCAGCTGACGGGCCAAAGCGCGTGTTGGTATAGTGTGGATATCATGGCCATCAAGGCAAACCCTGCCATATTCCGGGCGCAGCAGACGACATAAACTTCTCAACAGCGTGGATTTGCCGCAGCCATTAGGACCAATAATCACGGTAAAACGACCATCAGGGATACGCAGATTCAGTTCATCACAGACAACATGTTCACCGTAACCCAGGCGCAATTCTTCCACACTCAAGCGACAAGGTGATAAAACACGTTGGTTATCCGGTGTTAACGCTGACGTTGTCATCAATTTTCTCACAAAAACGTTATTAATCAGTCTGCATCAATATTCATATCAATGCAGACTGCAAGAGGATTATTCAGTGTTGAATAGAAACCTTGGTATTCAACGGTTATCTATGTGCTCAGATAACCTTGGCAAGACAGCCCTAAGCGGTATATTGCTATCCTGTGTTTTTGCAAACAGCCCCAAAATGCCATTGATCGTCTCTGATATTTGAGCGATTTGAGCCGCACTATAACGATCTGAACGATAATTAAATAAAACACGTACCGTTTCTTCACCTGCGATCACTTCTTCCATAATTTCAAAGTGCAGCCCCAACAGCGATTCCTGCTTTTCCAACACCATCTGTTGAAATGCAATCTGGCTTCCATCCAACATATGGAACTCACCGCTCAAGCTATTTTTCGCGTGCAACTGAATATATACCTCAAACAAATGATCTTTTCCTTGATCTGCATGGCCTGATAAGGCTTCTTCAATCAGATCAATAGGGATATCGGTATAAGGCAACGAGTCATTGATGTTGTTCTTAACCTGAGTGATCAGATCAGTAAATGTCATCTGTTCAGTAAAGCGAACCCTGTGCATCACAACCGTAGTAAAATAACCAACAGTGTCAAAGAAGCTCGCATCATCACGCCCTGAAGCCGATGTTCCTACAATAAGATCATCGGTTGCCCCCAGTAAATTGAGCGATGCAACAATACTGGCGTAAAGAATATTAAAGAATGAAGCGCCATTTTTTCTAGCAAGTGACTGCAAGCCCTGAGCCACCACTTTTTCAATCTCAAACTCAATGCCTTCACAGGAATTCGCCTGCCCAGATAACTCGCTGGCTGCATTTTTGAAAATGGGTTCTCCGCTTGGCGCGCCCCGTAAATTATTAACCCAATAATCAAGATGAGACTGATTCATTCCCTCATTATTTTGCCTGACTGCATATTGAAGGAATGGTAAAGGTTGCTCTTGCCATGTTAGCGTCTCATTTATCAACCTGTATTTATAGGCATGTTTCAGCTCTTCCATCAGCAAGGTAACAGACCACTCATCCAGTACCACATGATGAAATAACATGGATAAAAACTGCTGTCCTGAGACGTTATCGGTGACAAATTTAATGCGCAAAGGCAATTCCTCAGCGAGATCAAACAGATATTTCCCCTCTTTTTTTAATATTTCTTCTGAGGAGAGGAGACCATATTCATGAGAACCCCAAAACCACTGATAGCCCGATAAATCCTTCATTGGAACGACACGTTGATAGATTTCGCCCTCTTCCTCATAAAATAGGCTACGCAATACAGAATGTCTTTGCAGTACATCAAAAAAAGCTTGCTTAAGTACCTGCTCATTAATAATTGCCGAAAATTTTAAAATAAAAGGTAAGTTGAAGATATCGTTGAAATCAAATGCCGCATACGCTTTCCATAGAGATTTTTGCGCAAGGGATAAAGGTGCGACAACCGAAATATCTTTTTCGGATTGTTCTTCGCTCAATTCATCTTTGTTTTCATCAATAGGTTCATGACATTGTGCATATTCGGCAAGTTTCAACGCAGTCGGATAACTAAAGAGATGGTTAATATGGATCTCTATATTATGTAAGCTCAGTAATCTGCCTATCACCCGGGTGGCAATGAGTGAATGCCCGCCAAGATCGAAAAAGTCATCATTGACTGTCATTTCCGGTGAGGAGAGCGCTTGCCTGAATTCATTCAGAATAATATTGGCTATTTTACGATGGCTATCGCTTTTGTCAGTTGCCTCATGTTCTTTTGGCTGTTTGGCGAGAATAAGTGCTGTACCACTGATATCTTGATGTTTTTTCTTCGTTGGAAGCGAAAAAACAGACGTAAGTTTTGGCACAATAGTGACATCTTGTTCATGAATAAAGGTACAAAAACCTTCTAACAAAAATGCGCCAATATGTGCGGATACTGACGGGCCCGTGATTAATTCAAGAAACCATTGCCCATCATTTATATTTCCAGCTGCCAGCGAGATATCAAAATGCGCGTTCAACGGTGGAATGGGTAATAATTCAACCATTGCATCATTCAACCTGAGTGATGACTGGGGCTGATTAAGCCAAGTCACAAGAATATGTGGGCTGTCAGGTCCGAACTCTACCTCATTGCCAATTTGTAGCTTGCCGCTTTCTATCTGCCTTTCAATATCGGCAATTATTTTATCCAGGCTTTTGTCATCCCGGCACACACGCAACAACATTAATTCTGAGTAGAAAAATGGGCTGTTGAGTTCATCGTGGGTATATTCTGAGTCGCACGATACACTGACATTCACCTCCAAATGAGAGCCTATCATTGCAATATAGTAACCAAATAATGCCGTTACTGTTGCCAATGCTGAATATGCGGTGTTCTCCACAGGCAAAAATGGAGCAAGTGCATCAACATTGATTGTAGTACGATATCTGCCCACAAGACGATGATGAAGAGCATCATCAAGGTAACTGGTTTTACCCGTTTCTTTAATTAGCACGCCCCTGGCGGTATCGGATTTATAGAGCCAGGGAATACCAATCTTTCCAGACTCACATGATAACCATTTAGCCGGAATTGCCTTGCGAAATACATCTTCCTTGCCAAATCCGATAGTCTTCAAACCATTATTATAGACATCAGAAAGCCGGGTAAGCATCTGCGGCCATGACACGCTATTTCTCAGAATATGATGCACAATCATACCCAAAATAACCCCACACTTGCCATTCATAAACAACATGAATTTGACGGGTGGATGTTCATCAAGCTCGATAGGTCTGCACTGATCCTTAAGTAGCCTATTTATCGCTTCTTCATCAGACTGAATCTGATAAATTTCGATAGGAGAATCCGCTGTTGGATCGCAATATTTACGCAAATCGCCTTCATCATCAAAACGATACCTAACATGAATTCCAACTATCTCTTTAGTAAGAAGCTCTAATGCCCTGATAAGCTGGCCTATGTTGATATTTCCTGTCAATGACCAGGCACAGGCAAACTGACCGGAAGCATCAGGATCCTGTTGATGATGAAGCCACATCATCTCTTCAAATTCAGTTAAATCCTTTTCAGTTTCTTGGGTTTCCGAAGATGAATGACCATCAGCATGGGCACTGAATACTTCATCCAAAAGCAGCGCTTCATCATCTGTCAGTATCCGCTTAAACTCTCTTGCCATATTCCCACTTCTCCAGTCAACGCAGGGCTATATCTACATACTAATCTTTTGCCATTTTCCGGACAGAGGATGTGATCCCACTCATACAACCACCCTCCATATTTTTGTCGGGTAGAATAAGTTTTACACCACTGTCCGGTTACTTATTGAGTTATTGTTCCAAGCCGTTGATTAATTGCCTTAAAACTTTAGTTCAAACGTTGCACCAATCATTCTCGGACGCTGATAAATTATCGAATTAACGTTATTATCCGGAACTAATAAACGTTTATCAGAGTCAAACAGATTCTGAGCAAATATGGTGGCGCGTCCCCATGTGAAGTTATAACCAAGTTGAAGGTTAGCTATCCAATATGCGGGGATTTTTCCACGGGCAGAATTGTCATACTGAGAGTAATAAGTATCTGAGAACATAACATTGCCGCTAACATCAATATCTTCTGTCAGTAAATATTTAGCCAAGAGGTTTGCGGTATATCCCGGTGCCCGAGGTAATTCATTACCCTGAACACCACTCTCCGCAAAGCTTTTAATCTTCGTTTTCAGCAAGCCAATATTAGCGTTTAGCTCAAGTTTTTCGACCGGCAACCAACGGGCACCGATTTCTGCGCCATACGTTTCAACCTTCTTAGCATTACGGATCATGGTTGAATCAAGTGACAGATAGTAAGGTAACTGCATGTCCTTATAATCGTTATAGAAAAGATTGGAGGTGAGTTCCAGTTTACCATCCAGCAGGCTGTTACGTGTATAAAGGCTGTAGTTCCAGACATATTCAGGATTGTAGGTATAACTAATGACAGGCTTGCCAAAGGTCACTCCCGCCCCCCCTGCGTTATAACCTCTACCAACAGCTACCCCGACAGTTTGATCTTTCTGCGGTTTCCAGGCGACATCAATTTTAGGCAGAAAAGCGTTATAGGTTTTATCAAAATCGATTGCTACACTTTCACTTCCCCCTTTACGTGTTCTGTGTTCACGCTCAAAGCGGCTTGATAAAGTCACATCAATCTCAGGAACAACCGTGTAGGTCAAAACAGTATAGGCAGAGGCTGTTTCTGTTTTATCATCAAACTTGCTGCCTCCGAAAAGATTAATGGATTCATCCTGTTTACCATGGAAATAACGCACACCCACCAAACCATTCAGCCGATTATCAAACCCTTGAAAACGGATAATAGGTTCAACTTCTAACTCTTTGCCATCAGTATCAGCTTTTGGAATTTTAGACGAGGTTAATCTGTGATAAGCCAGATCGGTATAAATTAATTTATTTTCCAGACTCATCGTATCTGACAAAGCCCATGAAATATCCCAGATCCCGCTGGTCGTTTTTCGCTCTACCACTGGCCTGAACAGCTCATGCCTTAAATTAAGCGTATCCCTTGGATTGTATGCTTCGTTCTGAGGAGCCCGACTATCAAGATGGTTAACCGTTAATTTGGTGGATAACTCAGGAATGGACAGTGGTTCAAATAGCAGCTTCGCACGGACCGTTGTTGATTCAATTTTGTGCGGATCGCCAACAGGATCATAAGAAACCAGGTTAGCAAAGCTATCGCGATTTTGGCGATCGACACTAAGACGGAAGGCCAGTTGCTCGTCAATCAAAGGTCCGGAAGCCATAGCCGCAACTTGCTGATAGCCCTGATTAGCGAACCCACTTTTGATTGCGCTTTCCCAATAAAAGGTAGGATCGAGTGATTTAATGATCACCGCGCCTGCAATTGCGTTCCTTCCCTGAATATAACTTTGTGGATCACGAAATACCTCGACACTCTCTATATCCCACAAAGATTGCGTGCCGAAAGCTAATTCATTATAGGTAAACGAACGCCCATCAATAGAGACGTTGATTCTGGGACGCGTCCCACTAATGAAAGCCATTCCCCCCTGTGAAGGGCCCGAACCATCAACACCGCGAACAGCGGGAAGAGCATTACTAATACCATTATCAACAACGTTCGGCGTCATTTGCAGCAACGTGTTAACATCAGGATTAGGAATAGATTTCAATTTGCGAAGATTATAAACCTCGACGCTTGAACCACTATCATAAATAGAGCGGTTAACTTTCTCTCCAGTTACCACTAATACATCTTCTTCCGATGATAATGCCTTGGTATTTCCTTTTTGGGCGCTTTTTGTGTTCTTTTCTTCTGCCGCAATAGCGTCAGTTCCTGTCAGCACAATAGCACCGAAAAATATAGCCCCAAAAATACCTACAAAATTTGATTTCTCAGTATGTTCTTTTTCTGATACATCATGTTGCAGAGTTGAGTGCAACCTATTCATTCATTTTTCTCCTTTAGCCAGCTTACACGAAATCGTTTTAATAAAATTAAATAAGTTAAATCGTGACATTGCTGACCAGTGGCTCCCAGTCTGGAAAAACATGGTGCGATTCAACCCATGTTAATTTTACGCAGAGTAGTTTCGTAATGTTATTATTACTCTTCGGTGTTGCTTTGTTATAATATTTCTTAAATAGGAATAATTATCATAACAAGGTGTATTATTGTATGTAAATAAAAATCATTATCATTAACTGTGATCAATGCAACAGAAAAATAAATTTCCCATATAAAACAAATTTTTATTTTAAGGAAATAAAAAAAACAAAAGATAACTCGGTAAAACATGTGGTTTTAGGAAGGTATTTAGCCAGAAAGAAATTGACTAAAAATATATCCCTATATTTTATGGAATTAATTTGAGGCTTAAAAAAACAAACCAGGAAAATAAAGAAACAATTCACAAACTAAGTTAAAAATATAAATAACGAAAATATTCCATCAATTGAGACAGATAAAGATCGCAAAAAATATATCATTATATTCATTACCTGAATGACTGTTTCTCTTGAGATCTTCGCCACATGAAGAGAAAATTTACGATAATTCTTGCTAAATTTGCCGGGAACGGGTCAACAACCAAATCAGATAAATTCCGCCAATGAGCCCCGTCATAAGCCCAATAGGGACTGCCGCTTGTAAAGGTAACAGTTGTGTAAACAGATCAGCTGCCAACAAAAGGCAAGCGCCCATTAGCGCCGCACTGATAACCGGTATATTTCTCGAACGAGTCAGGCGAACCACAAGCTGAGGGGCTGCCAAAGCAACAAAAGCAATCGGTCCTGCGGCACCAGTGGCAAGAGCCGCTAAAACCACAGCACAAAAAATCATAATAAGACGAACGCGTTCCACCCTGATACCAAGCTGACTGGCAATATCATCCCCCATCTCGATAATGCTCAGTTTCCTTGCCATCAAAAGAACCAAAGGCACCAGCAATACAACGCCCATTAAAACAGGGAAAACATGTATCCATGTTCGGGCATTAAGTGATCCGGCAAGCCATAAATTTGCCATCACGGCATTATCGAGATTTCCTTTTACCAGTAATAAGCCATTCAGGGCACTTAGCACTGAACCCACACCAATACCTATCAGGATGAGGCGATACCCACCTATTGCACCGGATTTTAAAGATAACAGATACACTATCACCGCGGTCAGCGTTCCTCCGGCAACAGCAGCAATCGCTACTTGCACTGCACTATTATCAAATAAAACTATCTGTAGAATCGCCCCCGTCGCCGCACCGGCTGTAAAACCAATTACATCTGGAGAGCCTAACGCATTTCTGGAAATGGACTGAAAAACCGCACCAGATACCCCCAGTGCTGCACCAACAAAAATTGCGGTTAACACGCGAGGTAAACGAATATCCATGATGATCTTTTCGCTGATTGTACCGGAGCCCCGCCCCCAAAAAATAGTGATAATTTGTTCGATTGTGATATTAAATTTTCCGATAGTCATGGAAAAAAGCGCTAATACCATAATCAACAGCAGTATGGCACAAATCACCATAAGATTTCTGGGAACAAAAACAAGAGACACTTTTCCTTGTCGCCAGACCTTACCGGAAATATTAACCTCAGTCTCATAATCATTCCGTCTGCTCATAATTGAACAATTTTCCATTTTCTGACAAGGAAAACAAAGAACGGCCCTCCGATTAGCGCCACCATAATGCCAACACTAATTTCCCCAGGATATCCTATGACCCGTCCCAAACTATCAGCAGCAACCACCATGACGCCAGATATCAACATAGAATAAGGAAGTACCCAACGATAACCAGGCCCTGCAATTAAACGAGCAAAATGGGGGGCGGTCAGGCCGATGAAACTAATGGGCCCCGCCGCTGCCGTAGCGCCGCCAGATAACATAATGATAGCCAATGCAGATAGGATCCAGACTTTGGTTTGGTTAACACCCAGTGATTTTTCCAGATCATGACCAAGTGCTACCGTATCAAGAGACTTTGTCAACATTAAAGCAATCATCACTCCTGAGGCCGCCAAAATGGAGACAGGGAAAAGCACCTCATAACCTCGTCCTTGAAGTGAACCCACCACCCAGTGTCGGAATTGATTAAATACCTCATCTTCACTGTTTATGGTGATAATCTGGGTGACAGCAAGTAATACAACGGACAGTGCAGCGCCCGCCAATACCATTCTTACCGGGTTCAACCCATGCCGGATCCCCCCAAGCAGATACACGCCACAACCTGCAATTGTCGCCCCTACCAGACCAAACCACATATAGCCAATAACGTCGGAAATGCCCAAAAAAGCAATTGCCGAGACAATGGAAACCGCTGCCCCGGCATTGACTCCCAGAATACCCGGATCAGCCAGTGGATTACGGGTAAGCGCCTGCATAATGGCACCCGCGACACCCAATGAACAACCAACGATAATCGCCAGCAAAGTACGGGGCACTCTCAGGTAACGAACCAATAAATGTTCACTATTAGCAGGATTAAAAGCGGTGAATGCCTCCCAGGTGACTTTAATCGTGACAGGGCGGGTCCCGACAAAAAGACTAAAAACTGAAAATGCCACAAGTAATAACCCGCAAATCAGCAACCCTTTTCGTTGAAATTTGAATTGCTGGTTATCGGATTGCGTAACAGAATTAGCAACTGAAAAAATCAATTTTTTCATATTCAGCTCAAACAATTGCTAAATTATTTGGCTTTCTGCTTAATGCCAAACCGTTTAACAATGCTATCAGCAATTTCTTTTGCGCTGTAATAGTCAATTCGAAACGAATTCACACCAAGACCATAGACTTGTCCTGTTTTGACTGAAGGCAAATTAGCAAGTACAGGATCTTTTAAGAATTCAGCCGCTCTGTGCTCTCCTGCACTTAAAAGAAATGTCGTGGGCGCGGTTAACTGCGTAATATTTTCATATTGCGCCCAAACAAAGTCCCCGGTTTTATTCGCACTATTATGCCAAGCCGGATCTGCCGACTCGATAGTAAACCCAAGCTGTGAAAGCAACAAAGCATGTGGGCTTATACTCGTTGATATGGGGTTAACGGTTCCCGGCCCCGCATAGCTGATAATATTCACCTTACCTTCGGGGATAGCAATTTTTGCCCGGCACTCAGCAAGATAATTATCAAAACCAGTAATTCTGGCCGCAACTTTATCTTCAAGCCCTGTCGCTTTTCCTAATTCAGTCGCCAAACCCTGCCATGTCTGTTTACCATAATCTAAGATAATCGTAGGCGCGATTTGTTTAAGTTGTTCTACCTGAGCATATGCGGAATCAGCGCCGCTCACAGAAACCACAATCAGATCGGGCGCGACAACATAAGCCATTTCCAGATCAATATTGCCGGCTGGCCAAAGCTTTTCAATTTTCCGCTCTTGAGCAACCTTTTCCCATTGCGCGAAAAATTTCCCATTCATAGCCGCTGCACTCGCGACTACAGGCGCGTCAATCGATAACAGTATTCCGGTTATCGAAACAGTGGTCGATAAAATACGCTGTGGTTTTGTCGGAATAGTGGTAATAGTGCCATCCGCATTTTTAAACTCTCTTGGCCAAGAAAGGCTTTCCGTCTGAGCTGCATTTTTCGCGTTTGCAGCATAAACAGTCCCCCCAAATAGAGTGACCAGAGTAATTACCAAGCCATATACAAGGGTTAATATCGATTTCATTCCGGCATTCTCAGACAGTGATGGTGGATCTGCGATGCAGAAACCTCGCATACCCATTCAGATAATCCAAAGTGGACGTAATGTATCATTTTGTCTAATATCCGACAATGAGATTAATAATGATTATCATATACAATAACGCTGATCACGAAATACGTCACATTCTTGTTGTATCGCACAACAAATGTTTCATTTTCTCAGATATAAAACCAATTCAGATTTCAGCCAGAAACAATCAACGAAAAATGGTGATCAAACAGGAGAATGAATGTCATGAGAATAAATAGGCGATTATGTGTTGGCTTGTTCAGACGGGAATATCGTGGCTTAACATTGTATGAACACCTATCACAAACATAGAAGAAAATTTTATCTGTTTTTTTTATTTTTTATTCTATTTTCTATGATGAATTCATAAGGTTTACCATGTTAAACATCGATCAAACTTCTCGCTGGATGCCATTGACGCAGGCACAACAATATTACTGGCATGAGTTCAGCCTGCATTCCGAAAAAGTTGTTTCGACTGTCGCTCACTATCTTGATATTCAGGGCAATGTCGATCAAGAGGCGCTTTGCAAAGCAATAACGACAGTGACCAGTGAAACAGATATACTCTCTGTCCGTTTTAAACGCCTTAAAGAACAGCTGTTTCCTTTACAACAACCGAATCAAGCCGCCACACCACAGTTAAAATTCATCGACTTACAAACGCAGCCCGATCCCTTCCACACAGCGTTGCAACTTATGCGGGCCGATGTGGAATCTCCGCTGAATTTATTAACTCAGCTGCTATCCGCTCAGTGGCTATTTAAATTAAGCGAATCTCATTATCTCTGGTACAACCGGGCTCATCATATTCTGCTTGATGGATTTGGTATGGCGCTCATTGAACATCGTTGTGCGCATTTCTATTCATACTATCTTGGTAAAGCCAGTGCCGATGCTTCTTTTCACTCACTCAGCAGCTACCTTACTGAAGAACAAGAGTACTGTAACAGCGAGCAATATGAAAAGGATCGCTTATACTGGCAAAATTATCTTTCATCCGTGCACCTTCCAACCGTGGATATCGCCCGTGCCGACTATAGCACCAAACACCATTACACCAGTTGTGTGCTCTCCGGGAATATTATCACAGGTTTAACACGTCTATCGGCTGATACAGGTATCGCCTGGCCTGATCTGTTAGTGGCGCTTTCAAGCATCTACCTGCTTTACTATTTCGCTGCACAGACACAAAATGGTGAATATTCAATGCCGTTATGGCTCCCCTATATGAATCGCCGAACCCGTTTCAGAACCAATACACCGGCATTAATGACTAATATTCTTCCCTTATTGATAAACACCAACCCGGATGAAATATTAGAAACCTTTTTGAAAAAAACAATCAACGCGCTTCATACTCAACGGACTCATGCCAGATATCGTATAGAACAGATCTTTTTAGATCATAAACTACCTCAAGATACCCGTTATTTATTTTCGCCACTCATCAACGTGTTACCTTTTGACTCTCCAAACTTTGTCGATTGCCAGGTTAAACGTCATATACTCACCAGTGGGCTCTATGATTGCTCTAGCTTTAACATTATCTATCGCGGGAAAGTCGATGCCGGAGAATTAATTGTTGATCTTGATGCTGATTCAGCAATGTTTGGCAAAGAAGAGGTTGAAAAACATCAGAAAAATCTGACTGACTTTCTACAAAAAGTGCTCACCGGCAACTCTCTTTCCCTGCCTGTAAAAGCGCTTTATTCATAAAATGAAAAAATAACTTAATATATAAAGAACCGGAGTCTGACTTCGGTTCAGAACACATGAGTCGGGTAAGCAGCATCTGATAATTCTCCCACCTTTCGGATGAGCTGTATTTTTTCACACCGTCAGGCACCATTAGTTATCGATCGTGAACGGCCGATCTTTTACACCGGGTATAACGGTTTCGATTACCATCACATTTTGGACAGGATACAGGATCTCCAACCAAAATAATGTAACGTCACATTTATTTACCATATTAATTATTAGTTAACTATTAATTTCAGCTTATTACATCTAACTATCATGGTGCCATAACTTAATTTAAAGCAAACTTCATAAAACCAAAATCATTGAAATAACTTAAATAACCCCGTTACCTGAACACCTATAAAATTTACATTATTGACTATTACAAAGCTAAATTTACAAATCTTTGAAATATCAACCTTGATATTTCTCAGGTATAAATATAAATTCACACTAATAGTTGAATATAAAAGAGACAGACATAAATATGAAGAATTTTGAAGACTTCTATCGGGAAGCACTTTCGCAAATAAAGCAGGATATGCATCACGCGGCGCAAGAACATCCACATCTTGCCCCATTTACTCCGGAATCGGGTGACCCTGATATTCTCCGGGTACTGGAAGGTTTTGCGCTTCTGGCTGCCGGTATTCAACAAAAAATTGATGATGGTTTCCCGGAAGTGGTTTATCCGCTTTTACGAAAAGTATGGCCGATACCGTTACACCCTATTCCGTCAACCAGTATTATCCAGTTAGATATTGAACCGGGCAGCATAACTGAAGCCACACTCATTGCCAAAGGCAGTCAAATTTCTGCCATACAACATAGCCAATCAATTGCATTCAGAACCACCCAAGATATCAGCATTGAACCGGTCACCTTGATCCATAAGACTTTGAAACACAGCGAAAACAAAAGCCTTATCTCGCTGACCTTTCAATATCATGGGCAAACGCCCCACTGGAAGACCGGGCCCGTCATACTTTTTCTGGGCGCAGATCAAAAACTGGCATCTTTACTGACAAAATACCTGGGTCAGTCGCTGGATGACACTTATCTGAAAACATCCCTTGCCGAGAAAGAGATGGATCTGGGTATCAAGATAGCGACACGTCTGAAGGAAAATCTGGTATTGCCAAGACCCCATGACTATTTCTGGCCGCTGCAGGTGTTATACGAATACCTCTATCTGCCACATGTGAATGACTTTATGTCATTTGATTTATCGGAGGAGATCTCTCAGCTCCCTTTGGGAGAGGATAAGCAATTTACCCTCATCCTGGAATTCGACCGCAACATTCCCATTGAGGATATTACCCCCGCATTTATTCCCCACTGCGTACCGGTTATCAACCTGTCTTCGACAAAAACAAAACCAATAGCATTTGAACCGGGTCAATCGCGTTATGTATTGGCAGCAGATGAAATCTTTAGTATTGACAGCATTAAACTCCAATCTGAACCAGAGGAAATCGCTGATGGATCTGACCACCGTGTTCCTCTTATCGACAGCGCGCAACTGACCGCCCACCATTTTGCCGAACCCGGTGACAAAATATTACTTTTTGACCATATACGGGAAGCAGTGCCATTGGGGAGCAATCAAATTAATCTCACGTTTTATGATCATCAGGCAAAACCGGTCACAGAACACCATCATTGCGACTTTTACTGCCAATATCAGAAATTTGATACACAAGCACGAACACTGGGCATCGGGCAAATCTGTATACCCGATGAGCAGATACCTAGTCATATTCAGGCCAAAAATATTGTGGCCGCGTCAAAAGACTTTCCTGCCGTAGTCAACAGTCATCAGCATTGGCCGATACTATCTTTGTTGTCGCTTGGGCCCTTTTTTCTCGGCCATATTGATTCCGTCAGATCGCTGGTCAAACAACTTGATACCTTCGCACATCTGGACGCCCCGCGGAGCCGGCATATTCAGCGCATGGCCGACGGTCTCAGTAGTATCCATATCGAGCCATACTACCATCTGGTCAAGGGTATCCCCATGAGAGGCCAGGAAATCACGCTGCGTATGACACCGGAAAATTATGAACATGAAGGCGAAATGTATGTCTTCGCCAAAACATTACATACCACCTTCTCCCTCTGCCTGGTCGAAACAAGCTTTCACCGATTAACGGTCATCAATAACGGCACCGGTGAATGCTGGCGATTTTACAATATGCCTGGGCATCAGAAGATTATGTAACATGATGAGGAAAAACCATGAAAACCGGACTCCGCTTTTCCTGCACTATCGGCAATCTGGCACCCAAAACTTTTGCGGTCGTCAATTTTACATTAGATGAAGCGCTTTCATCGTTACTTACCCTGTCGCTGACCCTGGCGGCACCGCGCTCCGATATTGATACGGCGACCCTTCTGCTTCAAACCGCACAGTTCACCGTCACCCGTGACGATGTTTTACAACGTGAAGTGAACGGATTGATTGAAAGTGCGGTTATCGGGACCACAAACCGGCATCAAACGCTGTATCACCTGACCGTCAGGCCAGAAATGTGGCTGCTGACCCTGGATCAGGACAGCCGTATTTATCACCAGCTCAGTGTTCCCGACATTTTACACAGCATACTGAAACAGAAAAAACTCCAGGCCAATATACGTTTTAATGACCCGCACTCAGTGCGGGAATACACCACCATGAAAAGGGAATCCTCCTATGATTTCTTCACCCGCCTGGCCGCGGAAGAGGGGATTTTCTTCTGGTTCGCCGATGATGGCCTCCATGTGAGCGACAGCCACTTACACATGAGGGCACCGGATACGTTGATCTACAACCCAGATGTCACCGACGTAACAGATGAAAATGTTATCTCCGGATGGTCTCTTGGCTCCCACATGCGCCCTGAATCCACCACTCAAAAAGACCGGAATTACCACAACCCCAATTATGCTTTGCAGCATAACGCCACCGATTATGAAGCAGAAAACAGCACGCCATTTCATATCTTCGAAAGTTACGGGCGTTTTCTGAAAAACAAAGAGGGCATTCCGTTTACCCAGTACCGGCTGGAAGCCCTGCGGACGGACAGCAAATCAGGGCAAGCGGAGAGCAATTGTATTCGATTAATGCCGG
>NZ_PUJU01000037.1 GCF_011189505.1 Photorhabdus tasmaniensis
AACTGGCTGGCTGGTACGATTCCAAACGCACGGGTCGAGTCGGATGGGAACGACTTTGGGAAGGCTGGTTTCGGCTGCAAACCCTGATAGACGGCTATTTGCTGGCTAAATCGGTTGATTTGGAGATGTGATTAAGAGACAGGTTAAAGTAGAGGGCGCGTTTCACCACCTCGCGGGGATGGACTTCAGTGTGACTGATAGTGCCAGTGAATAGCGTTTCGTGGGCCAGCAGCTGATTCTGGTTATTCAGGTACATCACGACAAATTCTTCCCGTTCAAGGTTGCCCATTTTCAGCCTGAGCCAGTCGCGAGCGGCCTGTGTGGAGGTGAATGCCACACCTGGTTCGCGCAGATGCTGGTCAAGCAGACCCAGGGCCCGCTTAATCGTGCGCAGTGCCTGTAACGGCAGTTCCGGCGTAAACAGGGCTAGTTGTTTCTCCATGGAAAAATTCCTTAATCAATGATGGCGAGAATTGCGCGGGATTCAGGGTGGTTAAGGGAATAGTCGCGCAGGCGGTAATAGTGCTCCGTCATGGCATCGCATTCAGTGCGACAGGCGTGATGGCTGTATTCGATCAGGCAAACAGCAATGCCTGCGGCTTCCGCGCTCATTTCCGCACCATTGCCATTCATGCTGTTGAACAGGTGCCATTTATCGTAATCCTCAGCTTCAGGTGCCATAAATGCCCCACCGTTGCTGAGCGTGTGGAAGTTCCAGATACCGCCGCTGTAGCCTTCGCAGAAGCGGTTCATCCAGCCAAAGATCCGGGGTTCAAGGAGTATCCACTGAGGGATACTCCCAAAGTGCTGCGGCCAGAAATCCAACCGCTGTTCATCAGGTACGAGGATGGCGGTAATGCCGGTAGCGATGTGTAAATCAGTAACAGGTATGTGGGCGGTATCAGTTTGTGTGGTCATGGTTTTACTCCGTAATAAAGAAGCCAGCCGGTCAGTGCTGGTGAAAAGTGAGTAACAAAGGAGGGATAGGAACTGAATGGCGACGACACTGGTTCAGACATCACGCACGCCTTAAATGCAAAAAGCCCCTGTTGCGTGAGCAGCAGGGGCTGTGTTTATTTTGTGTCGATGGCGGTTTCAGTATCCGGTTTTAATTTTATACATCAGCAATGTTTTACTGCCCCGGGTGACTTTCACGTACAGAGCATTATCCTTCGCACCGCGTACAAAACCTGCATGCACATCACCCTTGCAGTCACCACCGTCGTAGGGAATGTTAACACCGGTCTGGCGTACCAGGTCGATCAATGGCATTCGGTTAAACTCTTGCCGGGGCATCAAAAGAGTTCCATCGGGTTCTGGGACGCATAGATTTTCGTGGATAGTGCCTCCCAGGCCTCACTCGGTGAGTCATTCCGGCAAGTCCCTCTGAAAGAGCACAATAAAATGATTTTAAATGTTTTTTTATCCCCTGAATCAGCAAAGACAAGTGTCTTACTACGAGAAACAAACAGTTTTTGAAATTCAATTTCTGTTTATTTTCTCTGCTATCAATGCAGTCGCTATCGTTGCCTCTGCGATTAATATCATTTTCCGATATCCTTGCCAGGTTCAGTAATAATATATGCGCCTGGATTTCTTGTTTTACGCCTTTCTCACTCTGTGAATGGAAATCCTCAATGCAAAGGATTGACTTGGACAATTTATATAACTCTTCTATATTCCATCTAAGGTGATATAAATCATGAAAAGCTTCGACTTCATAATATCCTTGTTCAACAAGAGTAGTGGCAATAATATATTCACCATTTCGGTCAATATGCTTTATTAGTCTTAACGTTAAGCATGGGAATTCTGAAAGAAGGTTTCTCTTTCTAAGATCTGACTTTACCGCTTCCGATGGCGTATAACTAACAATAAGATCATCTGAATTACTGTCAGAAAAATCTCTAATAGTCTTATTCCTGTTTCCCTCCTGTACTCTGAATACGGCATTCAGATTGTTTTGCATTACTTGATATAACAAGTAATAGCTAAAATATCCCCGATCGAAGATCACGACAGCATTGCTATCCAAACACTGGAGATGCTTTTCGGCACAAGCCATCTCATTGTTATAGTTAACAAAATCAACGTCATATATGATCGAATTCAATACATCATAGAGACAACTCATCATTGCATAGGGATAATGTCGTGATGTGTTTTTGGGGGTTTTATATCCATTTTTCAGCAACCCTCTGGGAATGTTTAATTTTGAGCCATCTATAGCAAACAGTCGATGTCCTTTCCATGTTTCGGGATAGGTATTATCTTCCCATACAGAAACGATATTTTTGTTTATGGTTTTTATTGCATCATCAGGTAATTTCATTCTGGCTTCGCACATTGATGAAGCAGAGACGGGCTTATGCTGAGGTAGCGGTATTTTTTCATGAATGCACTCAGCCCATATTTCATTAATAATATAAGAGTATCCGTGGTTATTTTTCCCTGATATGATTTTCATGAGAAATAACACAATCAATTTTGTGTCTATTGATCTTTTCCTTTTTCGCCAAAAATTATCAATTTTCGAGCATGAATCAAAAAAAGTTTTGTTCAGAAAATAATATATATCCATCAGCATACTCTCTGAGGAAACTTAGATTTTTATAGCATAGTTGTTATCTTAACCGAATGCCATTGCCAGGTCGATAACCCCGAAACTTAAATCTTCACAGGCAGCACCCGGCCAGTCCTGAATCAGGGCAAATTTATGGTCTTCACTGACGGCGGTCAGCGAGCAGACTGAGCTGTTGATATCGTTTCCCTGGCACCAGTACGACTCGCCCGGGTTGTCTTTATCCATCAGTTGTTCGGGTAACTGTGTTGCACTGGTGGTGAAGGCGGCCAGATACAGCACAATGGCGGATACTGCAGTTATCATTCTGAACATGGTTTACTCCCTGAATCCTCAGTAGCGCATGGCTGCGCTGATTTGTTCTATGTCAGTCATGGCATGATTAAAAACGTTTATAGCGGAACAGTTCTTTTCCCTGGTACAGCACCACCAGGTCGTCGTAATCCGGCTTTTTGTGGTTAGGCATAAAGGTGGCAATCGTCCCGGGACGGCACAGGTCTTTCACGGTGACACCGAATTTCTGGTCAGGGGTGATGGTGAAGCCTTTTGACGCTTCATCACGCTTGATGCTTATCCAGCCCCACAGGCCGCCCTCACAGTCTTTAAGCGGCGCTGAGCGTATCGTTACCATTACGCCCATACGGTCGACGGACATAGCTTCACATTTCCCGGTGACCTGACGGTGTGCATCACACCAGAATATATTGCCGTTGTTGTCATTGACTGCAGCAGGTAGTACCCGGTTATAGAGTGCAGCCTGCACCGCGACGCAGGTCAGCAGACTGCCTGCTATCAGCAGAGCTCTGAACAGATTTTTCATGTTGATTTCCTTAAAAGAGAAGCCACTGGTTTAATGCCAGTGGGAATACATCAGGCCACCAGCGTCAGGAACAGCATGACCAGCCACACCCAGAAATAAGCTGGTTTCTGCCCCAATGATTTAGCCCGTCGCCAGAGATAGAACGGTACCAGCCACGCCAGCTTGCCGAAGGCTGCTGTATCCACCCCGGCCTTACGCAGGCGTCTTTCATCCAGATAACCCAAGGCGATATTGAGCAGCAGTGTGATAAACCAGTACTGCCCACCCGATACGGCGTCATACGCTTCCTCAAACGCCATCCCGCTCAGTCCTGCCGTCCACAGCTCAAGCGCGTAGCCAATGATCGGGGCAAAGGCCAGTGTCCAGACGACACCACCCGGAATGCGGTGCCCCAGCAGTGCAGGTGGTGTGATGCGCTGTGCCAGCGCGGCCATCAGCGGGGTGGCGGATAAAGGCTGCCAGTCGGTCATGCCCGGCTGCCACACCAGTGTGGAGGCGGTAAGTTCGCCGCATTTGATGCGCTCGGTCATTTCTTCTTCAGTCACACTGTCGTGACGGACGCCATTTTTCTCGTAATGCCAGTTCATGATTCTCCTTGTCTCTGAAAGATCGGCACAGGCCGGAGGTTGATTAAGCAGCACTACCCGCTGAGCTTCTGTCAGGAGAGGTCAGTAACAGGGCTTCGCGAATGAAACTAAAGTGAGGAAGTGCGTGGATGAAAGCAGGATGACTGGTCAACTGGCTGATGGTTTTTCTGGGTGTAAAAGTGGTGTTCAGCACTGTGACGGCGTGAATATCTGTCAGCGGATGGACCGTGATATGTCCCCGAAACTCACCGGCCAGATACCAGCAACCTGACTGCGAAATCAGACGGTACGGGGCCAGGCTCTCACAGCGTTGCCCCTCGGCCAGCAGCGTCACCCGCTGGCGGGAGGTAATGGCGGTTACCAGTCGGTAAAACACCAGTGAGCCGGAAGGACTCACTCCGTGTGGCAGTTGCCACACCAGACAGGGTGCATCATCCGACGCCAGCAGGGCACTGACCAGTCTGCGGTCAAAGCCCGGAAAGACATCAGCGAGCCCGGTGCGGTGAGCAAAGGTCAGCACATCCAGTTCACCCTGCGCACCGTTACCTCCAGTACGCAGGCGACAGAGCCCCTGACGGTACTCCAGGTCCAGGTACATGAGCCGCTCACGAAAATCCCGCCGCAGGGTGCGAACCGACACCCCGAACTCGGTGGCAAGCTTCGTCACGCTCAGAGTTTCGCCCGCAACTAGGCGACCGATGATAAGTGACAGTCTGACCGCCAGCCGGTCATGGCGACGTTCTGCCTGTGTCATGGAACATTCTCCGTGAAGGATTAACTGACTGAAATTAATGTGATTACTTTACAGAGGGGGGTGGACAGGGAATGGACACTACGGGAACTATTTTTTGCATCTGCATAATGTCAGAGCAGGCACGACCTACAGCGACATTTGGCTATTTTCTCAACAATCACTGCAAGGGAAAACGGACAGGTGGTGTCCATAGTTAACGAAGTGGTAACAATACCAGTGTTGCAGAGGGTAAATTCCCCGCTCCGTTACAGCTGTTCCAGCAGGGTTTCTGCCATCACCCACAGAGCACGATTAAGCTTCACATCACCATCAATTCCCCGCACTGCGCGGGTATGCATACGCTTTCCTTTTATAGTCTCGCCACGTAACCCACCCTTAATCAGGTTTTCCTGAATGCGCTGATACGTGGTCCACAGGTCATCGCTGTAATCTTCATAACGCCGTGGCGTCAGGATCTGTGCCGGAGTTACTGGCTGATGCTCTTCACCAAACCGATAGGTAATGGCCGCTTTTGCCAGTGCCTGTCGGACTGGTGGTGGAAGCATCAGCGACTGCATGGCATCCCGTTTTTCCTCCACCCGGTCAAAAATCCCCAGTACCTCATAGGCCCCCTCAATCACCTGACTCACCACGTCTCCCTTGTGTGGAACGCGCACCTCGCCAAAGGTCTCACCGCAAATCAAACCATTCTGGCAAACCTGGCGAAACAGCCCCGGCAGCATCTGGTATGAACTGGTGCCATCGTGTGAATTCAGCAGAATGATTTCCGGCACCTGTTTACCGGTAATTTGCCCCTCACGGCGCAGGCGCAGCATGTGCTTTGTATGCTCTCGACGCCCTGAGTCACGAACCCTGGTCTGACAGGCAAAGAACGGCTGAAAGCCTTCCCGCTGCAGGCTTTCCAGCAGGGAGATGGTGGGGATGTATGTGTAACGTTCACTACGCGATTCATGTTTGTCCTCGCTGAATACGCTGGGTACTACCCGAAACAACTCTTCACGGGTTAACGGGCGGTCACGACGAATAATATTTGCTGCGCCAAAGCGCGAAGCCAGACGGGTCATAAGCAGACTCCTCATGATGGAAAAATAAATACAAAAAAGCCCTGTCGCTCAAATGGCGACAGGGCTCAGGAAACGACGGATTAAGTGGCAATATTCAGAAGAAGAAATTCCAGACGGCACGGGCGACCGACACCACGGTATCGCGTACAGCCTGAATGATTGTCCGAACCGGGGCCGGTATCAGGGACAGGGAACTTACTGTATCCAGTACCGAGCCGACTGTTTCACCAAAATCGTCACGGGCTTTTTTATTAACGGAATCGGTACGAAGTGGCGCACTGAGCTGGACCACCACCGGACTGCTGGCCTCACGCGGTAAGCAGCGGATCATCCGCTCAGCCATCACCCGCAGTCCCCACTGCAGTCGGACCGACACCGCACACACTGAATTTACAGGCTGGAATATCTCATGAAGTAGGGCAATTTTGCGGCTGATATTCTGCTTCTGCTCGGTTGATAACTTATCACCTCCACTAGAGGGCTCGACCTTATCCGACTGACTGATAACAAACAGCACCTTATGTCGGTATGCCTCACCAATCACCTGATGATAAAAGTGTTCATCCACCGCCAGTGCCCGATCATCAGCCTTGATCAGCCACAGCACCAGGTCGAGCCGGGGAAGGTATTCACGGTAGAGCGTTGCATATTCAGCATCGCGAGCACCGCTCTCTCCGACGCCGGGCAGGTCCACAAGAGTCATACTCCGCTCTCCTGTCTGGAGGCGAAAACGTAATGGTTCTCGGGTACAAGCAGCAATATCGCTGACAGATGAAACTTCCCCCTGAAATAAGGCATTACACAGTGAAGATTTACCGACTCCAGTTTTCCCCATAATACCAATCACCGGCTCGTAGTTTGTGAGCTGGCGAATCTGCTGCATGACCCGCTCTGAGGCCCATTCCGGTAAGTCATTAAGCGAGCGTTGCAGAGACTGCAGACCTTCCTGGTTTCTCATGACATCTCCTGAAAAAAGAAAACAAAAATGGCGAAGCCTTTATGGATTCGCCGTAATGATGCTGCGTTCTGGGAGATGATATATATCTGAAATTATCTAGAATGAGGGCGTAATATTTAACGGGTAAATATAACATCATCATTCTATTGGGGACTTTAATTCCTGTCGCCCTTTATGATGGCAATATATTCATTGTCAATAAGAGTTACCAGCATCTCCATTTCCGATATGCCATACCCCCCTGATAACTTAGCCATCTTTTTCTTTGATTTCGCTGGTAATGTCGTAAGGTCAACGGTAGACACAGATTTTGTTCTTCGAACTTGCTGAAGCCAAGCCTTTTCGAGCTCAGTCATTAACACCTTCTTATGTTTTTGAGGTGCCTGAGATGACGCCTTTAATTCAAGAAAGTGCTGATTGGCTTTTTTACGTTTATTTTTCAGTTCTTCAAGTTGTTCACTCGTCCAGCCATTCCAGAAATCAAAAGTTGCACAGATAAAATACCAGCGCTGGTAATTATTAAGAGGGTTCAGTGGTGGTGAAACTCCCTTTTCTTTTAACGTATCCCACACCCAAATACATTGATCTTCATTTTTAATGTCCATCCACGAGAACGCTTTTGGGAAGTCAGAATAGACTGAGGACCAGGTTTTATTTATTTTTTTCATTAAAGCAACAGGATCATCTATTTGGGGATTTAATAATGTCTCTGTAATGTATTCAAGGATATCTTCCACCCCAGCAAAATCCGATACAAAACTAGGAAAAAAAACGCCGTTGGCGGGTTTATTTTTTAAAGTGGAAATATCAAATTTTTTTAGAAGCTCATCCAAACCTATCTCAGGTTTTTCATACCCGTCGGAATGTGACAACAGCAAACTGTTCTTTTCATCTGCTTCAGTGGTCTTTGATTCAGATTTTTGAAGATAATCTAAATCGGTGTTTGTTGTCATTCCCCCAATCATAGGTCTGTCATCTCGCGGATGACTGATCTCCATGGCAATCATCTCTGTACCGAGAGCCTTTGCTGAAAGCGGGTTAATATCATGTTCAACTTTCTGCCCAATCAACTGACCTCTCATTTTTTCGAAATAAAGAGCAAGGTAAAAAAAATAAAAAAAGGCTGCCCGGGGCTCTTTATCTAACCACTTTAGCTTGTTTTTTAATCGCTCACGTTTTTCTTCAGCTTGCTTTTTGAGCCTGATTAGCTCTTTTTCTATACGTGATTTTTCCCAATCACGGCTTTCTTCACCCGACACTTTTTTGTTCATTTCATCACCAACCACAAAGATTTTCAGTATTTTTATATACTAAAAACGAAGATAAAACGAAGATGAAATGAAAAAAAATCAACTCTAAATCACATAAAAAACAAATGAATTACGTAGAAAAAACGTAGCTTGTAAAAACAAGTGAAAATTAAATATCAATTAGTTACAAGAAAATCATTTTATACATGTACATAAACCATATCAATACAAGCAGGCTTCTCATCAGCCGGGATAAAGTCATAGAGCGCTTCTTTATGATGCGAAGGTCAACGTATGTTGAACCCAATATTGATGATGCAAAATTTGTCAGCATCTAAGAAACGTCTACGGGCAATCATCACCACTTTTTTTACGTGAACACCGGTACCTATGCCGGAGCGGGAAGTAACAAGAATAAGACCTTCTCCGGTTTCCATTCAGATACCGGAGAATCAAATCATGACTATTCAAGTTTCCCTGCTCGAAGACCAATTCATCGATATGGCATTTATTACCAAGCTAATGCAGATGACAGATAAGTGGGTGTACAAGCTAATTAAAGACGGTAAGTTTCCAAAACCGACTAAATTTGGCCGCAGCTCTCGCTGGCGGAAAAGTGAAGTGGAAGCCTGGCTTCAGGTCCGTATCGAAGAATCCCACAAACAGTAGTAAGCCCTACTTCACCAAATAACACTAATCCAGACCGTACTTGCACTATCCGCTTTCAGCGGAGGCTTACGGCTGCCTGAAATTTAATAATCAAGGAAAATTACCCATGAAAAACATCCCATTGCTTAACCATTACAATGCCTGGCTTAATGACTTTACCCGCATCAATTTGTTCCATGGTTTGTGTCAGCAGGAAATAGAGCACTGGCACAAACTTGCGATTACATCGTGCCGGTCATCGGACGGTATGGCATCGGTAATTGTCATCCCACAGTATCTGTTACAGGTCACTCAAACATCCCGGGAGGAAGAGTGTGCTGTTATCCCCCGACTGAACAAACGTACTGACTATTCTCTGTTACCTGGAGTGTTGCTCAGTGAATGTTACCGCCTTGGGAAAAGCAGACTGGCGGAACAATTACAGATGTTATTCCGGCTGCATACGCAACCGGGCTTTCGACAAACGCTGACACTACTCTGCTGGTGTGAACTGGTTGCAGGCCGGGATTTGGATGAATGGTATTCGCTGCACTTACCGCTTCCTGACACGCTGAAGCAATGGATGTCAGAAAAACAAAAATCATACCGGGGACTGAAAACGCTAACTGAAAATTATATTCGTGCCACCAGGCCAATGTGAGGTCTGGAAAATGCGAGTACAAAAATGTTATATCGCACAGCGTAGAACCGGCGAAATTGTGCCTGCCCGCCAGGTGAATATGGCAGAAAGTGAAGAGTGGAGCTGCCACCATTGTCAGTGCCCATTGATATTCCACCTCCCCACCAAAACTTCACCGTCATGGTTTGAACACGATATTCCACGGGGCAACCGGAAGCCCTTTTGCAGTGCCCCTGGTTGGCACCAGCAAGTGGGAAATCTTCCACCATAGAGAAACTTCAGCAACTCGTGGCGCAACTGCCCCCAGTCATTACAACAACCCAATGGCAATGCACGATGTGCGGCCTGTCATATGGCGGTGAGAAACGCTGCCCTCAATGCAGAAAAGGGATATACAGTCGGGAGATACGAATTTAGTGATACGTACCAGGCAATCATGGGATTGATTGATACACCAGAAAGTTATTATATGGGGCATATAACTTCGGAGTAAAAATCAATCACTTTCCATCATCCGGCCCCTGGTGCTGGTGGATTCGTAATTCATAATCCATGACGGGTTGGTAATATTAATTAACCAACTGATATATAAACAATATCATCTCAATACCACACCCTATACGGTCACTTATACACGACAGCCTTAATGGCTGGTATTCCCCCCTTTAAATCGTTATTCCCTTTAACAGCCCATTACGGGTAAGGCTTTGCCCTGCCCGTAATTCATTACCCAAGGAAAATTATATGATTGATAATATCTGTCTCGATAGACGGCACGCACCATTCAACACCACTTACCTGCAGCGTATTCTTCGCGTTATAGATAGCGCGACTGCAGAGCACGCACGCACAATGGCGGTACGGGTAGACCTGCGTCTTCCTGACAATATGCTCACTAACCGGCAGGGTCTGATATCTCGATTCATTGAATCCCTTGATGCAAAGATTGCAGCGCGCTACAGAAGTAAGCTGAAGCAGGGTAAACGAACATATCCATGCCACCTTCGCGATGCCTGGGTTCGGGAGGTGGGTGAGATTAATCAGAAATCGCATTACCACATGGTGTTGTTCGTGAATAACGATACGTTCAATGGACTGGGGAGTTACAAAGAAGACGGGACGGGCCTGGCGTCTCTGATACGAGAGGCCTGGCTGAGCGCCCTACAAATGAGTCATCGACCAGACTACGGGACGCTTGCCCGCTTTCCTGATAATCCCCTTTATTACCTGGATGTTAATTCAGCTTGTTACAGAGATATTTATGATCAACTGACGTTTCGATTAAGTTATTTTGCGAAAGAACGCACCAAAGATTACAGCAGGGAAGAACGGTCTTTTGGTTGTAGTCAAAACTAATTGTTAATCAAAGAAAAATTACTTTTAAAGCCTTTACCCCGCTTACTTCGAACCGCCAGTATCGATTGGTGAGACCTTGGAAACTTCCAAAGAATGCGCTATATTTCCACTATTCCAGAAATATAGAAATGAGATGCAAGTGGAGCTTTCAAAAGCAGCAGACACTCTGAAAGAGCTGGGTCATCCTACGCGCCTGAGCGTGTACAGAGAGCTGGTTAAAGCCGGGCATGAAGGGTTACCGGTTGGCGAACTGCAGAAGCGGCTCGACATCCCTGCCTCTACGCTGAGCCATCATCTCTCATCGCTGATATCAGTTTCTCTGGTAAGCCAAGAGCGGCAGGGTAGAACGCTCTATTGCCATGCTCGATATGAGAACCTTGAAGCTCTCATTACCTTCCTGACAGAAGAATGCTGCTCAGGGACTGACGACTGCCTCACCATGCCCCAGAAGACGGAGAAGTAAAATGACAGGCGACCTTAAGAATGTTGATTCGGGTTTGTTTGACACCTCAATCACAGAGGCAAGATTCGGCGTTCCTGCCGTTGCCCATCCTCCCCGTATCCTCATGCTGTACGGCTCTGTGCGTGAACGTTCATATAGCCGACTGGCAACTGAGGAAGCGGCAAGGTTGCTGACTGCCATGGGCGCAGAGGTGTGTATCTTTAATCCCTCTGGTTTGCCTCTTCCTGATGATGCGCCTGACTCGCATCCCAAAGTCATGGAGCTGCGTGAGCTGGTTCGTTGGTCCGAAGGGATGGTGTGGTGTTCCCCTGAGCGCCATGGTGCGATGACCGGCATCATGAAAGCCCAGATTGACTGGATACCACTATCGGAAGGCGCTGTTCGACCTTCTCAGGGTAAGACGCTGGCTGTAATGCAGGTCTGCGGTGGTTCTCAGTCTTTCAATGCCGTAAACCAGATGCGCATTCTTGGCCGCTGGATGCGGATGATCACCATCCCGAATCAGTCCTCTGTGGCAAAAGCCTGGCAGGAGTTTGATGAAGATGGACGAATGAAACCGTCTTCTTATTACGATCGCATTGTGGATGTGATGGAAGAGCTGATGAAGTTTACCCTGTTGACCCGAGGCAACTCAGCCTATCTCGTTGATCGCTACAGCGAACGAAAAGAGTCGGCAGAAGAGCTTTCCCGGCGGGTTAATCAGAGCAAAATCTGAGGGCTGATATGAGTGATGTAACGGCATTCAACAACTGCATGAGCGTGTTCTGGCGGCAACACGAAGCCGAACTCTCTCGCTTTCTGGCATCGAAGACAGGTGATAGCGAAAAATCAGCTGACCTTCTGCAAGAGCTATTCCTGCGTGCCCGAGCTCATTCAGACAGTTTTTGTCAGATGGAGAATCCACGAGCCTGGCTGTATCGGGTGGCGAGGAATCTGCTGATTGATGAGTACCGCACCACCAGGGAGTTCGTTGAGCTGGAAGAAGAGGCCCCACTGCCTGACGTATCCCCTGATGCGATCTCAACGCTAGGTATTTGCCTGCCTGAAACGTTGCAGGCATTACCTGAAGATGAGCGGTGGCTGATTGAAGAATCCGATCTCAACCGGCGTCCCCAGCAGTCCTTAGCCGATGAACTGGGTATCACGCTGACGGCGTTTAAATCCCGACTACTTCGGGCCAGAAAGCACCTGAAAGAGACGATGACAGAACTCTGCCAAATTGAGGCGGATGACACTTCTCCCATCTGTTGCCACAAAAAAATGAATTAATCGCGCATCTTTTTCCCACCACCTTCGTTTACCTCAGTGTAAAGCCAAATGACTAAACACTGAGGTAAACAGTCCATGTCAAAAATTGAGATATTTGAAGCAGCAGGTTGCTGCGCAACCAGTAGCGTTGTGGTCAGTGACGAAGCCGTCAAATGGAACGCCAGCGCCGAATGGGCGAAAAAGAATGGCGTTGATATTCAGCGCTACAGCCTTGCGAAAAACCCGCAGCAGTTCCTGAATACCCCTGTCATCAAAGAGTTTCTGAACACATCAGGGATGGAGTCCCTCCCTGTCACCTTGCTCGATGGCAAGCTCGTGATGGCAGGCAAGCTGCCGACTCGTGAAGATATCGCCCGTTGGGCAGGTATTCCGCTGACTAAGGACTGGAGTGAAGACAGCGCACAACCAAGCTGCTGCAGCATTCCACGTATGCCTTAATTCCCGAGGAACTATCACAGATGAAAATGCCATTTTTAAAAGACATTCCCCCGTTCATCTTCTTCACCGGTAAAGGTGGAGTGGGTAAAACATCTCTGGCCTGTGCTACTGCGGTATGGCTGGCCGATCAGGGTAAGAGAACGCTTCTGGTGAGTACCGATCCGGCTTCCAATGTCGGCCAGGTATTTAGCCAGACTATTGGCCACCGAATTACAGATATCAGTACCGTTGAAAATCTTGCCGCGATGGAAGTTGACCCTATGGCTGCGGCACAAGCTTATCGCGACCGTGTACTGGACCCTGTTCGCGAGCTGATGCCAGCCGATGTGGTCAGCAGCATTGAAGAGCAGCTTTCCGGCTCATGTACCACGGAAATCGCTGCATTTGACGAGTTTACGGGTCTGTTGACCAATCATGAGTTGCGGGAAAAATATGACCATATCGTATTTGATACCGCGCCAACCGGTCACACCATACGTATGCTTGAGCTACCGGGAGCCTGGAGTGGTTATCTGGAAGCGAACCCTGATGCCGCCGCTAACCTCGGGTCGCTGGTGGGACTGGAGAAACAACAGCACCAGTACTCCGATGCGGTTAAAGCGCTGTCTGATGCAGCACTCACGCGCTTAGTTCTGGTTGCCCGCGCCCAGTCTTCAACGCTGAAAGAAGTCTCTCATACGCACGATGAGCTGTCTGCTATCGGTTTGCAGCATCAACACCTTGCCATTAATGGTGTGCTGCCGCCGTATGCGGGTGAAAATGATCCACTGGCGCAAAGTATTTTGGCTCGGGAAGAAAAAGCATTACAGGCAATGCCTGATAATCTGGCTAATCTTCCCCGCTCACAGCTGTATCTGAAGCCATTTAATCTGGTCGGTCTGGAAGCCCTGCGTGAATTATTCACAGAGAGCAAAGCCTCACCGGCTCTCCCTGATACCACGCTGAATGCTCTGGATTTACCGAAACTTGCGTCACTGGTTGATGAACTAAGCCTGACAGGAAAAGGGCTGGTCATGACGATGGGTAAAGGCGGAGTAGGTAAAACGACCGTTGCGGCATCGGTGGCGGTATCGCTGGCAAAACGCGGGCACAAGGTCCACCTGACCACATCCGATCCGGCAGCACATCTTTCTTACACGCTGGATGGCTCGTTGCCAAATCTTCAGGTCAGCCGTATCGACCCGAAGGTGGAGACAGAACGCTATCGTCGCTTTGTTCTGGAAAACCAGGGAAAAGGGTTAGATGCAGAAGGACTGGCGGTGCTGGAGGAAGATCTCCGCTCGCCATGTACTGAAGAGATCGCCGTCTTCCAGGCATTCTCGCGGATCATCAAAGAGGCTGACGACCATTTTGTCATTATGGACACCGCTCCAACGGGTCACACGCTCCTGCTACTTGATGCAACAGGAGCCTATCACCGGGAAATGGTGCGCCAGATGGGACAAACACATGACCATGTGATGACGCCAATGATGCAGTTACAGGACCCGGAAAAGACAAAGGTGATTATCGTGACGCTTGCCGAAACGACACCTGTACTGGAAGCAGCAAACCTGCAGCAGGATCTGCGTCGAGCTGGCATCGAGCCGTGGGCATGGGTTGTTAATAACAGCCTGGCAGCGGCTGAACTGTCTTCACCTTTCCTGAAGACCAGGGCGAACCGCGAGTTGCCACTCATCTCTGATGTGGAAGAGCAGTATGCAAAGCGTATTGCTCTAACAGCACTACAGAGCGAAGAGCCGGTTGGTATTGACCTGCTGGAAGAAATGGCGAAGTAACCATGAAGGGGGCATTTGCCCCCTTCAACTTTATTTCAGTCGTTTACCTGCATCATCAATGACTTTTTCACCGTCTTCCTTGGTGAAAGCCGCTTTCTGGGCATCTGGAAGGATATCCAGAACTACCTCGGACGGACGGCACAGTTTAGTTCCCAGTGGCGTCACCACAATCGGACGGTTAATCAGGATCGAGTGTTGCAACATAAAATCGATTAACTGGTCGTCAGTAAATTTATCTTCTGCAAGACCCAGTTCCTCATACGGCTCGACGTTCTTACGCAGTAACGCCCGGACGGAAATGCCCATATCCGCAATGAGTTTGACCAGCTCATCGCGTGAAGGTGGAGTCTCAAGATAATGAATAATGGTCGGCTCAGTACCGCTGTTGCAGATTATCTCCAGCGTATTACGCGACGTTCCGCAGGCCGGATTGTGATAAATAGTGATATTGCTCATCTCAGTATCTCATGACAAAGTGAAAGAGAGACGTAGCGCCAGCGCGGCCAGCGTTACAAACAGCACAGGCAGAGTCATGACGATCCCAGTGCGGAAATAGTATCCCCAGGTGATGGTCATATTCTTCTGTGAAAGGACATGCAGCCAGAGCAGCGTTGCCAGGCTACCAATAGGTGTAATTTTCGGCCCCAGATCACAGCCAATCACGTTGGCATAAATCATCGCCTCTTTGATAACGCCTGTTGCGGTGCTGCCATCGATTGAGAGAGCACCAACCAGCACGGTAGGCATGTTATTCATGATGGAAGACAGGAAAGCAGTCAGGAACCCAGTACCAAAGGTCGCGGCCCACAGACCTTTATCTGCCAGCATGTTCAGTACGCCGGAGAGATATTCTGTTAGCCCAGCATTACGTAGACCATAGACCACCAGATACATCCCCAGCGAGAAGATGACGATCTGCCATGGTGCCCCACGCAGCACTTTACCGGTGTTAATGGCATGGCCTCGTTTAGCTACTGTAAACAGGATTACAGCCCCTACAGCAGCAATCGCGCTGACGGGAATACCCAACGGCTCAAGAACGAAAAAGCCAACCAGCAGAAGAATCAACACTAACCAGCCGGTGCGGAACGTAGCCGGATCTTTAATTGCTTTTGTCGGTGCTTTCAGGAGAGACAGGTCGTAAGTCGGCAGAATATCTTTGCGAAAGAACAGGTGCAGCATCACCAGTGTGGCGATAATAGCGGCAATATCAACCGGCACCATTACCGACGCATACTCAGTGAAACCCAGCCCAAAGAAGTCTGCAGAAACGATGTTAACCAAGTTTGACACTATAAGCGGCAAGCTGGCCGTATCGGCAATAAACCCTGCCGCCATCACGAATGCCAGAGTGGTGCTTTTACTGAAGCCAAGCGCCAGGAGCATGGCGATAACAATCGGCGTCAGAATAAGAGCTGCGCCATCGTTGGCAAACAGTGCCGCCACCGCTGCGCCGAGCAGGACGATATAGGTAAACAGCAAACGTCCACGACCGTTGCCCCAACGTGAAACGTGCAGCGCAGCCCATTCGAAAAAGCCGGATTCATCGAGCAACAGGCTGATAATAATCACGGCAATAAAGGTCGCCGTCGCATTCCAGACGATATTCCAAACCACGGGGATATCGCCCATGTGTACAACGCCAGAGATTAACGCCAGTATCGCGCCCAGAGTGGCACTCCAGCCGATCCCTAATCCCTTCGGTTGCCAGATAACCAAAACGATGGTCAGGACAAAAATAGCGCCTGCCAGAAACATAAACCCTCCAGACAGAACGGCTCTGCCGCCCTGTATATACAAAAAATTAAATCGCCAGCTCTCTGAGTTTCTCGATGCCAGTGGGCTCTGATGCCAGTACGGGTACTAACGCGATACGTTTGGCATGCGTGCTCTGCACAGCCTCGATCTGAGGAAGCTCTTGTTGAGCACGTAGACAAAGCAGTGGCGAATGCGTCTCCGCAATAGAAAGGCTGTTATTGATAATCCAGCCCCAGGGATGAATCCCCGCACGCTCCAGATCGGACTGCAGGTTTGCAGCTTCCAGTACAGGTGTGGTTTCAGGCAGAGTGACCAGCAGGACTTTGGTACGCTCCGGGTCCTGAAGCTGCATCATCGGAGTGGTAAAATGACCTTTATCCCCCATCTTCTTAGCAATCTCACGATGATAAGCCCCGGTAGCATCAAGCAGTAATAGCGTATGCCCGGTAGGTGCCGTATCCATGACCAAAAACCGTTTGCCTGCTTCACGTATTACGCGTGAGAATGCCTGGAACACCGCAATCTCTTCTGTGCAAGGAGAACGTAAATCCTCTTCGAGCAGCCGTTTCCCAGCCTCATCCAGATCCCTGCCTTTCGTTTCAAGAACATGCTGACGATAGCGTTCGGTTTCATCGTGAGGATTGATTCGACTGACCTGCAGATTCTTGAGGCTGCCATTGAGCGTTGTGCTCAGGTGTGCAGCAGGATCTGAGGTAGTGAGATGCACATCAAAACCTTTATCTGCCAGACTGACGGCGATAGCCGCAGCCATTGTGGTTTTACCTACACCACCCTTGCCCATCAGCATAATCAAACCGTGTTCACTACGGGCGATATCATCAATCATGGCAGACAGCGACACATTCTCTGGCTTGTTCTGCATGCCCCGTACAGGAAGCGATGCTATCTCAGCGTGTTCGTTGAGCAGGCCTTTCAATGCGGACACACCAACCATATTCAGTGGCTGAAGGAATAGTGTTTCCGTCGGCAACTCAGATAACCCAGCGGGAAGATTTGCCAGCGCCTCTTGCTCCCGTTGCCATATTGCAGCGGCCAGTGCATCACGTTCTGCTTCGCTCGCTGGCAGAATACCGTTAATGACTAAATACTGATTTTTTAGGCCAATGGCTGATAATTCGTCATGAGTGCGGGCGACTTCCTGCAATGTTGATTTTTGCAATCGCGCGACCAACACCAGGCGAGTTCGTTCAGGATCGGATAATGCCTCAACCGCATGAGCATATTGCTCGCGTTGCTTTTCCAGCCCAGCCATCGGCCCAAGACAGGAAGCACCATCCGGATTACTTTCAATGAAGCTACTCCAGGCTCCGGGAAGCTGGAGAAGGCGAATAGTGTGGCCCGTTGGGGCAGTATCAAAAATGATGTGATCAAAGCGGGTCAGTAGAGAAGCGTCGGTTAGTAAGCCAGTAAACTCGTCGAACGCAGCAATCTCTGTCGTACAAGCTCCTGAAAGCTGTTCACTGATGCTGTTAACAACGCCATCAGGTAAAAGACCTTTAATAGGGTCAACGATTCTGGCGCGGTATTGCTGGGCTGCTTCCTGCGGGTCAATCTCGAGAGCCGAAAGACCAGGCACAGCAGTCACGGGCTGGATAGTGTTACCGATAGTCTGATCGAATACCTGACCGACGTTAGAAGCCGGGTCGGTACTGACAAGCAGAACACGCTTTCCCAGTTCAGCCAGACGTATAGCCGTTGCGCAGGAAATCGAAGTTTTGCCTACACCTCCCTTACCGGTGAAAAACAGGTAAGACGGGATATTCTGTAAGAATTTCATATGTCCTCCTGACATACTCAACAACAGGAAGTTTTACCACCACAGCAACTGGTGGAAGCTAAACCCACCTTTTCCAGCGGTATACCAAACCAGTGCGCCAGTTCAGCGCGTTTTGGGTATCGCCCGGCCATCACCGTTTCACCATCCAGTAACAGCAGCGGAAGCCCTTCGGCTCCAGAAGCTTCAAGGAATGCTTTCGCTTTTTCGTTCTCAACGAAGCTCATCGGCTGTTGCGCCAGGTTGTAACGTTCAACCTGTAAGCCACGTCCTTTCAGCCACTGCACATCAGCAGAGAAATCAACCAGAACCTGATCGACATCTGAGCCACATACCCCGGTACTGCAGCACATTGCCGGGTCAAACACCGTTAACGTTTTCATCTTTAATACCTCACATTCGTAAAATCATATATGTTAAGGCAAATTTTTTAGATGCAAACAGCCTTACCGCTGCCAGAGCAGTTGGCTGATGCCAGCTTACGGGCGATGGCCTGTACGTCGTCCTGTTGGCTTAACCAGGCCTGCTCAATCACCTGAGCGGCCCAGGAAGGAATATGCGGGGATAAGCGGTAGTGAACCCACTTGCCCTGTTTGCGATCCAGTAAAAGTCCACTTTCCCGGAGCATTGCCAGATGGCGGGAGATCTTGGGCTGTGACTGTTCCAGTGCAGTGCAAAGGTCGCACACGCACAGCTCTCCCATCTCTCTGAGCAGCAGCACAATGCCCAAACGGGTTTCATCGGAGAGGTTTTTGAAGAGCTGTAAGGATGTTAGTGACATCTGACCTCCTGTTCTATTGAAGTTAGGATACTCTCAAAAGGATCAAAATCAACATTCATATTCGAAAAAACAAATATGTTATATGTATTTACGAGATGTATCCCACAAATCAGGGAGAGGGAACTTACTTTTTTCTTTAATACCTTGAAATTCGGTTGTTTTTTAGTTAGATCGTTTACTTAGGGTTTTAAATCTAAGTAAGAAATTTGCTGATATTATTAGGATGGATACTCATATGTTTCTAAGCAAATTAAAAATTAAAGGTTTTAGATGTTTTGATAGAGAATTTAATATTTCATTAAATGAAGGCCTTAGCGTTATTGTAGGAGAAAATGGCGCTGGGAAGTCAGCTATTATAAACTCAATAAGGCAATTGTTTATAGATTCAGAATCCGAACGATATAACATAACTGAAAATGATTTTCACAGCCCATTTTGCAGTCCTCCAAAAGTTAGTGATTCATTTACAATTAATGCAGAATTTTCAAATTTAGATACAATAGAGAAAATTGCCTTACTACCCTGGTCAGGGAACTCAGATGTAGCTAAATTAAATTTATACGTTGAGAATAAGGAAATAAGAGGAAGGTATAAAAAAACACTTTGGGGTGGTGATTCGCAAAATTCTCAATTTGATTATGAATTATTAGACATAATTTATTGCATTTATCTCCCTCCATTAAGGGATGCCGAATCAAAACTAACCAATGGGAGACAGTCTAGGTTATCGAAACTATTAAAAGCTGTAAATAGAAAAGATTTAAAATCACTTAAAAAAAGTGGTGGTGTACATCCTCTTGTAAATAAAGTGAACACCTTCAATGATGAATTATCAAATAGTGATTTATACGGTATTAAAGCAGCAAACCAGTTAATAAAAAACCATCTACAGAATGCTATAGGACTTAATTTTGGTCAAAATACAGCAATTCAATTTGCAGAAAGTGACTTTACTAGGATTGTTGAAAGTTTACGGCTTATATTCTTCCCTAATCTGAATGAAGATGACACCAAACTTTTTAGGAATTTAGAGCAAAACAGCTTAGGTTATAATAACCTTCTTTATATTGCGTCTATATTAGCTGAACTAACTCTCGGTTACGAACAAGATCCATCCACTTGCAGATTATTATTAATAGAAGAACCCGAAGCTCATTTACACCCACAACTTCAAATAAGACTACTTGATCATTTAAAAAAAGTATCCGAAGACAAAGATAATAATGTACAAGTAATTGTCACAACTCATTCAACAACGCTTGCATCTTCAGTCAGTGTTGATTCAATCATTCACTTATCCAAATCGTCTTCTCCAGTTGCAACACGTTTAAAAGACTGTGGGTTAGCAAAAAAAAGTAAAGAGTTCATTGATAGATGGATGGATGTAACTAAATCCAACTTGCTTTTCGCAAGTGGGGTAATTCTTGTTGAAGGTATAGCCGAACAAATGCTATTACCAGTTTTAGCTAAAGAGATATTAGCTGATAGAGACGTAGGGAAGAATACATTATCAGACTTAGGTGTTTCTGTTATAAATCTTAATGGAATCTATTTCAGACACTTCATGGGATTATATTGCAACTTCACAATCCCAAGTGAAAAAACAAAACATGAAGGATTAAGTATACCTATTCGCTGTGCGGGATTAACAGATCTTGATCCTCCCAAAAAGATAAAAGAACTAGTGGAAGGAGAAAAGTTTATTGAAAAAATAATTATCCCTCATGATGCTGAAATGTATGAAGGAACCAATCATGCTATCAAGCTCGTAGAAGAGATAAACAGTTCTAGACACTCAAGGCTGTATGTAAGCAAATACAAAACTCTTGAATACGACCTAGCTATGGAAGGGAATAATATTGCAGCTATGTCATTTGTGCTTTATGAAATTTGGCCAACAGATGGGGATATAAAGAAGAAAATAAAAGCAATTATGGATGTAAAAGATGATTGGTCGAAAAAAAAATCTTGCGAGCGGGCCATAATTGCAAATGAATTATTACAATACATCGAGAACAATGAATTAGGAAAAGGATATTTTGCACAAAGTCTGTCGGAGAAAATATCAAAGAATAAAGTTAAATTTGAAACGCCAGAATATATTAAAAATGCTATTCTCTGGGCATGTCCAGATGAGGCAGTGTGAAAATGAAGGATTTTAACTCTCAGCAGATCGATTATATCGAATCCTCAATTAGCTCTAGTATTTACCTTGAAGCTTGTCCGGGTAGTGGTAAAACTGAAGTTATTGCTGCAAAAATTGTAAAGGAAATAAATAACTGGACACTCAGTCCGGGTGGTATAGCTTTATTATCCTTTTCTAATAGTGCGACAGATGAACTTTTATCAAGAGTTCAACAGCATTCCCTCAATATAGCAAATAGATTCCCCCACTTCATAGGAACTTTTGATAGTTTTATATTTAAGTTCTTAATTAACCCTAACTCTAAAAGTTTGACTCATTTTGATGCAGGAAATAACAATAATACTGTAAGAATCATAGAAGCGATATCACCTTTATTCATTCAGACAAAATATGCATACAACAAGCGAGGAAAGATAAAAGCGCATCATTATACATTTGATCGGAAAAATAATTGCATATTGTTCAACTCAGATAACTCCGAGCTTGATAGAATCAGAAACTCCATCAAATGGGAACAGTGGCAGCTAGACGATCTAATAAAAACAAAACATAAGCTGTTCGAATCAGGTTTTATGACGCACGATGATTCATTATATCTAGCCGCTGAAATTTTCATTGATGAAAAATATAAAGACTATGCTTCGTTACTTTCAAAAAGATTTCCACTCATTGTTATTGATGAATGCCAAGATTTATCATGCGAGCACTTATTCATATTGCAAGGGCTTCATGATTTAGGCGTTAAGCTACACTTTGTCGGTGATTTAGATCAATCAATTTATAGTTTTCGTGATGTAGATCCTAAGGATACAATAAAATTCATCGCAGATAATAAATTTAAGAAAATGCCATTGAAAATCAATTACAGAAGCTGTCAGCAAATCATTGATCTTTGTTCAAAATTAACATCAACAGGTGTAGTTAAGGGACAGTTTTGCTCGATTGAGTCACCCTGCGTCGTATTACAATATAATGAAACACCATTAGAATTAATCGACAAGATTGGAAAGTTATGCCTCGACTACAGCAACAACGTAATTGTAGCCCGTGGGCATTCCATTTTGAAAAAATTTACATTTGATGGTATCGAAGACAATCAGGTAAAAAATCTTGTTAACGCAATAAATTATTTCTCAATGAAAGAAACTCAGAACATCAAAAAATCATTGCAGTTATTATCGGTAGTAATTCGTTCAAAATTAAATTATCCAATTAGAGAATCCATATTTAACTGTCCAACGCAGGTAGAGTCATCTGTACAATGGCGAACTTTCCTTTTCAACACATTGGATTTTCTTGCGAGGAATAATCTTCATGACTTTGAGATAACTTGGAGTACGTGGTGTAAGAATGCTAATAAAACCCTGTCCATTATCCATCAACAACCATTTGTTAGTGAAGATTTAAAATCTATAATTGAGGAAGTATTTTCATCACCCATAAAATCACCTACGGGGCTTGCCAAACTTAGCGTGTCAGGATGTCTTAAAACAAATAGTACTAATAATGAATCTTATAAATACGCTACAATTCATAGTGTTAAAGGTGAAACCCATGATGTGACAATTCTATTATCATCCTCGTCAAATACTGGAAAAACAGGCTCACATTGGAAACAATGGATAAACAACCCCAATTCAGAAGCGGCACGATTTGCCTACGTTGCAAGTTCAAGACCAAGGTATAAATTAATCTGGGCAGTGAGTAAATTAAAAAATGATGAAATTGCAATATTAAAAGACCTTGGATTTACCATTATGTAAAAACATTTGCCTGCATCCATTAAAATGATGCAGGTAAGGATAAACTCTGATGACTTTAGTGCAAACACTCCAAGGCAATGAAAATCAATTACATTGTTCAGATGTATTTTCATGATCTTAAAAATTATGAGAATTAGTTCATAGAATCCCACAAAAAAATCATAAATTTTAGTTTTTATATTACAATGTTATTGGTTTATAAACTTAAAGTGGATGTACTTACCAACCGTCAAACAGGGCTTGACCAATGAAGGACGCAGAAATTTCATTAGAGAAGTCGGAAAGAGCACAACTATGGCTAGAACAGTTTGAAGAACAAGATCAACCCTATGCCAGCTTATTGTTGAAAAAAATACAATGGATTTCAAGCCATGAATTTGAGGTTAAGATCAATGCCTTAGTCGATGAAATATGCAACAAGGAAGAGGATAAAATAGCCCTGTTTGTTGAAAGAGAAGTTTTAGATGATGAAACAGTCTATTCTTTTAAGACTGAGAAGCCTCAACGTGCTTTTGGCAATGCTTTCCCTCCTATATTATCTACCATTGATAAAAAAATCGAAATTGGTAGTGAAGGAATATTAAATAATATCATCACTCGTTTCCAAAGATTAGACAGTAGAAAATACTATAATTATCCATCCGCAGAAATCATGCGTAGTAAAAGAATAAACAAAATTGTTGTACTAACTGATACAATCGGAAGCGGAAATCAATTAAATAAATATTTAAACTGTTTTTGGAACACTCCATCTATAAAAAGTTGGCTGTCATCAGGACATCTCAATGTTTATGTTGTCTGCTTTGCTGCTACAGAGTTCGGTCTGAGTCGTGTGGAACTTAACAAAACGAAACCTTCAGTTTTCTACTCAAGAATATGTCCAACCATAGACAATAGTTTCACCTATGAAGAGAGGCGAAAAATATATGAAATTTGCAACAAATATAATCCTCAAAAGAAACATACAAAAACAACCAGTTTTTTAGGATATGGTGGTGTATCTTCTTTAATATGCTATTCTCATGGATTACCTAATAATGCTCCGCTGATATTATATAAAAGATCAGCTACGTGGAAGCCATTTTTCCGTGGGCGAGCGACAAATGATGTCATTGCGGAACTTCCTAGTAGGATTTCCAATATAAATGAAAAAGAATACTTGAGGGTGATGGGAGAAAAGAGGCTTTCTGCTTCCAAAAAATTAGCAACACTTGATGAGGAAGCAAAAAAAACCATTCTATTACTAGCTGCTTTGAACAAGTCACCACGAAGTAATAGTGCTATAGCTAGCCGGAGTGGTCTATCTTCTAATGAGGTTTGCACAATGCTTACAAAATTAATGTATTTAGAATGGGTCGATTCGAAACGTAGAATCACAGATGAAGGACGTTTTTTATTGTCTTATCTAAGAAAAGAGAATAAAAAACTATTTAGTAAAAAAACACTTCCGGCTTCAGACAAAATATATTACTGTCCTAAGACGTTGAGAGGACCATCATAATGTTTTATTTAGCGTCTTCACAAGTGACACCATTCACTTGTCCAGTAACTACAAAGTGTAAACTGGGGGCCGTATACTTTACGTGCTCATGGAATAGCTCTCGCATTAGTGTAAGCGGGATCGACGCAATACCGACGATGTCGGGTGAAACGCAGACTTATCTATTGCGCCGATCCCCCTCACCCCTTCGGGGCCAAAGTAAATGAGACAACGGTGGTCCCCTCAACGCTTCCAGGCAAGTGCGAAAAATCAGGATATCGATCAGAATACTATTGAACATGCTATAAAACATGCAAAGAATATAATTCAGCATGGTAAATATATTCTACCTATTTTTACCCTTAGAAATTTATCTTTCTTAGCTGGTGTCGAATACTCATTCTTAAGAGAGATAGTTAGTAGAGAATATATACATCCTTATCGTTTTTTCTATATTAGAAAAAAAGGAAGGAATCGTAGAAGAAAAATATGTATTCCTAATCCACAATTATGCAAAGTTCAAAGATTTCTGCATAAAGAAGTCCTCCAGGAATTTCAGGTACATCCAGCATGCTTTGCATATATTCGTGACTCATCGATTGTGGATGCCGCAAGTGTTCACGTTGAAAGCAGATGGTTATTGAAGTTAGATATAGTTAATTTTTTTGACTCTATATCTGAAATTTCTGTTTATCGTGCATTTAGGGAGAATGGATTCCCGGCGCTTATTTCATTTGAAATGGCCAGAATTTGCACTTGGCTTAGTCTTAGAAATCCTCACGAAATTGATTCAAGATGGAAAATTGACCATCGACACAACTATAAAATTTACCATCGTTCCAGCATTTCAGAAATGGGTAGTCTTCCTCAAGGAGCTCCCAGCAGCCCAATGCTATCAAACATTGTATGTTTCAAATTAGATGAAACTTTAGAAGAATTAGCAGTTGAAAACGGGCTAAGGTATACCAGATATTCAGATGACCTCACATTTTCAACAAACTCCATTAACTTTAATAGAAAAAATGCCACACTATTTATAAGTAAGGTTTTTTCAATTTTAAAAAGCTTTGGTTTTGAACCAAACAAAACAAAAACAGAAATCATCCCCCCTAGTTCCAAAAAGGTTGTTTTAGGCTTAAATGTTGATAAAAAAAGTGTGAGCTTAGATAAAAACGTAAAGTACAAAATTAAACAGCACATTCATTTTTGTTTGCATTCTGATGTAGGACCGATTAATCATGCAAAAAGAAAAGGTTTTTCTTCTGTTATCGGTTTTAGAAACCATCTAAAAGGATTAATCAATTATGCAAAAAGTATTGAACCTGAATTCGGAGAGAAAATGCTAAGTCTTTATAAAAAAATAAAATGGCCATTAGATATATAAAACACAGTATTAATTGTAAGTTTTGAGAATTAAAGCCTGCAAGATCAGGCTTTAACTTATTTTTAATAATTTCAATCTTAATGATTTATTAAAACACTCACCACCAATTGTACATTCATTCCAGAGACACTCAAAACTATATTTTCAGTTTGAAAGGTCATCTATGACACATTTGTGAGTCTAGACTTTCCAATATTACCAATATAATCCCCGTACCACTGCAACATCTCCCTACGTTGCTCTAAATACTGCGCATGGTTGTATGTGCCACGAATGGTGTTCTTATCCACATGAGCCAGCTGTAACTCGATCCATGCCGTGTTATAGCCTTGCTCATGCAGAATAGTACTCATTGTGTGCCTAAAACCATGTCCCGTCGCTTTCCCGTGATACCCAATCCTTTTTAATACCTGATTGATGCTCGCTTCGCTCATTGGCTTGGTGATGTCATTACGCCCTGGAAATACCAGGTTAAAGCGGCCAGTAACTGCCTGGATCTCTCGCAATGCCGCCACAACTTGATTAGATAATGGTACAAGGTGAGGGCGGCGCATCTTCATCCTTTCGACCGGCACTTCCCAAACTCGCTTATCAAAATCAAACTCTTTCCATTCAGCCATACGCAACTCTACGGTGCGTACGCCAGTTAACATTAGAATCTTTGTTGCTAACCTGGTTATGGGACTACCTGAATATGAAGCGAGTGCTTGCAAGAAAGCAGGTAGTTCATCAGTCAGTAAGTGGGGGTAGTTCGTTGACTTAGGTGCCTTTAGCGCACTTGCAAGTTCAGAAAAGGGGTTGGTCTTGGCTCTGCCTGTAACAATGGCGTAATTGCATACTTGTTTGCAGGCCTGACGAATTTTTCGCAATTTATCGAGCACACCACGTTTTTCTAGTTTACGCAGTGTTGTTAGTCCTTCCAGCGGCTCAATTTCAGCGATTGGGCGCTTACCTATATCCGGGAAGATATCGTTTTCAAAAGCTTCCATCAGATCTTCGGCATAGCCTTTAGACCAGTTAGGTCGTTTGTATTCATGCCATTCCAAGGCAATAGCTTTGAATGTGTTTTCTACATTAGCCTTCTGAGCTAATTTTTCAGCTTTCTTCTCTTCGCTCGGATCGCCACCTAAAGCAACAATCTTGCGAGCTTCTTCGCGTTTCAGCCGAGCATCTGCCAAAGAGATATCAGGATAAACCCCGATAGAAAGTTTTTTCTCTTTACCCAAAACACGGTACTTAAAGCGCCAGTACTTCGCACCATTGGGCTTTACTAACAGATATAAGCCACCGCCATCGGTGAGCTTGTATTCTTTTTCTTTGGGTTTTGCAGTATCAATCTGTCGTGCATTTAGTGGCATATGGGGCCCCTAATTTCCATTGAACGAGATGAGCCCCCTCAAAGGCCCCCAGATACCACTTGATTTGGGTATAACTGAGTTGACCACAGTAGAGCTCGGGACAGAAAAATTCAGTGATTTCAGGGAGTATAAAGGAGAAAAAGCGAATTCAGTAGAGGTGTGTTGACTTGAAAATGGTACGCCCTACAGGATTCGAACCCGTGACCTACGGCTTAGAAGGCCGTTGCTCTATCCAGCTGAGCTAAGGGCGCATCTTGGGAGATGAGCTGCATCAGTAATGCTCTGATGCGGGGTGAGATTATACGGGGACAAACCCTTGAGTCAATGGCTTTTCTGCTTATAAATCTCCATCTGTCTATTTTCTGATTATCAATAAAACTGACAGCACGCTCATGTTCTGACAAAATAGGCGTATCCCAATGTTTGATTTATGGATTTATTAGTACATGCCAGCAAAAATTATTGACGGGAAAACGATTGCGCAGACAATCAGAAGGGAAGTCACTGAACGTGTTCAACAACGTGTCGCAGCGGGAAAACGTGCTCCCGGTCTTGCCGTTGTTTTAGTCGGGGAAAACCCCGCTTCTCAGATTTATGTCGCAAGCAAACGCCGTGCCTGTGAAGAAGTCGGGTTTGTCTCCCGTTCTTATGATCTGCCAGATACTACCAGTGAAGCAGAGTTACTGAACCTTATCGATCAACTCAATAATGATTCAGAAATTGATGGAATTCTGGTGCAACTCCCTTTACCTGCCGGTATCGATAATGTCAAAGTTCTGGAGCGTATCCAACCCGATAAGGATGTTGATGGCTTCCACCCCTATAATATTGGTCGTCTGTGTCAACGTGCTCCCAAGCTGCGCCCCTGTACTCCGCGCGGGATCGCAACGTTGCTTGAACGCTGCGAAATCAATACTTATGGTCTGAATGCCGTCATTATCGGCGCTTCAAATATTGTTGGTCGTCCAATGAGTCTGGAACTGCTACTGGCTGGCTGTACCACCACGGTGACTCATCGCTTTACCAAAGATTTACGCCACCATGTGGAACATGCGGATCTGCTGATTGTGGCTGTCGGTAAACCAAACTTTATCCCCGGTGAATGGATTAAACCAGGCGCTATCGTTATTGATGTAGGTATTAACCGTCTGGAAGACGGTAAGGTCATTGGGGATGTTGATTTTGAAACTGCATCAGAGCGGGCAAGCTGGATTTCGCCTGTTCCAGGGGGTGTCGGTCCAATGACAGTAGCCACGCTTATCCAAAATACCTTGCAAGCCTGCGAGGAATACCACAACGTGGAAAAAACTGAAGGTTGTTAATGGAAATTTTTCATTTAGAAGGCCATCCTCATGTGGAGCTGTGTGCTCTGCTGAAGTTTCAAGGATGGAGTGAAAGCGGTGCAGCCGCCAAAGCAGTTATTGCTGAAGGTCTGATTGAAGTCAATGGTCAGACAGAAACGCGCAAACGCTGCAAAATTACTGCCGGACAGGTTGTTACCTTCAACGGTGACTCTGTTTGCATCAAAGAATAACTAAAATAGGCTCCCCCCAAAAGGGAGCCTATTTTATAAAGTCAGTTCAGTGACTCAAAATATATCTAACTTACTTACGACGCCAACTCGTTCCCTGCGGGCCGTCTTCCAGCTCAATTCCTATTTCATTCAACTGATTACGGGCAGAATCTGCCAGCGCCCAATCTTTGTTTTTACGGGCATCATTACGCTGCTTAATCAGAGCTTCAATTTTGGTAATTTCTTCATCATCATCTTGAACGCCACTATGCAGAAATTGTTCCGGCTCTTGTTCCAACAAGCCTAAAATGCCTGCCAGTTTACGTAACTCAGCCGCTAGGCCATTCGCCGCAACCATATTTTCTGATTTCAATCGGTTGATTTCACGCGCTATATCAAACAAAACCGAATAAGCCTCTGGCGTATTGAAATCATCATTCATTGCTTCATTGAAACGTACTTCAAACACTTCACCCCCTGCCGGTTGTACAGAAGCATCCGTGCCACGCAGAGACGTATATAGACGTTCAAGCGCAGTGCGCGCCTGTTTCAGGTTCTCTTCAGTGTAGTTAAGCTGGCTGCGATAATGGCCTGACAACAGGAAGTAACGTACCGTCTCTGCATCGTAATATTCCAGTACGTCACGGATAGTAAAGAAGTTGTTCAGCGATTTGGACATCTTCTCTTTATCCACCATCACCATTCCAGAGTGCATCCAATAATTCACATACGGGCCATCATGGGCACAGGTAGACTGAGCAATTTCATTTTCATGATGCGGAAACATTAGATCAGCACCGCCACCATGGATGTCAAAATGATTGCCCAACTGTTTGTTGTTCATGGCAGAACATTCAATATGCCAGCCAGGACGACCAGCTCCCCACGGCGATTCCCAGCTTGGTTCACCCGGCTTAGACATTTTCCACAATACGAAATCCATTGGGTTACGCTTGACATCGGCCACTTCTACTCGTGCACCCGCCTGTAACTGGCTGAGATCCTGACGGGAAAGTGATCCGTAATCCGGATCACTTTCGACGGAAAACATGACATCACCATTATCTGCCACGTAAGCATAATCACGTTTTATCAACGATTCTGTCAGTTCAATAATCTCTGGGATATGACGCGTCGCGCGTGGCTCCAAGTCAGGACGTAAAATATTCAACGTATCAAAATCCTTATGCATTTCTGCCAGCATACGGCTGGTCAGATCATCACAACTTTCATGATTTTCCGCTGCACGTTTGATGATTTTGTCATCAACATCGGTCACATTGCGCACGTAGGTCAAATCGTATCCCAGATAGCGCAGGTAACGGGCAACCACATCAAAGGAGACAAATGTTCTGCCGTGACCAATATGGCACAGGTCATAAATCGTGATACCACACACGTACATCCCTACTTTCCCTGGATGGATTGGCTTAAATTCTTCTTTCTGACGACTGAGGGTATTGAAAATTTTTAGCATCGGGATTTTCCGTAAATTCACTGTACGTGTGATTAAAAATAACGAATTGATAATTCTGGATTTATGCCCTTATCTCATAAATAAATACTCGATATGGCATAGTCCAATAAGATATTGAAACCTGATATTAAGCGCTTTGCAAGGTTGGCGGTCAATATAGCTTACTGAAATTAATAGGTACTGACTCATTATGGTAGATGTGATATAAAAGCCGCCTGGTCCAAATGCCCTAAACCGGGTTAATCAAAACTATTATTAGGATTTCAATTATGGTGACTTTCCATACCAATTTTGGCGATATCGTAATTAATACTTTCGCCGACAAAGCTCCTGTAACTGTTGAAAATTTCTTGAACTACTGCCGCAATAGCTTCTACGATAACACTATCTTTCACCGTGTTATTAACGGTTTCATGATTCAAGGTGGTGGGTTTGAACCTGGTATGAAACAAAAATCGGTTGACGAGGCTATCAAAAACGAAGCCAATAACGGTCTGAAAAACAACCGTGGTACTCTGGCTATGGCACGTACCAATGATCCACATTCAGCAACTGCACAGTTTTTCATCAATGTCGTTGATAATGATTTCCTGAACTTCCGTTCTGAACGCCCTGATGGCTGGGGTTACTGTGTATTCGCAGAAGTAGTCGATGGTATGGATGTTGTTGATAAAATCAAAGGCGTATCTACCGGCCGCAGCGGTATGCACCAAGACGTACCACGCGAAGACGTTATCATTGAGAAAGTGACTGTCAGCGAGTAATTCACCACGTATGTGCACACTTTTTATCGCAGATTTACATCTCAGCGAACACGAACCGGCAATCACTGCCGGTTTTCTGCGTTTTCTGCGTGAGGATGCTAGTCAGGCGGATAGTCTCTATATTCTTGGTGATCTGTTCGATTACTGGATTGGTGATGATGATGATAATCCTCTTCACAGTGAAATTGCCGCTGCATTAAAAATACTGAAAAAACAAGGTGTTACCTGTTATTTTATTCATGGCAACCGTGATTTTCTAATCGGTTCCCGCTTTGCTAAAGAAAGTGGGATCATATTGCTACCACAAGAAAAGGTATTGGAACTGTATGGTAAGCGGGTGCTTATCCTACACGGAGATACTTTGTGTACTGATGACGAAGGTTATCAACAATATCGTAAACGGGTTCATACCCCGTGGATCCAGCGCCTGTTTTTATTATTACCCCTGTTTATCCGTCAGAAAATCGCCGAAAAAATGCGGGCAAACAGCCAATCTATCAACAGCAGAAAATCCGAAGTAATTATGGATGTCAACCAGCAAGCCGTTATTGATGTTGTTGAGCAGTATCAAGCTGACTGGATGATTCATGGACATACTCACCGCCCAGCTGTACATAAAACTCTTCTGCAAAACAAAATCGTCTACCGTGGTGTGCTTGGTGCATGGCACCATCAAGGTTCAATGTTCAAAGTCACAGACAAATCAATCGATCTTATCTTTTTCCCATTCTGATCGATGGGAGAACACTCACATCCAGGTAATACAATCAAAGCATAAAGCAACGCAATCGTTTTCCTTAGCTTGCGACCATGATATGATCTGCGGTCTTAAAGCGCTATTTTCGTTCTGGTGGACGTTAAAACACAGGAGCATTTGATTTATGATTGCCCGGCCTGATTCAGCAGGAACAACTCAACACAACGCCAAAATTGCAATCGTCATGGGGTCCAAAAGCGACTGGGCTACTATGCAGCACGCGGCGGATATTCTCACCGCCCTTGATGTCCCGTTTCATGTTGAAATTGTTTCTGCCCACCGTACACCAGATAAACTATTCAGTTTTGCCGAACAAGCTGAACAAAATGGTTTTGATATCATTATCGCTGGCGCAGGTGGTGCTGCCCATTTACCCGGAATGCTGGCAGCTAAAACGCTGGTCCCGGTTCTGGGCGTACCCGTACAAAGTGCAGCACTTAATGGTGTAGACAGCCTCTACTCAATCGTACAGATGCCAAAAGGTATTCCCGTCGGCACACTAGCGATTGGAAAAGCAGGCGCGGCAAATGCAGCCTTGCTGGCAACACAGATTCTGGCTCGTCATGATAAAAATTTACTGAAACGCCTTACCTACTGGCGTGAAACACAAACTCAGGATGTACTCGATAATCCCGATCCACGGGAGGAAGCATGAAGCCAGTTTGTGTATTAGGTAACGGTCAGCTCGGCCGGATGTTACGTCAGGCAGGTGAGCCTTTAGGTATCACGGTTTATCCGGTTGGCCTGGATGCAGAACCCGAAGCTGTTCCTTACCAAAATAGTGTTATCACCGCCGAAATTGAGCGCTGGCCGGAAACCGCTCTTACTCAGGAACTCGCCCGCCATAAGGCTTTTGCTAATCGGGATATTTTTCCCCGCCTGGCAGATCGTCTGCCACAAAAGCAATTAATAGATAGTCTTGGGCTCGCAACTGCTCCGTGGCAATTACTGTCTGATATCCGCCAATGGCCGCAACTATTCGCAGAACTCGGTAACTTCGTTATCGTTAAACGCCGTATCGGCGGTTATGATGGCCGCGGGCAATGGCGCATCCGCCCCGGAGATGAAACAGCGTTACCAACCGATATTTATGGTGAATGTATTGCCGAACAAGCGATTCCTTTCTCTGGTGAAGTTTCATTGGTCGGTGCACGCAATGAAAGAGGTGATTGTGTGTTCTATCCATTGACTCACAATCTGCATCAAGATGGTATCTTGCGGGCCAGTATTGCCTTTCCTCAGGAAAACGGCCATTTACAACAGCAGGCTCAGAACATGTTGTCAGCCATTATGCATAAGTTGAAATATGTCGGCGTAATGGCAATGGAGTGTTTTATCGTCGATGATCATTTACTGATTAATGAACTGGCACCACGGGTTCATAACAGTGGTCACTGGACTCAGAACGGCGCTTCCATCAGCCAGTTCGAATTACATCTCCGCGCTATTCTGGATTTACCTATGCCTCAACCAGAAGTTACCGCACCATCAGTCATGGTCAATTTGATCGGTACAGATGTAAATAATCAATGGCTCAGTTTGCCATTAGTACACTTGCATTGGTATGAGAAAGAAGTTCGTCCAGCGCGTAAGGTCGGTCACCTTAATCTTTCTCATTCAGATAAAAACGAATTAAAAGATACGTTGCGAAAACTAATCCCAATGCTGCCATCTGAATATCAGAGTGGTCTGGAGTGGATACAAGAAAAATTAAATTAGCTGTTTATCAGCTAATAGCCCGGAGTTAAATGTGGAAGCGGAAATAAAATAGTTTACCGCTCCACATTCCCACTCGTTCCGAATTATTTCATATTCCTTTGATTATTGTGTTAATTTATTAGCATTAATCGCTCTGGCTAGCGTATCTACAATAGCTCTCGTTGTTTGATCTATTTCATAATTCAGTAAATCGCCAATTTTAATATCACTAAGATTAGTTGCTCTTAATGTTTCCGGAATTAAATTCAATTCTATGGTTTTATTTTCTTCATTTATGCCATTTATTGTTAAACTACAACCATGAAGACCGATAAAACCTTTATGGAAAAAATATTTGATATTATTTTCAGGAATGCTAATAATTAATCGATAGGTTTCTCCAGTTTCGATAAAATCAACGACTTTTGCTACGCCTTCAATATGCCCATACAGACTATTAGCGACACTCGCACCCACAGAAACATCGTCAAAGAAATGATTAATATTACTTATGGTCAATGTACTAAATCCATTTCTTTTATCAAGAGATAATACGGTTTCTTTTCCTTGCACAATTCCAGTATACATAATCACCCCATTTTATTAAATAAAAAAACCATTGAATAATAATTTTCATGTTATCTTTAAATATATTTCTGGTAAAGAGTTATTAATGGTATTTTCACGACTTATTTTATCAATTTTTTATATATTTATGATTTTAATATATAAAAATCTGGTAGATTCACATAATAAGCTAACCACCATAATTACTATGATACAAGTGTAACATCGTTAATCTGGAAGTAAACATGTTCGTATTTCCTTAAATAATTCATTTGGTGTTTTCCCACCTCGTGTTTTTCGAGGGCGATTATTTAATTAGTTTACCACAAAGTTTATTTCCTAATCAGAGATTTCATTAAAATCGGTTCCCTTTAGAAAATATTGTCTGATTAACCCATTGATATTCTCATTGTTCCCTCTTTCCCAGGGCGAATAAGGATGAGCGAAGTAAATTTGGGCTTCTCATTTTTCACTCATGATTTCATGATCTGCGAACTACAAACCGTTATCGAACGTGATGGTCTTAACCTTTTGTTTTAACGGGTATAATACTTTCACTACCGCTTTCGCAACTTCTAGATGCCCGCTTGCTATCAAGTTTAAACAATAATTGTATACAGCGTCTTGCGGTCAACCCATGTTAATAAGACACTTTTTATCTCTCTCCCTATTATCGTATCTCCTTCCCAGTCTCCAATACGTTCTTTTTTATCAACAATTTCCGGGCGTTCATCAATACTGGCCCGATTTTTAATTTTGCCTCTTCTTTCATAGCGACCATAGCATTTGCGATAGGGTTTTCTGGCAATTCGCAGATGTTGCCATAAATCACTCCCCTCTATTTTATCTTTATAAATCAGTCTATAAATCGTCTCATGATGCAAAGATATCCCTTTATGTTGTTTCAAATAATCAACCACCTGTTCAGGGCTTAAGTCTTTCCAAATTAACCGTTTTATCCATTTTTTTATTTCCGGCATTATTTTCACGGCTTTCTTAGCAAAATGACGACGCGCCAATCCCGTCAAATGAACCTGTTCAGGGCAGTATGTCTGGACTTCTTGATTTCTCTTCAATTCCCTGCTGATGGTCGACGGACTTCGCTTAAGTGACTCAGCAATGAAAAGTTGTGAAAAACCCGCGTCTCTTAAACTGGAAATCGGGTATCTTTCTGTTTCGGTCAGTTGTGTATAGGCCATAGTGCATTTTCCTTTGGCGAGAAAGATGCCTACTATAGCAACTGACCGCCCTTCTGAAAAATTGCACTTGTATCATAGTAATTATGGTGGTTAGCTTATTATGTGAATCCACCTTTAATTAAGATAGACAACTACCTACACAGTTACTGCTGTGAATAAGCAGTGAAAAATGATGCAAAGCGTACTCCTATAAGGTATAAACTCACACATTCTCGTTTGTGTTGACAACTATAGGGAAATTGACAAATATGAATGCTCTGTCTACCTATAAATGCCCGAGGAATAATCGTGTTAGATATTAAACTCATTCGAGAAAAACCCGAATTTATCCAACAAATCTGCAATAACAGAGGTCTTGATTTCGATGTCTCCCAAATAATTGCCCTAGACCATCGTAAAAGGAAAATTCAGCAAGAGCTGGAATTATTGCGAGCAGAGTCAAAAAAACTTGCACAAAATCTTGCAAAATTACCTGATACAGAAAGAAATGCAGGCATTATTCGTGGTAAGCAGTTAAAGTATGAAATCTCTATTTTAGAAAATATTTTTGAGAAAATTGCTTCCGAATATAATAACCTCGTTATACGGTTACCCAATCTGTATTCCGACGATACTCCGATTGGGAAGACCGAAGATCATAATGTTGAATTCAAAGTCTATGGCGAAACGCCAAAATTCAATTTTGAGCCATTGGATCATATAAAAATAGGTGCCAGAATAGGAATGGATTTTGAAGCCGGTACACGAGTAGGAGGAGCGGGGTTCCCACTACTACGCGGAAATTTAGCACGTTTAGAAACCGCCTTGATGCGATTCGTGCTAGATCAAGCTATTGAGAAAGGATTCGAACAAGTCAGTGTTCCATTGATGGCGAAAGCTGAAATAATGCAAGGTTTGGGCTTTAACCCCAGACGAAACGAAGAAGGAAATGAATTATTCCCTCTTGAAAATGATGGCTTATACATGATAGGTACAGCAGAGATTCCCCTGATTGGACAATTTTCAGATTGTATACTGCCAGAATCAATATTACCTATTCGTATGACCGCTCTGTCCCCCTGCTTTAGACGTGAAGGTGCAAGTGGCCGAAGAGATGCTGGCCTATATAGAAATAAAATGTTTCACAAAGTAGAGCTCGTAAGCATTGTCGAACCAGAGACATCTTCAGCCATGTTAGAGCAACTTCTTGAATTTGAAATTGAGATTTTTAAACAGCTTGGTTTGTATTTTAGAGTCATAAAAATATGCTCTGGAGACTTAGGAGCTCCTGCATACAAAAAATATGATCTGGAAGCTTGGATGTTAGGTAGAGGTGGCTCAGATAATTGGGGATGGGGGGAGCTAACAAGTTGCAGCAACTGTACTGATTATCAAGCCCGACGCTTGAAAATACGCTACAGAAATTGTGACGGAAATATAATATTTCCCCATACTTTGAATGCAACTGGAATAACGACTCGTGCCATTATACCTATATTGGAGCAAAACCAACTAGAAAATAGTCAAATTCAAATTCCTAAAGTATTACTAAAATATATAAATAGCGAATATTTATAAATTAATCTATCTCACATAAAAAAACTATTTATGCCGCAGGAAATCGATATGAATATCCTGCGGTAATTTTTCAAACTCAGCCCAAGATTTGTCGTTACACAATCTCAGATCTAAGTTTAGATAGCTAATATCGAAACTATTCAATGAGTTATTCTTAATAGCATGATTCATAAAATTTTCTCTTAAATGAATATCTGAATTAGAGCTAAAAATAGGAATAATACCATTGTTATGAAACCAGGACAGAACAATTCCAGCCTCATTCGTTTTATAGATAAGAGACAATTCTTTAATTCGCTCATCAATGAAAACTCTTCCTTGAGCAAATGGTGTATGTGCCATTATTGATATCCCATTCATCTTACAAAAAGCAATCAACTCCAATTCCTGTAAATATGGATGGATTTCAGATTGAATTGCGTCAATTCGCAATCCTGCATGATAAATTTCTGACAAATGATGCACAGTATAATTACTTACTCCAATATAATTGATTATCCCTTTTCGCTTTAACTCATTTAAATTTCTTAATTCAGTTAAGTGATCAACTGATTTTGGAGAGTGAATTAAAACAGAATCCAAATAATCAGTCATATAATCCTGTAAAATTTTTTCGATAACGATCTCTAGTGGATCATAACTAAGTTGATTTAGTGAAATCTTCACATTGATGAAGAACTGATATCTTGGATAATGTGACAATGCCTTCGCTATGTGTAAGTTATTAGCATAACCTGTTGCTGTATCAAAATAACGATATCCAATATTCCAAGCACTATCCAAAATAGAATTAAGTTTATTCTTCTGTATATGTTCAGTCCCAAGTATCAGTTTAGCTGTTGTAAGGTTCATACCTAATCTCTCTTATATCCATAAAATAATTTAATTTAATGGCTTAGACCAAATTGGATAATAGGTAATTGCAATAATACGTCTATCCTGATCTGATGTATTGGCCCCAGTCCCATGAATAACTTTAGGGTTTATAACCACAACATCTCCTTTTTTTATTTTAGGAATAAATTCGTCATCTCTCTTATGATTGGAGCTAAAATCATATTGGAAATCCCGATGAAGGAAATTATGAGAATAAGGGATTAAACGCAACGGTGCACGATTAACTGCTAAATCATCAAGATAATGAATAACTCGTAGTGCAGAAGGATAGTTCGGACGATAGATATTGTAGCTATAAGGATCATAATCCGTATGCAAAGGAAGAGAGGGGTTTCCCGGCTTACAATTAGCAAAAGTAGCAGTCAGACAAACTAGAGTACCACCGACTGCTTGTGCTACAAATTGCCTAATTTTCCCAGAGTTGACTAGTTGATTAACCGCAACATAATTTTCTTTATGAATATCATGAATCATAAATCTAGTAGGTGAGAATTTAAAATTTCTATTCTCAATCTTATTATGCACCGTCACATCTGCCTCAAGAATCGTCAGTTCAAGTAAAAGCTGATTTATAAACGTTGAACTCAATACGGTGCGAAAAATTGTAAAGCCAATTTGTTCAAGTTGAGTGATATGATCACAATATGAAAGATCGCAACTTATGCTGTTTTTAAAGTCATTAAAATTCATTGTTAACTATATGAACGCATCCCGTTTGTAAGGCTTTAGTTCTGGTTTAAAAAATTCGGTTTTAGCCAGTCATGGACTAACCTATCTTTTCTTTACCATCTCTTATCATTGCCCATACAATCTTTCTGCATTCCCTCTTAATAATATTGATAATCGCCGCGCGTCATTAAAATGGCCTGACGCTTATCTATGCCACTCGGCATATGTATCATGAAAATGGATCCTCTTACATATCAATAAGCCAATTATTTTTCTTCCCCCAATTACTTGTTCATATATTTCTTTACAACCCTATTTACTTTAGTTTGTATATTTGGAATGCCATCTAGCCAACAAAATAAAATGAGTAATTTGACGAAAGTTAGATATTCATCATTAGATGATATTCTTAACAATACTTTATTCATCAATTTCTCTATTGAATCATATTCAAAGATAGTAGAATATTGATGAAGTACAGAGTGAAAGAGAGATCGTATTTCATCGTTCCAATAATAAGAAAATATACTCTTATAATCGATTCCACTGCCACAACCCAGTTTTCTATTATAAATAATATATTTAGGCATATAATTCTCTGCAATACTTTTTAAGATTTTTTTCGTTAAATTACCATGTATATCAATCTTGAAGTTCCTTGGTAGGCTGGCAGAAAACTCTAAGCACTTCTGGTTAAGATAAATTGATTGATGTTCAACACCATAATTCACTGAAGTAGATTCAAAAAAAGACGCAGAATGATTCAAAGTGAGCATAAAATCTAAGAATACTTGAGTCTCAAATATATCTTCAGACTCAAATATGTCGAAGTAAAAATCATTAATAACCAAACACTTTGATAGCTTAGACGATACACTTTCTTTTAAATATTGGCACGACAGCATTTGCATCTTGTAATGCTGTTCTCTTAGCAAGCTTTTTTGATGCATAATATCTAAACCTGATAAAGCAGAACATTCCTCAAGAAGATTTAAATAACTTGTATAACCAAAAAATATTTCATCAGCACCATTACCTGAAAATATTATCTTTATACCGTCATTTCTTATCATTTCACTCAGCAAAGCAACATGGATACTATCTACTAAACCTATTGGCTCGGGATAGTTTTGAATAACTCTAGAGAAATCACTAAAATTCATATTAGCAAATGAATATACATGCTGCTTCGTCTTATACAACTTCGAAATAATATCTGCCCTTGTTTGTTCAATATCAATCTTTCCAAGATTTGAACCTGTAAGAGTATATGTTTCAATTGCACTACCAGTAGTATTACACGCCAACCCAAGAGATACACTGGAATCAACGCCTCCAGATAAAAGTATGCCAAAAGGTACATCGATATCAAACAACAGCTTTGCCCGTTCTGATAAAATCTCATGAAGTTGTTCTACAGCATCAGTATAATTTATATCCTGGCGTGGTAGATATTTAACCTTCCAATAGCAAATACTTTTACTTTGAATACCATTAAATATCACTAAATGTGCAGCAGGAATTTTATAGATATTTGCAAATATTGTTTCTGGTGGTGGACATTGTGTATATGCCAGATACTGGATAAGCCCCATAGCACTGACCTCAAAATTAAAGTCAGGTGTCGCCATTAAAGCCAACGGAGTTGATGAAAAATAAACACAGTCATTCACTATCATGTAATACAGCGGCTTTTCTGCTAGCCTATCTCTAGCAAGAATAAGGCACCCGGATGATCTATCATGAATTGCCAGCGCATAGCTTCCATCAATTTTTTCACAGAATGATTCACAATGTTCAGCATACATTTTCTGAATAAGTTCAGAATCTGACTCCCCTGAAAAATGATATCCAATCTGCTTAAGTTCATGCCTTAATTGCTCACTGTTATCTATTTTTCCATCTATCACCACCATTATTCCATTGTGATCATAAGATATTGGCTCACATGGAGTTTGTTGCATACGACAAGTTTTCACAGCTGTTTGACCAACAGCGAAATTTTTACCATAATAAATATCTCTAAAATCTGGTCCACGATTCATAATTAAATCAGTCATAGCAGCAATAATAGCCTCATTTGATTGCTGTAAGGTATTTTGTGAAAATATTCCAGTTATCCCACCCATTTTATAAATCCTATCTATTTAATAAATAAGCAGCACATGCGAACTCACCTATTGATGAGCGAACTGTATTTGACAATAGTGCACTGGAAAGTCCCGAAAGATCTGAGTCTGGATTAAGATCATTAAGTACTTTATACAGTTCATCATCTATTTCAATCAAAGCTGAACCAGAAAGCATAGTAGCTTTATCTCGGAAGATAACTTCCTTATCCTTCTCATTCAAAAATGATATTTCACTGTCTGTACGTCTAATAATTTCCAAATAGTGTTCAATTGAATCTTGTTGACTCGTTCCCCCTATTGCCCTCACACCGCTGACCAGACAGCGCATCATATACCCAAGAAATCGATCACAAAAAAATCGTCCTTCCATTAGGTATTTATTTAATTCATTCGCTGATAATTCGATTTCATTTAAAGGACTATTGTATTCTCTAAACACCAAATTTGATCCGCGATTAAGAATTTTTAGTGGTTTGAGTTTACCACTAGAATTCAGCCAGAAAAAATCAGGTTGATTATTGCTTAGAACTCTATTTTCATTCGATCTAATAAAAGAATTTCTATTACTCAATAATTTCGATCTAACTTCTTCATCAAAAATAATAGTATATATAGGGCTTCTCCTATTTTTTATATGACTTACAGCAAGTTCATTAGTAAAATATTCATCAATGAAATATATATGAGCTCCGGTTTGTTTCGTTATTAATTTTCCAATTTCTACATTTATTAAAGCATAAGCTGATTCAGCCGTTGGAAATGTGAGTCCATTTATCCTTTTCAAAAATTGGTTGACGGCACTATTTTTTTCGTCAAAATTTTGATTGATTTTAAAAGTGAAAGGCTTAGGTAAACTACAAAATGAAGTATTCTTTAATCTTCGTTTTGATAAGTCAACTAGTGCTATTAATTCATTACGGATATTTAAAAAAGTTGGTCCTTTAATAGGATTTCTTTTTGTCAAACAACTCACGGTAGAGCATTGTAAAGTTAAACCAATATCATCGCCGTTTAATCCCAAGCTCAAACCATGAATGAAGTTATTCAAAAATGTCTCTTGGTCTAGAAGTAAATTTGAATGATCAGCCTGTTGTAAAACAGGTGTCTTTAATAAAACATAACATATCTTCTGACTCTCCACGCTAAATTTTGATAAATATTCTTCTAATACGCCTAGAAAATCATTTAATGCATGATTAGCCGCACTTGACAGTTGTACATTAACTGTCTCCAAAAGGTAATCGGACAATTTTTTGTCTAATGAAGGTATAATTTGTTCTGAGAGTGTGAATCCACGTTTTTTTAACTCCATGAGTATACTTGGAATACCAGATTTATTTTTATTCATACCAAATTTCCTGAGTCAAAAAAGCATATGAGTCTATAATAATTCCAACCGTGAATAAAAATCAGAGGGGACATCATAGCAATATTTAGGCTTAGAAACTTGCCGTTTTAGATACTTAACTTTGTCCGAACAGTCTTCAACATCAAAGCACGAACTACTGATTACAGCGCTCTTTAAAATTGATGAGAGTTGTTCAATATCTTTGTTTTTAGCACCTAGTCGAGTAAATTCAGCAACAGAGATCCTAAATCCTCCACCAAAGTTACCAGGAAATGTTTTAACCTTATTGACTTTAATTCCTACCTTATTCAAATTGGTAAAGATCGTTGAGTTGGATATATTCCGCCCTTGAAACCAAATCTGGTGGCACGGATTCATGTTGTAAACTGGGTGCTGGACATTAAATACCTCACATTGTAGGTTTTCATACAACTTTTTTGAGTTCTTAACAAGTTGTTGACAGTATTCCTTACCTTTACAGTTTATAAACTCGTCTACAGTAATGGCCAATGATAAAACACTTGCAGAATGATGATGACTGACCAAATGATCAGCTTCTAATTGGATTTTTTCAAATAACTTCTCTTGATTTGTCGCTAGAAAACCTTTTTGTGGCCCAGGCATAGTTTTATGTGTGGAGCCACCAAATATATCAGCACCTCTATCTAAAGGATTTGGTAAAGATTCTCCTAGAATCAGTCCATTCGTATGACTTGTATCAAAAAAAATCATTGTGCCGGGAGAGACCCGATCCACAATTTCTCGAATAGGTAGTGGATCTAGCGGTACGAGAAATGTCGATTGATCGATATATATTAACCGGGGTTTAAATTCCTTGAGACAACTTTCTAATTTTTCCAGATCTAATGTATCAACGTTACAAAATTCTAATGCTGTATATTTCAAACCAAGGCATTTGATAACGTACGAAGTGCTAGCATGTCCACCATAGTTCATAGGAACTGACAACACCCTATCTCCTGGTGACGTGAGTGCGGAGATACCAATAGTCATTGCATTTAAACCAGAAATCGGACGTATACTAATATATTTAGCTTTCGATAACGTCGAAAGCGTAGGTATTAAAATATCATTTTCAATTTCCTCCACATCTATCCCTGATGGGAAACAACGTTCCCCAAAAAGTCTTAAGTCATCCAGATAATATCTGGCTTGCACATCCAAAAGATATGGCACTCGCGCAAGAGGGGAAAGAATGTTTTCACTGGGAACTAAGCTTATTATTGACTTTGATCTATTGTTTATTTCCAGGATTTTGTCAGCTATGTTGTCAACACTTATCATTTCCCCTCCCCGATTCAAATATAGTGCTTTTTGAACTTATATCTAGGTACTTTATAAGTAATAAATGGAGCTCATTAGTACGCATATATAGTGGAGTTACATCTGGAATGGTTTCGTTAACATTCACATTACGTGACCACTGCATGGCATGCTTGGCTCTGCAAATGACAGTAGCCGTCATTTCAGATAAAGGGTTGACGACAACTCTATGTAAGACATCTGGCATCAATACATAAGAATCCCCTGCTTGATGTTCCAAATAGCATTTGAGTTCAACACGAGCAGTACCAGCCTCCCTTAAAGATGAGTGCTTCCCAATGTAAAAAAACTCCTGATACTCCGGCGTGTTTGGTAAAGCGGAATCGATCCATATTTCGCTTTTTAGGTGCCCATCAGTTACAACTGAAGCAAATGGCCACCTGTGACTATGCAAATTTTCTTGAGCGCTTATACCATTTAGCCAAATATGTAAACGTATGCTATATTCAGGTTGTTCTAATAAAACAATTTTGTAGAAACCGTTTCCTTGTAAATAGCTTTTCTGAGCTATTGCGTTTAATGTTACTTCATTGTCAAGCAAGTAGTTTACGGTATGATGTAAACCATCTCGTCCATAATTTCTTAAAAGATCAGACACCTTGCTCATCAAAGTAAGTGTTGATGAATGATGGTAGAAAGCGTGATATATTGACGATGCTAAATGAGTGAAAACAGTCCCCAAATATGGTCTATCCGTTTTGAAATTATTATCAATTGTTCTACTGAAATTCACAACGCACCTCCATACTCTGTTCGTTTATTAGAAATTTTTTTGGAATGGCTGTCAAAGAAACCAATATTTCCACCGGAATTAACTAAAACGATTGTTTCACCTTTCGGTATAATTTCTTGTTCCAATAAAATTTTCATACCTATAAACGTTTTGACCATATAATTTAAGTCAAACAACATTCCGTATTGTTTTAAAATATACTCTGATATCTCAATTTCATAATCAGTAGGTTCGTCATAGCCTAATCCTATGGCATGGTCATAAAATTTAACTTTCTCAAGATTAAATTCAGTACCAAGCTTTTTATTCCAGGTATTCATCAAATCAATAGAATGCGTCAATACTGTTTCACTACCTTCTCCAATACAAATCCCATGTATTGTCCACGATGCTTGCTGAAGTTCTGAAGCAATCGCCAAACCTACGGCTGATGCTCCCGAGCCAGCACAAATTACGATGTGGTTTATACTTTCTTTTTCAATATCTAACTGATTTTTAATCTCAATACCTAATTCTATGCTACCAATTAGCCCAGACTCTTGAGAAGCTCCTGAATCAATAAAAAAGTTCAAAATACCTTGCTTAGATAACTGTTCAGAATATTTTTGTGCGATTTCTTTCATTTTTATCCAAGAAGTGAATTCATACCATTGTACAAAGTCTGCCATTAACTTTGTAACTAAATAATTCCCAGAGAGAGTTGAAGGTTTCGTTTGTTTATCTCCTCCAATAATAATATGTGACTCAAGCTCAAGAATTCGAGCGAACAAGGCAACTGTTTTTGCTTGGTTTGAAGGAACACTCCCAATAGTGACTAATGCATCGATTTCATTATAATTAATGCCAGACAGCAAATACCTCATTCTTCTCAATTTATGTCCACACCCCAAAACATCAACCATATCTTCCCGTTTAATCAAGATCTTCCTTCCTATCTCTTTGGATATTCTATTTTCGACAATTAAAGGCGTTGGGAAGAAACCTATATCAATAGGCTCAATATAATGTTCACCCAAAAACATTTTGGTTTCTAACTTAACTTTATTTGCTATCTCAGACATGATCTTGTCGCTCTGCAACTAGAGAAAAAAGGTATGGAGGACTTTTTTCTAAACAATTCTCTCCCCAGCCATCCGAATATCGTTCAGTCAACGATGGGACTATTGGATATGGTGAAAACCGATGTTCATCGAAATGCTTAAGAATCAAACCACCTGATATGACGGACTGAAGGATACTACCCAAAGAATGCAACCATCTCGTTTCTACATAGGAAATGTCACTTTTGCGATCAGCGTACGTCCCAGATGTCACTTTAGTGATACCGACATTTCTATCAAAATATCCGCCTTCACCCGCTAAAGAACCAGGGAATAAGATATTCAAACATGGGTGATATTCAATAACAATTAACCTGCCTTGTGGTGAAAGTAGTTTCTTGATATCAGTAGCCCATCGAAATAAATCACTTACCCAATATAAGACTCCATATGAGGTATAAATCATGTCAAATGTTCCGTGATCAAATTTTGATAATTCATGTATATCACGAACCAAGAAATCTGCTTTAATTCCCATCTTCTCAGCAAGTTCTCTAGCTTTATTAATCGCTACGGCGGATATATCTAAGCCAGTACATATTCCGCCATACCTGGCGATACTGAGAGTATCTAAACCAAAATGGCATTGTAGATGTAAAACTCTTTTCCCTCTTATCTCCCCTAGTAACTGTTTATCAATCTTAGGAAGAGTACAATGTCCTTTCATAAACCTATTAAGGCCATAAAATTCCGAATTAATATGTACAGCCGTTCTCATATCCCACGCTAATGCGTTCATTTCAATTACTCTGTTCATATAATTTACTCAGAGGTTAGACTAGGATTTTTTATTAAATAATTATCCATCAGAAGATAATCGACACCTACCGTAAAAAAGGAAGCAAGAGCATCATACGGAGTTAAATCTATAGGTTTACCTCTCACATTAAACGAAGTATTAATTAATATAGGAACACCCGTTTTTTCCATAAATATTGTTAGTACATCATGGAGAAAACTATCATGCTTTTTATATATAGCCTGAACACGAGATGTGCCGTCTACATGAACTACTGCGGGAATTAATTCCTTTGCATTATTTTTTGCCCTAGCAGTCATCATCATATATCTATTTGGAACACCATCGAAATAGGTATCAAAATGTTCCACAGGAATTAACGGTGCCAGAGGCCTAAACATTTCTCTATCTTTTAATATATTAAGTTTTTCTCTTGTTTTTGCTGAGCGTGGTGACGCCAAAAGGCTTCTATTTCCCAGAGCACGAGGGCCAAATTCAATTCTTCCTCGATATAAAGCAACAATATTTTCATTAGCCAAAAGCTCCGCAAGTACTACAGGTAGCTTTTCATCATCTATTTTTTGAACTTTGACTCTTGCCAGTTCAATTGCAGATAAGATTTCTGATTCTGTATATTTAGAACCCAAAAACATTGAATCATAATCAATCTGAGCATCGCCACCTTTTTCCACCCAACTCAAAGCAGCAGCTCCGAGTGCAGTACCAGCATCGTGAGCACCAGGCTGTATGTATATATCTTTTACACAATCTAACCGACGCAAATGATCATTCACTAACACATTTAGAAAAGTACCACCAGCTAAACATAAATTCTTCTCTCCACTCACCTTGATATAGTGTCGGACTATACTTTCCAAGCACTGCTCTAATTTACGCTGTACACTACATGCCAAATCAAAATGTTTTTGGTTTAATTCACCACCATATTTCCGGGGAGGAACAATTTCTCTAATTAACTTTATATTATTGTAGTTAACTCTATATCGGCCATTTGGCAACAGCTCTAATACTCTGGATATTTCTTCGTCATATTTCTGAATCCCATAAGCTGCTAATCCCATAACTTTATATTCATCTGAAAAAGGTTCAAAACCTAAATATTTTGTAAAATCAGAGTAGAAAAATCCTAAAGAGTTAGGCAGATCAATACTTCCAAGTAATTTAATACTCGAACCCATACCGATATATATAGATGTACAGCTTTTTTCACCGCTTCCATCAGATACAACTATTAGAGCGGATTCCATTTTAGAGTAGTAAAATGCTGATGCAGCATGTGTTAAATGATGATCCCATTCTATATAAACAGCATTGTTAAAACCATTTACCGGCAACAAATCTGAATACCTAGAAGGTAATTCAAAATTTCCTTGTAATGCCAACTTAAAATTCTTTACACTTCTATAAGCAGCATATTCTTCTCGAAAGCTACTTCTACGTTTGCCAAGAAAACAATTTATCAATTGTTTATAATGTAACTTGGAGCTATACGAATACGCTACCTCATCAATTTCACTTGAATGTATACCGGTATATTTTAACGCAGCATAGATAGAATCAAATGGCACATAAGTTTTATAAGGTGTATATGATTTTCCATGTTTTATTCTAGTTATACGTTCATCCTCAATTGCATACAATAATTTTCCATCTTTTAATAAAGCAACAGAAGGGTGTTCAAAGAAACTATTAATGCCTAAAATAATCATATCTAAACCTACCAACAGGGTGAGAGCGTGAGTGTTCATTGTTTAACCATCGAGCATAATCCTGCTATTAACACCTTGTCCATATAGGCACTATTCATACTGGTCATCTTCCGTTTGCGCCGAATACTGGCTTTTTCACTGG
>NZ_PUJU01000038.1 GCF_011189505.1 Photorhabdus tasmaniensis
GGTCGTAGCTCACGCCTTTCAGGCTGCCGCGCCAGCCCAGGGCACTCCCCGCCAGGTGTTTACCGAGTAAGGCTTCACTGCCCCGGCCGCCCACTTCGCCATAATCCATTGCCAGATACAGCGACTGTCCTTTCAGCGGGGTATGCCAGTCCAGTTCGTTCCGGCTGTACCAGCCCCGATCCGCAGATAAGGTCAGCTCGCCATCGAAGCCGCGCACGGTCCAGCGCCCTCCCAACGAGAATCGATCTTGGGGCGTCAGCGGACTGGCGCTTATCTGGCGCAAATACTGGGTCTGATAAGAAAAGGGCTGAGAAAACAGGGTGAACGGCCCGGAAAGCGTGGCGGAAAACTGCACGATTTTAGACAGGGCGGTCCCTTCATGGCGGTACTCTTCCGGCGCAGGTTGCGCGCCGAACCAGCGCATACCGTGTTGGTAAGTGACCCGTGCGTCTAACGTTGCATTGCCCATGTCATGCTGGTGAGAAAGGCCCAATTTCCAGCCCGCCGTTTCCCGGCGCTGAACGTCGATTTCTGTGTTATCAATAAAATTGCGGGATGTCCGACGATAAATTTCACCGTTGAGTCCGGTTTTCTGGTTTGCGTTACGGTGCAGGACCCGGCTGAGCTGGACCGCCAGATTTTGGCTTTTGCCTCGATATTGAATCGCCTGATTCAGCCCGGCTATCGTCTGGGTATAATCGTAATGACTGGCCGTCACGCTCGTCATCCAGTAGCCGAAGGGCAGGGAGTAATAGAGCGTGTCGTTTTGGCTGCCTTTCCCGGCGGACGCATGAATATCTCGCCCACCGGAGAGGTAGAACAGGTCGCTTAACGCCAGCGGATTATCCAGAAAAAAGGTGAATCCGCCTTGATAACGCCCGGTGCTTTTGGAACCGGTATCATCCAGATAAGTGGCGACTCGCCAGTGCCGTGACTGACGCCAGTCCAGCACAATATCGCTCTCACCCGGCTGTTCAGCCGGGACAATGTTCATATCCGCCTGCACGGTCGGGAAACGTTGCAAGTTCTCCAATCCCTGCTCAATATCCCGTAAATCCAGCAGGTTGCCTTCACGGGCGGGAAAGGGCGTTATCCGCTGGATATATTTCCCGCTGTCCGGGGTATAACGGATATGCCGGATTCTGCCCGGTATCATCACCAGTTTTAAGGTTTGGCTATGCAGATCCTGACGAGGAGCCAGCACCCGGCTGGTGACATAGCCATGATTGATGAGCTGATCTTGCAATTGGGTCATCAGCCGGCGAATGCCTTTATCACCGAGGCAATGGTTTTCGCCCTGTTGAGCGACACGCCTGAATGGCAGCCAATGCGGGAAATTTTCGGTGCCTGCCAGGATGACGCGGGTGATGGGAAAACAGGGGGTTTCCACTGGGAATGTGGAGGACACCGCTTTTTCGGGCACAGACAGGCGAACCTCCGCAGGGGGTGGCGCTAATTGAGCCTCCAGCGCTTGCTGACGTGCCTGTTGATGGATCAGTTGTTGATCTGCCATGTCTGCGGCCTGACTGTCAGGCATCACGCTACAAAAAACCGCAAACACTAAAATACTGCTTTTCATTGTCTTTCTATCCCGCAATTTTGAAGCAGCATTAACCCTGAATTTAATTTAGCGATCAATATTAATAGGTTATTATTAGGCAGGTAACTAAAATAGACTGAGTGGTTAAGATAGCAGCAAAAACAAGGTGTTATAGTGTAGTGCAAAAAACAGACCATTGTTATTATTGTGTTGCGAATTGTATAAAAAACAGATTAATATTAATCATTTAATAACCAACACTAATAATTTCAAAATAATTTCATTTTTTGTTTTAATTATGTGACGCATATCACATTTTTTATTTTAATTTCAGAATGAAACTACATTGAAATGTGACATTTATCGTTAATTAGTGATTGGGTATTACCTTTTATGATTAGGTTATGCGATGACTTTTAGCTCAGTTGGCAGAACAGGCACTGTGTTATTGCGGATTGGGAGATAACCATCAGGCAGCAGGTGTGCGTAATTCATTCACAGATTGGAAAAAATCATGAATCCTAAGGAGACAATGATCCCGGGTGCGGATTTATCTATGCCGGTCTGGCTTTTTGTCACCTGTTCAACCTGTCATTGTGTTCACTTTTTGAAGAGCATAAATGATTATTCTATGCAGTATGAAAAGCTTTCTTGACGTTGAGATGGACCTTGATTAATTTAAGACAGTATTCGTTGTCGCGTAAGCGATCGTTAATGTTCCCGCAGTCTGAGAGGAACGCCTTCGGGTGACTGATTTCAATGCCATTGTAGCCTGAGAGGTGGCGTCTTCGGACGGTAAATCCGTTTATCCTTTGAAAACGGGTATCACTAGCAACAGTGATGAAGGTGCAATTTCACAGACACTTTTCTAACTTGTCAGTGCCATCAGACAACAACCTGCGGGTTGATTCTGCTTTCTACGATTCACCTATTGGCGGTTTCGTTCAGCAGTCTGGATGACTGTTGCCAGATGTGGCACGTTATTGGCTATTTTGCGGACAACGCATTGGGTCCAAAAGAAACGGGCAGCGTCACTTGTTGGCGTGATAACGAAAACCAAGTGACGCTGCCCGCGTCCAACCTGCCAAACCCCGTAATACAAGCTTTCCCCGTATCTTCTACCTTCTGACCAATACGTGGTACCCCGGTCGGCGGGTTTTAAGATCGCTATTTACCTTAACGTCTTGCGTGAAAAACAATCATGTTGACGTTTTATATTCAGAAGAAGGAGAACAATCGACTCGGTATTGATGGCGACGTCAGTGAAAACTGGCGTTGGAGGTAGTCTGACAACAGTCAGGACGGTGTAAACCGCGAACAGCTCAGAGAGCTGGGGTGCCTCGTAAGAACTCAACATTTCGCCACCCCGATGCACAGATATCAGTCGAGCCGCAGGAAGCGCAAATCAAACCGTGCCGTTGGGGTTGAGAGATGACATTCAGAATACCGTTTTGTATTGCTTGCATTCGTCAGGTTGCAGGCGGTGGTGTCGTGTGGGTTAAAAAGGAAATCGTTTGCATGTCAAAGTTGAGTAAACAGTTAGTGACATTGGCCCGTCAGGCTGGCGGCAGTTTTAAAACCGTTTCAGACAGAATGAAAATAGCCAAACGTCTGGCGGAAAGTATGGTGATATTAAATATTCAAATCCGTGATATTAAGAATATGAAAATGAATCATATTGAAAAATATATCGATAGCCGAAAATCAGAGAATATTTCAAAGCGAACGTTACAAAATGAGATGGCGGCTGTTCGGGCGATATTCGCTATGGCGGGAAGATCTCAATTAGCTAACCCTCATCACGAACGGTTAAGTAATCATGCGCTCGGATTATCTGGCACCAGCCGGGCGGGGACTAAGATGGCGATTTCGGATGAGCGTTATCACACGACGCTTGTTTTGGTCCGGGGGAAAGATGAAGGGGTGGCTGCGGCTATGCAGCTTTCTCGTTATCTGGGACTGCGAACGGAAGAAGCGGTTCAGGCGGCAAAGTCATTAAGAACGTGGGAAAAAGCCTTATTGCGTGGAGATGAAAGCGTGAGGGTGGTGTTTGGTACAAAAGGGGGACGTCCCCGTGACACGACGGTGGTTGATCGGGATAAAGTGATCCAGGCAGTCAGGACGGCAATAAAGTATGCCAATAAAAATCAGGGGCGTTTGATTGATAAGCCGAATTTACATTCGGCCATTGATCGTTACCGGAATATCGTCAGGGAAGCAGGGTTAACCGGAAAGTCTTCACCACACAGTTTGCGTTATGCTTATGCTGTTGAGGCCATAAATTATCATTTGTCGAAAGGGTTCAGTCGAAAAGAAGCGGAAGCGATGGTGTCAATGGATTTAGGGCATGGGGATGGACGCGGGCATTATGTTGCCCGTGTGTATAATAGACAGGGTGGCCATGATTAATCTGTTTTTGGATTTAGCTTGAATAAGAAAAGTATTCTGTTTAGCATAGATTGGCTTATTTGTTGTTTTTGAACAACTGTCAATGTTCTTGCAGTTTGAGAGGAACGCTTTCGGGTGACTGCTCTTAATGTCAGGGGGTCTGAGACTGACGCTTTCGAGTGACCTGTAATGCCACTGTAGCCTGCAAAGTGGCGCCTTTGGGCGGTACACCCGTTTATCCTTTGAAAACGGGTATCACTCATCAGTGATGAAGGTGCAATTTTACTGACCCAGTGGAGGCGTTTAGTTTCCCGATGGGTGACAATCTTCCGCAGTAATCAGGAGGATTGCTAATAGGAAATATAAAACGCGGCTTTGAAACTCACGAGTCTGCCCGTACAAGCGAACCACGTATAGGAAACCTGTTTGACCCTGTTGACAGCAGTGATGATGATTGCTGTGGTGACTGGCGTCATGAGATTTTCTACCTGCCGGATAAGCGGTTAATACCGTGATACCCATTCTGACTACCACCCTGACGGGGAAGACTTTTCCCTGATACAGGGAGAGTGTTCCTCGTTTTTTTCATTTGAGGAAATATTATGCAAACTTTATCGTTATCAACGGAAATATCGGTGAAATCTGTCCGGTTTGAAGAACTGTTTTCGACACAAAGCTGGCTTGAGGCGTTGTTAAAGAAAATGCTTTTTCGCCGGGCCATTCGGTTATGTCCCGGGTATCAGGGCGATTTCTGGGAGGGCCGTGTTTTGTCAAATGGCATTTTTTATGCCGTTCCGACGTTTCAACAACAATATCGTGTGTTTGTTGAGGATAATGGTTTTGAGGGGATCATGTCAGCGGAGGCTTTTGGCATCACGGTGACGCTGTTCTCTCTGTATGAACTGGCCGATTTCAGTGAGCAGGACGACGATATTAAAGCCTTTCATGCTTTGTATGGTTATGCTCGTGGGCATTCAGAAGCTGAAAAAATACTCGCGGCTATTGATTAAATATTATCTGCTTATTCGAACTGAATTTTTATTTAACCCAAGTGAGGCGTGTTTCCCGGGTTGGCGATAACAACAGGGCCAGTTCCCGTATCTTAAAGGCGTCCTGATAAGGATTGACCTGATGGATTGATTCACTTTGCATGATGTTCTTGACGGACATCTTTTTTCACTTCCCGGGGCTTGTCCCGGTCAAGGGCAGGTTTCCGGTAACAGGAGCTGTTAATGCCTGCTTTTCATTCACCTTCTGATCCGACAATCCTGCCGGCTTCAGAGACATTAACCCCGAAACAATGCTCACTTATCCGCGATTTGATCCGTGATGAGTGTGACTACCAAGATCGTGACGCACTCCTTAAACTTTTGGGCATGATAACGCTGTTCAAAGTTGCGGGGATCCTGACGTTAGGTGTGCTGTTGCTGGTTTTCCGGTTGTTATGGGGATAAAGGAGACGAACGATGTTAATGATCTTTGTCACAATACTTTGGGGCGTGATTCGCTGGATTTCTTTGTCGTTTTACCATGTGCTGTCCTGGTTGTTACGGCGAAGACCGGTGAGATTACCGGCAGCTCATGCGCAAAGACACACGGTATATGCCGGTAAATGGCAACTCTCTGACGACGCCAAGTCGTGCGGGAGACCGGTGGTGGTGAGAGATATGCACAGCTACAAACCGGGTGTCGAGTTGCTGTATTTCGGTGAGGAGAAGCCGGAACCATTCTATTGCGATCAGTATCTTATTGATGAGATGGAAGCGGTGGATTCGGCACAACAGATGCTCACGCGTCTGTTGAGACAGCGTAGTTTGTCAGCTGCTTATGATGAAGCCGCATGATGGACAATGAGACGTTGGCTGCCATTACCCGGACGGTGATGCCAGCCGTAGCGATTGAAGAGCCAGTCTGGCTGCGGGTGGTGAGTTATCCGTCTGCGCCGGAATATGAAACAGAACGGTTTCACCAACTGATTTATCAGGCATTCAAAGCCTGGTCCGCAGCAAAGCCGGGAACGTGTGAGGTGACGTTTGGTTTTTTCTGTTTGCCGCATAACGGCGACATGAACGTCCCTTTGTGGCAAGCCTTACGGTTTAAGCATGAACCTGACCGGCTGCTGATTGCATTGGACGCCTAATTTATTGATCACCCTGACGGGGAAACCCGTGAGGGTTAACGCCGTCAGTCATTTTTTTACAACAGGAGTTAACCCTATGAGTACCATGACGACGAAAGAACACAGTCGGGAACCGTCCCAGCCCCTGTCAATGCAGGCGCTGGCTGAGCCGGAGATATTCAGAAAAACCCGTAGCCGGTTTAATCAGTGGTTACAGGCGCAATTCGACCATCACTATCACACACTGCGAAATCACGGTTACCGCTGTTTTCTGGCTCGTCATCATCCGACCGAGCTTGAACGTTACGATGAGGCCTGTGAAGCCTTACGGCGTGAGGAATTTCACCGGTTCAGTGAGTTGCAGACGCTGGGGCTGTTCCTGTATCAACAGGTTCAGCTAAAGGAGAAAAAACTCAGGCAGCGTCGTCGCGGGTTGTTGACCGGGATAGCATTGATGTCGTTGGTGACAGGCGTGTGTTTGATGCTTCACGCTTACGCGGTTGACTTGTCAGCAGCTTATCACGGGCTGACCGCGTTACCGGCCAAAATAGCGCATTATTTCATGCGCTAATTATTTATCCCCCGGGGAGAGACGACTCCCTGTGGACGGGTCTCTTCCTTAATTTTAGACAGGAAAGATGATGACCCTTTCTTACCTACCGGATGATATCTGCCGGTTAATCACCCGACGTCTTACCGACAGCCTGGAAAGTGGATGGGTGCCCTGGCAGCCGCCCTGGCACGCGGCCAGTGAGTACGGTTTGCCGCAGCAGGCACTGACCGGACAACCGTTTAGCGGTATCAATGTGCTGTTGCTCTGGCAAACTATGTTGCAGCGGCAGTTGATATCTAACCGCTGGTTAACCGGTGATGAGTTAAGAGCGTTAGGCGGATGGGTGGCCAACGGTGAAAAACCGACAACCATCGTCCGTTACCGGCCTTCAATGTCGCTGATACGTGTCATTAATCTGGAACAATGTGAAGGACTGCCGACAGAACTTCAACCCGGTTGTCCTTTACCTCCCCGTCCGGCTCCCGGTTTTGCCGCTGTTCAGCAACTGGTGACGGCCAGTGGGATCCCGGTGGTTCATCGGTCGGGCATTATGCCCGTTTACCGACCATGGCATGATCGTATTGAGCTGCCTGTCCGGCGGGACTACGTTGAAGATTCACAATACTGGCATGATTTGTTGCATCAACTGGTTTATGCCACTGGCCATCCGTCCCGGTTAAACCGCTTTGGCCTGACAACCCAAAGTGAGTTAGATGAAGCTCGGGAACAAGGGGTGACAGCCTTGGGCACGGCGTTTGTGGCGGCATTAACCGGTGTGCGGGGTAACCCGGTATATCCTGATAATACAGTACATTGGGAACACGCTTTGGGTTCAGATCCGTGGTGGTTATTTCAGGTGGCTAATGATGCCCGCCGTGCTATGGATTATTTGCAAGACCGCAGACAGCAGTTACCGACACAGGTGGCATTGTGGCAGCAGATGGCGACCGTGTTGCTCAGTGAGCACTATGGTCTGCTGCTGAATGGCACCATGCTGGAATATGATGAGGTGGTTCAGCGCCATATTAATCAGGGTATCACCCCGCTGATGGCTGTCCGTGCTTTAGCCCGAATATATCACTGGGAACGGCATGACCAGCCAGAAGGAAGGTTGTTTCCGGAAGAGTTGGGGCCGGCCAGCGAGGCACTGGCGTTATTCGCCAGCCAGCCATCGTATCTGAACTATGCTCAGATCCCGGTGACAGAACTGGCTGATACCGGTGAACCGGACAGATCATCACATTCTGAATGGTTGTTGTTACCGCCGGTGGCGTCTGACTGTGGCTGTGAGGATGAAAATAATGATCCGCCTGACGATAATGTGGTGGTGCTACCTTTGGCGGCGACTTACCGGTGTAGCGTGCCGCGTAAATTGAAAAAGCGCGTCATTTAAATTGATAAAATTTCCGCGCTGCTTTTTTTATCAAAATATGTGATTTATTTTAGCTGTTTTTCTTGCTAGTTGTGTCATCAAAACCAGCTTGAAATTTAACCTTACATCCGCTTTTTACCGTAAATTTTCTGACTTTTTGTCATCTCTATTGGTAAATATTTGTAAATAGTGGAGAGGGAAACGCCGTAAATTAACGCAAGCTTCTTTCGACTATAACCATTTGCTAGCAGATTTTTCGCTTGTTGCTGTTCAGAGAACGAAAACGATACTGGCCTGCCTCCGATTCTCCCCTGAGCGCGAGCGGCTACTAATCCCGCGTTTGTCCTTTCAACGATTAACTCCCGTTCCATTTCAGCCAACGCACTCATTACATAGAAAAAAAAGCGCCCCATTGGAGTACTGGTATCGATACTGTCCGTCAGACTCTGGAAGTGTACGCCGTTTTCAGTCAATTTTTCATTCAGCGCGACCAGATTTTTAACACTGCGCCCCAATCTATCCAACTTCCAGACGACCAAACTATCACCTGGTTTCAAGTGTTCTAGTGCCTGCTTTAATCCCGGACGGCTCGCTGTCTTTCCACTGATTTTATCCTCAAAAATATGCTCGCAATTTGCACTAACCAGCGCATTTCTCTGTAGAGCACTATTTTGGTCATTTGTTGACACACGAATATAGCCAATCTTCGCCATACTTTTCCCCAATATTATAGCTTGTTATTTTATCAGTAACTGCATAACCAATTGATTACAAAAAATATTTATAGTTGTATTCTTGGCGATATAGGGAAGTGCGAGTTTTATAAAAAACCTCGGTTTGTCGGAAACGGTGGAGTTGGCGAGGAACGCAGTACCGGGCAGCCGGAAAATTAACGGGAAAGCGTTGAGTGGGGATGTCAATATTAGCTCTCAAGATATCTTTGGTGAGCCAACATTAATCCTCGACAGAGCCGATTTAAATGACTATGAAACGCCAGGGCTTTATGTTCAATATGCAAATGCCAACGCACGAACGGGTAAAAATTACCCTGAGCAGCTTGCGGGTTCACTTGTCGTTTTGAAAAATAATGCTGTGACTCAACGTTATTTTGTCTATAACAGCAGCCGGGTATATACACGTAGCCAATATCTCAATTCACCATGGACACCTTGGGCTCAGGAATATAATTCTGAAAATCCTCAGCCGCCCAATATTCCAGTGGGCATCCCACTTCCATATCCTCATCGATACACGCCGCCTGGTTATCTCACATGCAACGGTCAGACATTTAACAAGTCTTTATACCCGAAGTTAGCCGAAGCTTACCCTGACGGTAAAATACCTGACTTAAGAGGCGAATTTATTCGTGGCTGGGATGATGGGCGCGGTGTTGATCCGGGGCGGGTATGCGGGTCATGGCAAACTGATGAATTTAAATCACACAGTCACAGCATAACTTTCAGAACTGTTCTCAGATATGAAAATGAAGGCGGCACTACACTCAACAATGAAAATCTAGGTTCATATCAATCATTTACAACGGAAAAAACGGGCGGTCACGAAACCCGTCCCCGCAACGTCGCATTTAACTACATAGTGAGAGCAGCATAATGACAGAACAAAAATACTCTTTAGACCATGAAACAGCCGTATTGGGTAAAGATGGTTTGGCTATTCAGGCAGGATGGATAAAGGTTTATCACTCGAATCAAATCACACGAGAATTCACGAGCTCTGATATCGAATATGTGATGCTGGGTGTCAGCTTATCGGCCGGTGCTTATTCTGATGCGCCAGAACTTCCGAAATCTGATGATGAGGCTGTTTGTAGAAGCGAAGATAAAAGCCGTTGGGAAATCTTACCTGATTACCGGGGTAAAACCGCTTACGACACGCAAACTCGCGCTCCGACTGAAATCACTGAAATCGGGGAATTACCGGATACGCTCACATTCAAAAAACCACCCACTGATTTTGACAAGTGGAACGGTAAAGAGTGGGTAGTAGATAAAGACCTTCTCAAATCGCATCAGATTGATGAAGCAAAACAACAGCAAGCAGCACTGTTACAGCAGGCAAATGACACTCTCTCATTGCTACAAGACTCTGTTGACTTGGAGGTTGCGACAGACTCAGAGAAAGCCGCTTTGCTTGAATGGAAGAAATACCGGGTATTACTCACTCGTGTAGATGTGAATCAAGCGCCGGATGTTGAGTGGCCGGAAGTGCCGAAGTGATGGTAGGGCCAGCAATGGCCCTTTGATTACCCTGGTTCTTTAGGCCATTTAACATCAGAATTAACATGTAAGTCGGTACGATTGAGCATGACTCTGTAATTTTTTAATGCCAGCAGATCGGACTTTTCTGCTTCTGATGCAATGCCTAGATCAAAAGCGTCTTGTAGAGGAAGTATTTTCTCACTTACTTCTGATATCAGTCGTTTCTTTGTATTTTCGAACTGTTGCACCAGTTGTTCTTGAGTCATCGGAGGAATATCACCCCATGCGGGTAAACCATTTTTATCCGCTATACGACATTTACCCTTCGGGGGAGCATTGCCAACAAACTCAATAAAAACCGATTCACTCACTTCTATTACATCATCGGGAAATGAACCAGCATCAATATAATCCTGCTTCATTTCTACAGGATAGAATGCATTCATTTTTGCACTGTAGTAATACATATTTAATACCCCATCGCGAACCAATACGCCCAAACTTCTTGTGAATATGCTACGCAAGCAAAGCCCGAATTGCTTGCTTCGTACGCAACGATATTAGAACTAGAGTTGCGATAAGCATTCCCCAACGTTAACTGTATGTTAAAACATTTATTGGGGTATACGATCGGGAAATTGACAGCAGTTGTATCATTCTTTCTTTCTACTAATCCCCACTGATAAATCATCCCAGTATCATTACATTTCCACCACCCATTAGAAGATTTTAAAGCAGTATTTTTGCTGCCATATCGGGAGTCAGACTCAGATTTAGTATATGACAGACCCGTAGGAGCATAGTTCCCGGCTGGCTGGTAATTACCGCGAGGTTGATAATTTCGGTTAACTTCATCCAGCCACGCTAACACGTGTCCATTGAATCTTGCATTATCTGAGTCTATCGATAAAAGACCACTGCCCCTGAGTTGAAATTTCCCATTGCACTCACCTGTGGTATATGCCCCTAGTTCTCCCGGTGACGGTTTGTTTACGGCGCTATAGACACGAATACTTGGGTATTCATATACACCCTTACCGGAAATGGACCCGACCGCATCCATATTCCCATCCAAAACACCACCCGATCTTGGATACGCCCCCTGAGCCAACTCCACCGTTTCCGACAAACCGAGGTTTTTCACAAACGCGTTTTTGTCGGGAATGTCAGCGCCGTTTTGGTTTTTGGCCAGCTTATTATTAGCGTTGTCATTAACCTCAGTCACCAGCTTTTGTGACGCAGCTAATGCACTGCTGTTACCGAGTTTATCTGTAAGATCGATACCTCTTTCAGCTGCGATACTTTTAATTGCCACTGCAAGTTGATTTAATTTGCTTTTGTCTGGCTTAATGCCCGCTTCTTGCAAAACGGCAAGCAATTCAGCTTGCACAATGTTAAACCATTCTTGGCCGGGGTAGCTGACAGCAAGACCCGCGCCACCCTCAGTAAACCAGAGTGGTGTCGGATTGCTTGCCGGGGTGATGGGCGGCATCACGCTAACGCCAGAGGGGTTATCAAGTCCAAACATCGTTAATCCTCATAAATAAATACAAATTCAGTTTCGGCAGGAGCATATCGCTCTAATAAACACTCAAGGTCTGCCGCGTCAGCAACACGCAAACGCTGCTTACAATTATCAAGTACAGTTGAAAAACGCATTGTTTTTTCAAAAACATGAACGAAAACACGAAACCAATTCTTTTCTGGATAAATGGGATAATTGCATCCACGTAGGCAGTGGTGGGGGTGATGCTCCTCAATTTTGATACGATAGCCGCGTTCTGCTGCCAAATGCTCATAAAATTGATTACAAAGGCTACCCGACATGACCAATTTTGCTTTTACTGCCTGGCGGCGACTGTCAATCGTTGATTCATCGTCAATACTGCAATCGGGAAGCCCGGTGAACTCTTCCCAATCGTCCAGCAGCATAAAAGCCCGGTCGGCATAAATTTCATTTAAAATAGCGTCATTAATCACGTCGATACGGGAAAATTCTTCGCCCGAGGCCAGCATTAATTTACCCATATCACTATCGGGATCTCTTATCCAGGCTTTGCCAACTGGCAATAAATCAAGCCCGGATTTTTGATAGTCCTTTGCGGTCATTGCCATTCGACATCTCCCAACACAAAAATTTCATGCTCGGTTGCATACACGTCCGCACCGGGTGAAATTACGGTGTTATCAATTTCACCCGGTGCGTTAGAAATGGTGGCCCGCATTTCTGATAGCAAGGCCAATCCACCCGGCGGCAGATTTTCCAGATAACCTTTCAAATTGGTTTTTACAGCCTGTCTGACGACTTCTGTGTTCGGCGATAAGCGAATACGAAAACTAATGATCTTGGCAACCGGGCTTTCAACAATCAATTCCGCACCTGTTGTTTTTCCTTCCGCTTGGTTTGTGACCGGGTTGATATGCCCGGTCAGGTATTCTTTCACACGCACAAGATCGCCAGGCCGCGGAAATATATTGGTTTCTTCGTCCATGACGAACAAAACACCCACCGACCCATAGCCACGGTAGCGCGGGATACACCACGCACGAGTGACCCCTGCACATTCCTTCGCCCAGCGCTCATAGTCATATTTATTGCCCCCGGAGGGTGGATATTGCACTCTGAACAACAAACGAGCACGCAGTGAATCAATCGACTCCCGTTCTGCACCGCCACCGATATACTGAGTTATGGCTTGAGTTCTCACACCCACCACGGGCGAAACCAATTCAAATTCAACCCCGGCTGCTGTATTTCCCCGACGGCCGGGTTCGATGGCAATAATAGAAACGGGGTTTTCACCCGATGCGGCATACACATCATCAGTAGACTCAAAGACAATACCGTCAGGGCGTTGAAAGCGCGTTCCTTTCGGTACCACGGTTTCATTTAGCACAGTCACTGTAATACTCCCTGTCGCCTGAGTAGCGGGTTTACGCCACACCCCCCAGAATTCGCAATGCTCAAGCAACTTGTCATCATCTGAAAGATGCGGGACAACTTGCCGGCTGGTCCAGGCGAGATGGTCATGTAATCCGGCGGCGTTACCCGCATTAGCAAAAGCAATTGCCCCCGTGGTACTAAATGCAGCACGGGAAAATGTGCCAGGCAAACGACTTTCAATATCTGACTGAGTACGAGCCAGTAACGTGCTAAGTGGGGGAGCTTTATATGGCATTTAAATCACACTTAAATGAGCTTTAAACGACAGCGGTAATACACTGCCACTCAATAGAGTAATATTCACTGTCAACAACAAAACCCCGCGTTCGGGCGCTGTTGCAGCAACATTGATTTGTTTTGCATGGTTATCTTCAATCAGCCAGGCTAGCGCTTCATCCGCATAGGCTTTGGCCCGATGTAGAACGGATGACAACTGTTTTTCCCGTGATAACAACCATAAACGGCTGCCTATCTGCCGTGTATTAAATGAGTCACCCCACCAACCGCGCTTGTCAGTACCGGCCCCCGAAGGGAGTTCGTCAGAATCCAGCGCCCGGCGGTCAGTAAACAAGGAAATAATGACCGCAGTCGCTAATGAGTTATCCAGCACAATATCAGCGTGCTCAATAGCAATGTCTGCGTTGTTGGTTTGCCATTGAAGCGCAATGTCATTCATCTTGGTTTGCTCGTGCTGTATCCGTCATGTTCAGTGTGAATATGGTCTTTACCGCTGGTTGAACCTGACATATGATTGTCCGCTGTACTGACCCCAACAATATCAACATTGCCGGTAAAGCGGGTTTGGGGAGTATCAAACACAATTTCATCCGCCATGACTTCAAGACGCTTGCACTGAATACGAACAACGCCGCTTTCTGTCAGTAAAATATGATGCCCTTCCAGATGATAAAGTGCAGAGTCTCCCGCCTTTAATTTACCCAGGCGGGTGTTTTTATTATCGACAGCAATGGCCACCAGGTGCTGACGAACGCCACTGACCGACAGGACAATGGCCTCACTGCCGACGGGCGGAACGCTACTGTGACCATAGTTTTGAAACCGTTCTACATCGTCAGCCGCTTCATCAGCCAGCAACGAAACCTGCAAGTTTTGCTGTTTCAGTGAGTCATTGACAATATTAACCACGCCCCGCGAAATCAGCAGCCGGACACGGCGCTGAATGCTGGCGGTGAGCTTATGAAGCTGATTAATCATCTCCACACTCCATCATGGGTTTTGGGTTCAGGCTGGGCGGGTTCGTTAAAACCGTCACGCGGCATCAGTTCGAGCTTTGTCACCGTGCCCATATCGTTATCAAGCGTATAATTCACCGAGACAATCAACAGGGCTTTCTCGTTAAATCCGGCTGGCTGGGCCTTTAGCACCACCAGTTCGTTAGGCTGCCAAAGCTGACCATTCGGTTTGAACCAGCCAGTGACACCCACCGTGGCAGTTACGCCATGCGCCAGCGCGCGTTTTTGCTCCCACGAACCGCGCGCATTGCCTTTCGCCGTAGTTAGATTATCGTCAGCAAGAATAATAGTGGGGCGATAGCGGGTGATTTCAGCATCACGCACATCAATATTAATCGCGGTAGATTGTGCTGGGGTCTGGGTTTCTCCCCAAATGCCACCGGCGGCATTACTGCCTTTGACGCGGTACAGACTGAACCGGTCAATCCAGGACAGGTAAGTGTCAATCGTTTGAATTTTCACACCTTGATTGTCTGATGGCCCCAGTAGTAAAACACCGGCTTTTTCCGTGCTGGCAGTGATAAAAACCAACTCACCAAGGGCGTTACTGGTTACCAGCACCCCACGGTGTCGGGCAGCACGAGACAGGTTATCAAACACGGTTTCGCCAGGTTCGATTTGCCACTGCTTGAACACCGTTGCCGCTGATGCTGTTTTAACTTCCCAACGCACGACGACACCAAACGGCTGGCACAAGTCTTTTGCGATAGTTTCCAGAGTGACATTACGCCACTGGCCCTTGCCATGTATTGCGGCACAATCAACTAAATCACCGGTTTTATCCCGGCCAGACACCGTAATAGTTCGCTCATCATCAATACTGGTTTCCACCGTATCCACATAACCGGTGATCACCCGCTGACCGTTGATTTCAAGCTGGCATGATTGACCGGGTAAAAGCACTAGCGGAGAGTCACTGCCTTTAACGGTGACACCCAGTGAGAATTGCCCGGCCATGTCCTCCAGGCTGCGGGTGACATCCAGTGTTTTCCAGCCTGAGTAGATTTTATTACCTAAAATTAATTCAATCGTGTTAGCCATTAATCACCTCAACGTCTACACCGCCGGTCACGAACGCCGGATGTCGAATGCCGTTCCGGCGGATAAAACGGTCCAGTTGTCGCACCTCACCCGTTTCACGATAAAGCGTGACCAGTGCTGGCTCTGTTCCTGCCAGCGCAATATGTCTGGCGGTCGGTAACGCCCCCGCCGTGGCCTGCATTTGCTGGACAAAGGTAATGCGAAAATCCCGGAGCTGATTGGAGGTCTCGAACCAGCCCAAATCCCCGGTCGCTATCAGTAATTGCATCAGTTCATCATCAAGCTGTACGCTGGCTTTACGGGTGTCATCCAGCGTTTCAATCAGCGGAATAGATGTTACGGGGAGTTCAGCCCCAGATTCGGATGACTGAGAAAAAACGGTGTAAGGTGTCCCGGCCAGGGTTAATGAAGGTGCCGACGGTTTGGTTTTCGCGGCTTCTGTTGCGGCGTTTAACACTAACTCAGCAAGTTGGGTCGCAATAAAAACAGTAGTGGTGGTATTCACCACATGCTGTAAATGTGCCACTGCCGGCACATTCGGTTTTGATTGCACCTGAATACTGCTGCCGGTTTTACGTAATGCCCGGCTGGCAACGGCGGGTGGGGCAATTTCCGCCATGCCACTGACCAAATTAGCGATATCATCAAAGAGCTGATGAGGCGCATTAATCAGGTTCTTTAACGAACCTTTCAGCGCCAGCGCGGACCCTAACAGCTGGTTCATGCCGGAGGTAGCCGGTAAGCTGCGAATACCGTTAACAATTGTGTTAACCGTCGCTTCAACCGTATTCAGTGTGTCCGTGACTTTAGCCATGGCATCAGTAACCGTGCCCCATGCCGCTGTCACATCGGACAGAATGCGGCTCGTCAGGCTGTCGCTGTTCAGTTCAGGCTTATGTGTTTCAACTGGGGCGGTTTTATCCGCTGCCAGCACAAAGGTGACAGAGAACATGGCAACCCCGCCGGTATAGCAAGACTCCCGTACGGTGTAGGTTTCGATTTGAATTCGCTGCTTACCCCAGTAAGGATGATCGATTTCGCCCGGTTCGGGAGTTTCAAGCGCCGTTATCAGGGCGTCACGCTGATTAAAGTAGTTATCACCAAACACCACCGCAGTAAATGCATACTCGCGGGTAGTCAGCCCCATGTCTTCGGTTTCGCCGTCGTCCCGCAACGGGTATTCATGACGAACAACACGACGACCGCCGGTTAACGTCGCATCATCAATAATATAGAAAGTCTGACCGCGAAAGGTTCCCTTACCATTCCCTACCCGGCTGCGCCAGGAATTGTCATTAAACAGTGTCATGACCTGGTCAAAATCAATTTCCATCAGTAACTTTTCCCGTAGCTGTAGCCGGTATTCACTCGCAAATCGACATTCTCAGCCTTGACTGATTTGGTTTTTGCTTTGATATCCCCGGTTGTTTCAACCTGAATCGTAATCTTGCCTTCCGGCGGCTTTTGCGGATTTTGCTGCGGTTGGGGCTGGCGGTATTCCCACGGCTCTGTTAGCGACGGGGGAGATTTCTGCTCCCAGTCGCCGGTTAAATAAGGGGAAGGTTTGATACCGTCTTTTTCTATCCGTTCGTTACGCTCGTACCACCAATTCTTAAGGTTGACGGGGAATATTTGAGAACCGCGTTCTTTACCGTTTGCGTCGTATGCATGTGGGTATTCTTCACGCATTTGTTTAAAATACTTATTAAGATTTTTATCCCGTTCTTTGGATGACAACAGGGGCAGCGCAACTGTTGATGCAATTGCTGCTCCGCGGATCCGGCCTTTTTTAAACTTAAAATTGTCGTCAGGCCCTGTTGTATTATTATTATTATTATTTTGGTCTTGCCAGTTCGTCACATAAACGGGCACGACATCAGAGCCACTTAATGGCCCGGAAGGAGTATCACCCCCCGCCGAACCTGCTGGGCCGCCCTTAATATATTGGGCAAAATTGTATACCCCTTTACCGGTGCGATACACATAACGCGCGGCTACTGCTGCTCCGATGGCATATGCCGCTTTTTCAACGGCAGCGGCGTATTTGTCTAGCTCTTCTGGGGTCAGTGAATGTATAGCGTCTGCCAAGTCCTGAACCGGTTTAGCCAGCTTAAGTTGAGCAAAACGCTCCCCGGTGTTCGCTAGTGATGTTAATGCGCCATTCAATGTCTGAACGTTTTGTGTGGCCTTTTTCTCCAGCAGCCCATCATCAATATTATCCGGATGTGCAATCTTTTTTACCAAATCACGTTTTTTAGGATCAGCAAAAACCATCGCCAGTTTCAATGTATCGCCATCAAAAACATCTTTTAAATTGTGCTCCTTATTTTTGGCTGCGTTACTGATTTCAAATGCGAGATCAGCAGGGTGTTTTAGCTGCCCATTTTTATCTTTTACATCAATTCGGCCTTTTCGTTTTAAAATTTTCTGCTTTTCTTTATCATTAATAGCGTCGTAAAAACCCTGCATGGCAGAAAATGCCTGTTCTGGATCATTAAATTCGGCATTAGCAACACGCAGCATTGCCAACATTTGCTGTTGGTCTAACTGGGATTGCCACTTTGTGTCTTTCCCCAATCCCCTTAATGCGGTCAGTTGGTCGCCGATATTGCCTGTTCCCTCCCGACTGGCAGAAACTACACTGTCCAGCCATTTTCGCATTTTCTCCGGGGACTTAAAGCCCACATTAAACATCCCGCCCAGCTCATCCCCGGCAGCACTGGCTTCCATCTTGATCCCGTTGATACTGAGCGCAATATTGTCCAGCTGCGCTAACGTCGCCTCAAAATCATTCGTTTTTCCCAAAAACGCTTCTGCACCGGTCATGAGATCGGATGTACTGAGTTTACGATGGGCGGTCACTTTGGTTACCGCAGCATCGAGTTTCATCACCTGGTCAGCCGTCAGATTATAGGTTGTGCCCAGCTCAGTGATGGTCTGCTGATGGTCGGCAACCTGTTTGCCCGCCATTGCCAGGCCGCCCCCGGTCACAAATCCGACAAGGCGGTTATCAAATTTATCCAGAATACCGTTCGCCCCGGTTACCGCACTGGAAAACAGCCGCATTGAGCGGCTGCCATCGGTGCCGAACCGGCGGATACTGGCGCCAAACTGACGGGCTTTTTGCGTTACATTACCGACCAGATTAACAATAAATTCGGCGCGATTTTTCGTGGTCATTTAGCGTTTCTCCAGCCAGTGTGAATAAAGCCATAACTTCGGCAGCGGTAAGGCCAGCGCCCAGGCTGGCCCACCTTTGAGCCGGATACCGACGTATAAGGCAGTGCGCTCGATAGCCCGCACGCACTGCAAACTATCGCCCCTCGTCTGCGACTTGCCTCATCGTTTCCATCGCCACATGACGCTGTAAACCGGCCTGGCCAGCAATCAACTCCAAATCATCCTGATGCAGGGTTTTCAGTAACATCATCGGTATCGGGCCGTTGATGTTACCGATACGCGCAATGGTACGACGTAACAGCTCATAGCCCATTAGCGCCGGACTGGAGAGTAGCATCGGGCCTTTTTCCGTCATCACGACCCGTTCACTGGCGGTTTCGGCATCAATCAAATCACCGGCGGTCAACTGACGCAGTTCAACATCAAACTGCTTTTCGGCTTTGTCATCATGGCCGTATTGCAGGCCGTGTTCTAACTGAAACATGGTTAAATCTCCTTACATTCAATGCCAATAAATTCCGCAGATATCTCACCTTTGCTGGTCAGGGATACATTGCCGTCACACCAGGCGTTAGCGAGCATAAAGCGTTCGCCGGTGTCACATTCAAATTCGATAGTCGCATCCACCATATTTTTAATCATAAACAGACTGACACCGGGGCCTTGCGGAATAACACAGCTCAGTCGGGCCTCTTTCGGTGTCTGCTGCCAGCCGTAAACTCGGGATCCGATAACCGGGTCACGGGTGACGCCGCCCGGCGTCAGTTGCGCGCCGTCCTTGGTTTGAATCTCTTTCCCATTCAAGCGGATATACGCAATACCGGTGTACTGATAGGGACTTGCCATAAGTTTTCCTTATTACAAAATAAACTGGATAGCGTGAGCGTAAATACGGAACTGATTAACCAGATCCGGATTGCTGCGGACATTAAGGCGATTGCGATCATTACTGTCGCGTTCCACAATCAGTGTCGCTTTAAACGCGTCAAAATCTTCCACCAGTCCGGCAAATTCATGTTCGGTAAATAAGGCTAACAACTCTGTTCTGATGACGGACGGCGTGACTATCGCCTGGCCGGCACTGAACGGTGTACCGTCATTAGCCAGCTTATGCCGCGGATATTTTTGCGTGATACGCACCCGTGTTGAGTAACGCAGATACGAAAGGGTCGCGATAGTCTCTACGTCCAGATAACTGGGATCGGGGTCACCGAAGTTGTTTTCGCGATACATGGTTATCATGCGCTCAATCTGCACGACATTACCCGCCGCCACATTGCAGGTTGACATCCCGTCATAGAGCAGCAGATTACGCTCATTCAGCGCCCAGCGGTCGCTGGCGGCAGGCGGCAAAATACCGGGCAATTGCAACGTTTGGAGGGGACGAGCCGGGTCAATACTCAGTGAACCCACCGCCACGCCCGCCAGGGTGGCCGCCCAGACATAAGTTGGCTGCGGCGCAATTCCGGTTGCCATCGTGGAAAACAGATAATCATTGCGTAACGTCCCAAACGTTGACGTTTGCGCCAGTGTGCTGCGGTAGGCCATCCAGCAAATGCCGTCTATCATGCGCAGCGGTCCCCAGCGCGTTTTCAGTTCGTCACGCAATAAATCGAGGTTCGGTGTATCCGTGAAGGGGTTAACAATATAGTTCCACCAGGTATCACCGAATGCAGTAATGGCGGTCGCTAAATCAGGGTTACCCGTGGCCCCACCCATCGGGGTAATTGCTAAGTTAATACCCGCCGGCAGCATTTCCGCATCGTAGTAGTTGACCCGGACATCAATATCATTGCCGGTTTCACCCCCCCATTTGGCTTTTAGCATCACGGTGTCGGCCAGGGCTTCTGCGCTCGCCGTGATCGGCAGCTTTTCATGTGCACTAATCGCCTCGCGGATCTTACCGGCCATCGTGACCGCATCATCACCGGCCTTGACAGTGACACGCACGGGAACGCCAGCTATCATCAACGCAATTTGCCCGGTTTGAGCGACTTTACCGATAAGCTGAATTTTCCCTTCGGCCTTGACGCTATTCTCTGCACCATCAAGGCCGAGCGCCCACAGTTCAGCAAACGCGTTGCCTTTGATAAATGCTGCCGCCATTTCAGCCAGCATGGAGCCACGCCCGAACGCGGTTTCAGCGGCACTGGCGGAGGTGACACGAAAAGGTTGCCCGGCGGGTACCCGTCCGGTTTTCATGCGCAATCCTAAGAGCAATGTCTTATGCAACATCTGCGGCGTGCCGGTGACGGCGGCACTGTTATCAAATTCGATATAGCACAGTGGCACCCGGATATTGGCCGGGATTTCATTAAATGAGAGCGCCATTATTGCGATGCTCCTTTTTTTGTTGATACAGCAGGAATTTCAACTACATCACCGTCTTTCAGGCGACGTAACCAGTACCCAATACGGGGCTTTTTATCGCCTTTTTCAGCCAGCGGTTCGCAGGTCTCGGGGTCACGAACAACCAACCCCGGTGTGGGTTTAATATGCAATTCAGTCATGGTGTTAATTTATCCTGAATAGGTAAATGAATAAGGGCTTCCTGCTCAGACGTGCCTGCTGGCTGCCCCCATTGCTGATAATGAGTGTCATAATCGTCTAAATCGTCAACCGTAGTGGGGTCCGGCAACGGTTGCGGCGCATCAAAATACAGCCCATACACCGCCACGCCCGCCTGACTTTGCGTATCGCTCCACAAGTTGCCAATTTGGGTTAGCGTGAAGTTACCTGCCGGGGCAATCCGGCGGTTGTTCAGCCAGGCGGTGAGCCGTTCAACAATCTGATAAATGCCCGGCACCTGGGTTTGCCGGCCGTTTAACACGCTGGCACTGACAAAAATGCCCCAGGTGCTAATGGCGGTATGACGTATCTCGCCCTGGCGACTGCCTAACCAGGCGACGTAAACCGCCGGGGCGGTGTTGATAATCAGCTTGACGGCGCTGTCACTCCATTGCCCCGGGTGGGTATCCACTTTGCGCAGCGTTTTACCAAACAACTGCTGAATGCCCGTCAGCAACGCATCTGAAATATCACTGGTGATAGCGGTCGGGGTATTCATCAGATAAATCCCCGTGATTTTTCGCGCTGCCAGACACTGCCGTCACTGGTGATTTGCGCAATATCACCGCCTTCCGGGCGTTCAGCCTCTTTACTGAGCCCGAGACTCACCTCCCCGGCAGCGACTTTTTCCAGCAGACGGATCGCATTTTCACTGTCTTTCGTGGCTTTTTCCGTTGCCGCGCCGTCTTCGAGCGAAAACCGCGCCAGCACACAGGCCACACGGACAAGAACAGAGGGTACCGTTTTCAGCGGCAAGGTCGCGCGACTGTCGATATAGCCGTCAATCGTCGCGCAAGCATCATCCAGCGCCGTTTGTATCAGTCGCTGACGCGCCATCGTCAGTTCGTCAGCGGTTAAAGTCGCCCAGTTATCAATCTTGACATCCGTCAGCGTGTTCAGGCTGTCACGACTGTAACGCGCGTACATATCAGCAAGCCGGGCGTAACTCATTTATTCGCCTTATTTTTCTTGGCGTGAGCTAACGTAGCTGTATCATCTTGATGAGCCAGCCGCCCCGGTTCGTCATTATCGGTATCTGACGTAATAACCGTGACAGACAAACGGGGATCAGTCTCCAGCGCCTGACGCTGCTCAATATTAACGGCTGACAACGTGTTTCCGCCCTGGTCAAGTACAAACCCGGCCCGGCGATAGCCATCATGCGCGGTATTAACCACCACCATTTCAACATGTTCAGCCATTGAAATTTGCTCTGACATAACATTTCACGTCCTTTAAACAGGGTTTAAACGGGGTTAATACCCCGTTTAACAAGTGATTAGAGGTAATCCGCCACAATCAGCTCAAGGCGGCCTTTCATTTCATTGCTGATAGTGCCGCCCTTGGCGTCAACCGTTAGCTCACGCTCTAATAACTGCGTGGCGTCTTTCTCCATTGCCGGCGGCACAACCAAATGAGTCGGACGGATTGCCAGCGGACGGTCCCCATCCGCTTTAAACTGACGCATGGCGGAAATCACCGACCAGACGTTATCCGCAGTCAATGGCGCTTTAGCGGCGTAAGCCAGTTGCCAGAATGAGTAACCGGCCTCACAACGGGTATCGACGCCGTAGCGAATGAGCTTACGCATAAAGTTTTGCTCATCATCGACTTTATCCATCGCGACCATTTCCGGCGCTTTACGCTGCTGGAAGATGACGGGTTTAATCGCGCGGGAATTATCGAGCACAAACCACGGTAGCCCTTTGTAGCTGTCGTCTGTCAGGATGTTACTGACCGATTCGGCATCCCCCTTGCCGTCAACATTGGGGTAGACCGGATGATCGGCATCAAAGAAGTTCTGTTTGTCATAGCACAGATTGGAGAAGCCGTTAGACAGCGCCCCAAATACCAGCTCATCCGGCTGCACACCGGCGGCACGCCCCATTTCAGTAAATAAGGGGGAGTAAATGCCAACGTTATCGTCTTCAATGTCATCCCGATCAACCCCCACCGTGCTCTCAAATGGCCGGTTAATGATTTGATAACCGTGTGATTGCATGTCTTTGATAACCCGGTCACCGATCCATTCACGCATCCCGGGAAACTGCCCCAGCCAGCCATAAGTGTTGGATTTTGTTGTACTGGGGATGACGGTAGCGATTTGCTCATACTGGCTGGGAGCCTGGTCCAACCCATTTTGGAAATCACCGTTCCAGCCGGTGAATAACGCTTTAATCAGTGCAGGGGTAACAATCGCCATTATTTGGCTCCTTTTTGTTTGCGTTTCAGGAATTCGGCTTCCGATAATCCTTGCAGGCGAGCCGCTTCTTTTTCAGACGCGGACAAGACAGCCAGACGCGAGGGGGGTTTCGTTCTCAGTGTCTGTCGGCTGGTGAGTGCGGCAATGCCTTTCCGGCCAGCAATCGCTGCGTTTAACTCCGCCATACCGTGCTGTCTCGCTACCGCCCGCAAATAAGGGACCTCTGCTGCTATAACGCGCCCTTGTCGGCGGGCGCTGGAGATAATCGACTCCGCGCTTTGTGCACCCGACCGGGCACTTAACACCGCAGCACGGCGGGCCAGAATCTGATACACACGCGTGGGAACAAATTGAGTTAAGTCAACACCACTTAATGCAGCATCTTCAAGGATCTGCTCTGCTTCGGTGATATCGGCGGCGGCATCATCAACGATATCGGTTACGCCACTGGTCACACTGTCCGCGTCTGCCGTACTCTCAATCACCTCTTGCGTATCAACAGCCGCCTGGGCTGACGCTTTCAGGGTTTCAATCGCAGACAGCGCCTGATTCAGTAAATCATTGAGTGCTTCTTCGCTGAGTTCGGCTGTATCGTCGGGCAGTTCAATACCCAGTTGCTCTAGCAACTGGAGAATAAGATCATTCATAACAATGTCCTGTTTTGATGGGGGTAAAAAGTCCGAAAGAGTTTGCGCCGCCAGCACAGCCAGAGGCCGCATACCGGTTAAACCGGGGTCATTGGTGAGTGCGCCCATCCTCAAATAAAGGGGATGGCCCAGCTCGTTATAAGGAAATACGGCGGACAGATAAGCCCATTCGCTGTTATCAATGGCGGTTTGAGCCGCCGCCGTTAACGACAGGCGAACAAACAGCCCCAAACCTTCGCGCCACTGCATATCTGTTGAGGGATTTTTCAGCCAGGCCGCCGCAATAGCGTCTTTGCATGCAGCAGCATCTTCATCTTGTTTTAATGTCACATGGTTGTAGTCAAACAACACAGGCTGGCCGACAGCGGCTGTCGCCGTAATAAACTGTTCAGCAATGGCGGCATCCATAAACCACTGCCCACCGACAACATCGTCTGGGCGGCCGTCACGGGCACTAAAATACCCCGCGGGCAGTAGCTGATACCAGCCATCGGCTGCCTGAGTCATCGAGGCATTTAGAATCGCTAAACGGGTGTTGGGAATTGGGCTTTTCTTTTTCATGCTGCCATTCTGGGCAATATGAAAAGAAAGTGGGTTTGTGGGGGATCACACCTGCATGGGAAAGAAAAGATAAAACGGGGGAGAGCAGTGACACTATACCCCGTTTAAAACCCGTTTAAAAATCTCAGGAGGCGTTTAACTTTTTTTTCTGTAAGACGGACATACTAACGTGCCTTGAGTGCGGCTGCGTGCTGCGTATTGATAATGTCGATAATGTCCGCCGCGCCTTGCGCTGACAGCCCCATATACGGGCGAGCGGGTATCGCAGCCGGGCCAGGCGGCATATCGGGCAACCCGCCCCATTGATGGATCGCTGCGTAAACTTTGTTAGTGCCAATGGCCGCGCTCACTGCGTCATACGCTGTTGACAACGACATCGCCAGCCCCCCCTGTGAGCGCTGTAACATTCTGCCCGTCTTGCCTTTTTTTGCCAGTCTGGCTTTGTACTTTTCGGTTAACGGTTTCCAGGGGGTGCCTGTCGTCGGGTCAGCTTCTTTCGCAAACGCCTCTTCGCTTTCACTGGCGAGAATCGCGGCAATCGCGCGGGTGATCGGCGTAGTATCTCGCCCCAGCTTTTGCACGCGCTTAAAGGCCGCCTGTATCGCCGCATCCTCAAATTGATAGTCCAGTTGCATTCATTCTCACTCGTGATAAGATAGGTTAAACAGTGTACGAATAATCGGTAATTCGACGTCAGCGCAGAGCGCCATACGTTTATGTGGGTTCAACTCCCGCCACTGTAGCAAGCCCCGTTATTCGGGGCTTTGTTGTTATAGCGTCCCTTGCAGTAATTCATAATTCCCGCCGGTCACCCCTTTTTTTAATTCGGCTAACGGCACCCGGTATGTATTGATAACCACATCAAGCGCATCAGGCTGTTTGCGTACCGACCAGGGCGCATTGACCACCGTTTTAAGGGTGCGGTTATCATCACTGCGGATATACAACACATTCTGATTCTGCTTATCCCAAAGCACTGCGGACGGATTAGCCACGGTTTTAGGCAGCGCCTGATATTCGGCCATCGTCAACGCGACGCCTTTTTTCTGGTGTTTGAGGCTGTCAGCATGCACCAGGTCTTTTTCACTGATAGCCAGCAAACGTGCCGCGGGCTTGCCCGTTCGCGCTTCTACCGCCACCGCAATATCGTCCGTCATAAACCCGAGCGGCTGAATGTTGTTACCCGGGCGTCGTTGCGTCAGCACCTGACCGACCCATTGCGCGAACGCCTGTTGCCGTACCGGGGCATTATTTAACGACTGGATAACCTGACTACGGAGTTCACGGCTCTGCAACGCAATCAGCTTACGTGCAATACTGATATCTGACCCCATTGCCAGTTGCCCGGCATTGTTTGACCAGCCGGCCCCGGTGGTCATGCGCTGCTTGCCATCGCGGTACGTCGTGACTTCCGACTGATAAACTTCCCCCGTCCGCTTATCAACTCCTGCCTCAACAAGCTGGGTACTCACCGTACCGAGACTGGACTCCACGGTGAGTCCCATTCGTTTGACCTGTGCAGCGGTTAGCGCCCGAACACGACAGCGACACCCCCAGTCGTTAGGCGGATAAAGTGTATTCCAAATCGGATCATCAAAACGGAACACCCGTCCGTCCATGGCCGCATGGCTTTTCCGGGTGTTCTTGTCCATCACGGCAATGTACTGCCAGTAGGGATGGGTGTCTGTGCTTGCCAATTGCTGCTGATATCGCCCGGCTTGATAGGCGGTCGCTAAATTGGTGCGATAAATCGTTGCCAGCCGGGCCGGGCTGCCTAACTGGACGGTTTCCGCATTACCGTCACTGTCAACCACAATTGGCTTGCCCCACCAACCTTGCGCTTGCAAACGTGGGGTAAGGGTGTTGATAAAATCGCGTTCGGGGGTGCCCTGACTCAGCGACCTGTCCACCTCATCACGAATGGCCGTCAGAATGTCCATCCGGACCGCTTTCGCCACCGTAAACGCCCGTGCATGACTGTCCGCATCGATTTCCTGCCAGTTCCAGCTGAAGTCATAACCTTTGGCCCGAAAGTAATCGACCGCCAGCGTTGGCTCCAATTTAGCCGCAATCCCCAAATCAACCGGCTGTGGCATTTAAACGCCCCCACAATTCAGCGACGAACATCGCCCGGTGCAGCATATCGGTGAGCTGTTCATCCTCCATTTCAGTATAGAGTTCAGCCGCTTTATTTTTTGCCGCCTCATACCCCCCGGTCGTGAGCGCCTCAATGACCGGGGCTAACAACGGGTCAACGGTGTTTTGCCATTCCTGGCCGTTTACCGCCCCCGGCAGGGTATTCACCGATGTCACCGGCTCCGCCGTTAATGCGGTCCATCCGGTTTTAGCATTTAAGAAGGCGGAAGAGAAATCCGGGGTGGCGGGCGTCTCAGGTGCTTTCAGACAGGCTTCATCATCCGCTGCCACGGGAATTTGCAGTTTATCATGCACCCACTGAACAGGAATTTTCATCCCCAGACCGACCAGGCCGGGTAATGCCGCTGCATAGGCGCTCACGTCTTCCGGCTCGGACAGATCAAACTCAAATACCGGTTTACGTCGCTGATTATCGAATGATTTGCAGTTCAAGGCATATAAAGGAAACACCAGATCCCGCGTGAGTGTGGCGGCCAGTTGCGTGGCGTCACTGGTACGCACCTCGAAACGCACGTCATTATGCACGTTACCCAGGGCGTTGGTGCTCGTTGCACCGTCTGCCTGGCTGGTCAGTGTGCCACCCAGGATGGCTTTCGACATGCTCAACTCAGCCCAGGACATCATGGCCATAAACGGGTCTGATGTCCCGTCTGCGGCGGCTTTAAAATCAATCAACATCGAGCGGGGAATAATCCCGCCGGCGTTGTGACCGATACTCATCACCGCATGAAGCAGGGTTTGTTTCTCTTTGTCGGTCGCGCCTGCCGGATATTGTCCGACGCGAATAGGCAGACCGTAGATTTCCAGAAACTCGGCTAAGTCACGGACAGAATAGTTCTTGAAGATGAACGGCCAGACCAGGGTGCGGATTAACCCTGTCCGGGCAAGATAGCCTGATTTGGATTTGGCGATATGCTGTACCCAGCCGAACGGCTGTAAATCTTCTCCATCGGCTGTCCCGTTGCGCAAGCGCAACTGATTACGTTCATATTGGGGCGTCTGAAACCAGGCAGGATCACGCCATTCCACCGCACGCGGAATAATCAGCTCGCCGGCATTTTCCCATTCAATCTCCTGGCAGGAAAATCCTTTCAGAATGGCATCCGTGGCATCAAAAAGACAACCCGGCAACCAGCTGGCATCTAATAAGATTTCGGTTAATAGTTCAGCGTCGCTGATTTCCTCCCGGCTGGCATTGGGCGGCGGCTTAATCGCCCAGTCAAGCGACTGGATAGCCCGCCGGCGCTTATCTAATTCAGACTGCAAATGGGCGTCTTTTTCTTCCATATCTTCGGCAAGCTCACATTGCGCGTGAAGTTGCCCACGTTCGGCCTCAATCAAAATTTCAGCCGCGCGCGCAGGCGTCAACCCACTCACGGGATGGTCGCCGTAATAGCGACGCAACTGTGACACACGGGACTCATCATCCTGCGTTTGCATGTCAGGCTTAAACCAGAAACGGCGGCCTACCGCATCCACTAATCTGTTTAATATTTTCACCAGCAGCCTCGCTCAAAGGTAAGTAAATCGTCGTCGTCATTTGCCACGGTGTGTCTACCCGGCAGCGGAATAAAGTCAATCATCTGTCCCTCCATATAAGTCGCGCGGGTAAACATCAGATACGCCCCGGCACTGTCACCATGCCGTTTTTTACCGTCGGTCCCGGTTCGGCGGGTTTTATCAATTTTGGGCACGCCCCGGATGTTCTGAATTTGGCGCTGGTCGGCAATGATGTCTTCATCTTTAGGAATACGGATGTCATTGGATTCATACAGCGCCTTGTATTTCGGTGACCATTCACGATAGAAATTATCCGTAATATGGATAGCATCGACCATATTTTCACCGTAGTGCAATAACACGGCTTCCCCTAAATAACCGCCGTTCCCTGTTGAGTCGATGGCAATCCCGACCAAACGGGGGAGTCGGTCAATCATAAAAAAGGCTATCTGGCGTTGCTGATTGTAAGGCACATCATGCAATTCAACGGTGACATGCAAAATGCGGCGGATGTCCTGCTCAATACTCCCGGCCCCGATGACCGATAAATCACCGGTACGGGCAAAATCCTGCCCGTAGGCATGACGGGTGTCGGGATCCAATTTTTGTAATGCCGGTAACAGAGTCTCTTCACAAAACGTCAACACCGTGTTTTTACGCTCGTCTTCCGTCCAGGTCATATGGCCTTTGGGCATAGCAAAACGGATCACAACACAGTCTGTATTAACTGCCCGGTCAATTAACACGCGGGGAATATAGGCACCAGCACCCTGTTTCGGCACGCAGTAATACTCTTCCAGCGCATCCTCTTCCGTCGCCGTGTCTTTGAGTAAATTCGCTTTCCATTCGTCTTCTTTTTCCTGTGACCACGGTTGGCTCCTGACCTGGCAGATACGCTTATACAGCCCCTCGTAACAGGCATCATCCAGCGTAATCGTATGAACAGCGTACCGTTTCCGCCCGGCGCGAGAATCCTGGAGTAACTCGTTAAACAGGTTTTCATTGCCGTTGTGGGTAGAAATGATGCGCACTTTCGCGCCCCACATGGTCAAGGCCAGCGCGGCTTTCAGCACTTCGGCCAGCCGTTCATGGAAAGCGGCTTCATCAATGGTGACATTCCCTTGCATGCCGCGCAGGTTCTTTGGATTGCTGGATAATGCCTGGACTTTAAACCCGCTGCTAAAATAAATGACGAATGTCAGGATGTCTTTGTCTTCGTCTTCAAAGACTTCTTCACCCACTTCACCCGCCGCCAGTCCGTAAGCTTTGGCCCACATGGCCGCCGCATCAATAAATTCCCGCGCCATTTCTTTATTGGAACCGATATAGAAATGGTGGGTGCCGCCCGCATCACGTGATTGAGCCGCCGTCAGTGAGGCGTCCGCCGCTTCGGCCCAGGTTAATCCAGTACGCCGCGATTTTTCCGCAATTTTTAAGACCGATTCATCGGCAATCCAGCGCTTTTGATAACCCAGCAGCACCGCATCGGGATCAAACGTCTCATCGTTAACGGCGTTGATAATAAACTCCGTCGCCGGGTTTAATTCCTGAGCCAACATTAAACAATCCCCAAGATTTGACGTTTGATCTCGGCCGCCGCTTCTGCCGTGAGACCGGCCTGCTTGACCAGGGTTTCTGTCTGTTCTGCCGCTTGTGCCGCAAACGCGGCCCGGATTTCTTTTTCGCGCTTCGTACTGGTCATGGCCGCCTGCTCAATACGTGCTGCGACCAGCGCTAACTGCGATAAGGCTTTGGGTTCAACCGGTTCATCCCCTTCCGCCAACTTCATACTGGTTTCAAAGGCCAGGGATTTCACAAATTCTTGCAACAGCTTACCCACATCGGAAGAGGGGGCAGATCCCAGGCGGGAGACCCATACGTCAGCGATTTCCCGCCCTTCGCGGATACGCGCCCCGAGGGTTTCCATCCGGGAGGCATAACGATTCAGGCCCGTTCGGGAAATTTTGAGATCGTCCGGCAGTCCCGCATCGTCAATCAACTCATTGACTGCGGCACGAATATCCTCCTGGGTATGACGCTTGTCACGCAGTAAGGCGTGCAATTGGTCACGGATGGCAGCTGGCAACAAATCAATCTTCGACGGGCGGCCACGAGTCTGTTTATTACTCATGACTATCCCCTTGGCCGGGGGCGTTTGACACCCGAGACCATGCTGCGGCCCTCTGCCACATCCACGCCACGCCCGGTTAGGGTCATGACCAGACAACCGGCCACATCATTGACCGATACCAGCCCCTGCTCGGCCAGCCAGTGGCAATGTGATTTCACCACATCACGGCTGACCCGATGGCCGTAGGCATCCAGACAGGTTTGTAATACCGATTCATTCGCATCACCGCCACACTCAACCAGCGATCGCAGAATCACCAGTCGCTGGTCAGTATTTAAGATTTCACGCATGGATGACATTAATTCTTTTCCTTTAATTCATTTTGCAATAACAAATCGCTCATATGGCGTAACTGACGCAGCTCCGGCAAGGCGGCTTTTAAGTCGCCGCGCAGGTTCGCCATGTCCAGTTGCAAAGCGTGTAATTCTTTCTGATTCGGTAAAGTCGACAATGAACCTTCAAGCTGACGTACTTGCATTTTGAGTAACTCAACATCATCACGTTTAGCATAGGTTTTACTGAGCAACACCAGCCCGACGTTAAAGGTGACCGTGAGCGCCGCCCACACTATCGACCAGTTTTCTTTAAGTAATGCCAGCACCAAATTTTTTCCCTAATAATTCAACCTGTTTTTGACAGTCAATACAGCGCTCAAACGCCGGATTAATGGCAAGCCGGGCAGGGGCAATGGCCTCGTTACAGTGACAGCAAATGCCGTTCCCTGCCTGCGCCGGGCGCTCAAAGCAGGCTTTTAGGGCTAATGCGCGCTGGTATTGCTCTAACTCACACGCCTGGTCAATCAGTCTGCTCATTTTGCTTTTCCTGTTGTTTGACCGCCCAGGCTTTGATGGCCAGGAGCTTTTGTTCCAGTTCCTGGCTCCATTGGCCGTACCGGCTGGCATGAGTCAGCAACACATGCGGTTCCCCCGATATCGGAATGGACGGCTTTGTCGGTATGTGCAGCAATGTCGGCGGGATGGTCGGGCATGCGGAAATCACTAATGGCGCAACGGCGGTAACCGAGCGCGGCCTGGTAGAGCTGCAACCCGTCAGGGCCAATGCCGGTATAAGTGTTACCATCACGAGCAAGAGCCTCGGGAATACGTTGCTCAATGCGTTGTGTGGTTTGCGATAAGCGCGTGAGGGCGGCGTATAAGTCATTTGACATCTTTTCGTTTGCATGTTGCTGTGCCTGTTGTTTCTCAATCAATTTTTGCAGCGCGCTGGCATTCAATTCGGTCATCTCTTTCTGTGCCCGGTAAAATGTCAGCTCGGCATCTTTTCGGTTTTCAATTTCCTGGTTGATTTGGGGAAGTAAGCGGGATCCAGCCCACCTATCTCCGAGCCAAAGGCACAACGATCCCCATACCACAATGAGCCAATAGCGCCGGACAAGATTAATCACGGGCAAACACCTCGCGGTTTTCTGTTACGTCTACCCGCTGTTCTCTGTCACGTTTAATGGCGGCTTGTTTTGATGCCTGAGAATGCGTGACCCACGCGGCCAGATAGCCGACGAACAGATATTCATCCATCTTGCCGGCGAGCGCACACCACAATAAAACGGCTGTGCTGGCAATAAATGCCCCAAATAAGGTGGTATCCGAGGTTGAGAGGCGACCGGTTGCCGGGTTGCTGATAAGCTGCTTTAAGTGCGCTAACATACCGGCCTCCTGTTGCATTCAGCCCGCAGCAAGCGGATGTCTTGAGCAGAAACGGATTGCCATCCCCGGCAAAACAGCGATTGATAAGTGGCGTTATAGCTATAGAGCGGAATGTCGCGGATATCTTTGCCGGCCAATGCCTGCTGTAAACAACGTTCCCGCCCGGCCTTATAGAGACTGAGATAGCGCGGGTTACGCAGTTCAGCAATTTGTCTTTTTAATAAATGGTCTGAAATTGGCGGCGGCAGCATCACAGCACCTCTAGCACGGCGGATGCCAGCTTATCAAGGCGGTTAAACCAGCCATCAAGAAAGACTTTTTGTGTTGGGTTCACGGCAATAATACGGGCGTAAGCCAGTGCACGCCGATTAAGCAGCCGGATGAACAGATATGGCGGCGCAAAAGCGTCAACGGCATTGAGTGTGTCAGGGCCGATAACGCCGTCATCCCGCACACCGACCGCCCGTTGTAATTGTTGTACGGCGGGCTTTATTCCGTGCTGAACGGCGGCATCAAACACCGCCAGCGAGATACCGACCGGTAACTTGTCGCAACCGGCTTTCAGCCAGAAATCCCGGGAATAGATTGCTGTGGCATCATCTTCGGTTAAAGCGGCAATATTGAGGTGAGGGTAGCTGCGCTGACTGATACCCCATTTTGTCTGGCCGCCGGTGTCATGGGGGTTGTTGACATAACCGCCTTCTACGGACAGTAAGTAATGGATAGCATGGATAAATGAAACGCTGTAACGGTAAGTCATGATGGCTACCTGTTGTGAATAATCGGTAGCTCATCATCATGTTTAGTGGGGGGAAAGTGGGTTTGTGGCGCGTCAAACAAACCCCATCAGAACAGGTGATTACTTGAAAAGCTCACCTTGATAACGTTTACGGTGGAGCGCTAATTGCTGACGCAGAATAGCATAAACCGTCGAATGGGTAAGGTTGTATTTTTTCGCTAATTGAACAATATCACCGCGTGAACAACTCCATTCATTAAACAACCGGTTATCACGTAATGCGATTTTCAATGTGTCACCGGTCGGCAAATAAACAGCCCTACCACCATAGTAATGAGCTAGCACCCCGGCTAACTTACATGCAGAAAGTTTTGCATTCTCTTGATTTGTATTTTGCCGCTGTAGTTCACAGGAAAACAAATCAACAATATCAGCCAATAATTGCGGCCATCTTGCCTGTAATTCATCTGATGGAATTACATCAATTTGGTCTAATAATTCACCAAGTTCTTTATGGTCGTGGTCAAAAAGTTCAAGATTCATAGTTATCCCTTATACTGATACAGGTTCAATAACACATGAAAGTTCTAATGGTTTTTTGATGGCAATTATTCTCCAACCATCAATAACGATATCTTTTGTTTGAAATTTCTCAAGCCAGCTTTTATCAGACCATAGTTCAGATATAGCTTTAGTATTAGCGTTGGTATTTTCATCCCAGTATCCAGCATCAGGAATGATCTCTTTAGAAATAGATGCACATCCAGAATTAAACATGTTTGAAATTGGTTTTGAAAAATTTGAGTGAATAGCAACACGATCACCCGATATTGTGACTTTCAATTTTTCACTAGAGCTGGTAGTTAACTCTGTAATCCATGTGTCACTTTTTTTATACCAATCAGTTAGTTTTACCTGATATTGCGCACTAACCCTCATATATTCCATGACGTTATCTTTAGTTCCCGCCATCGACAAAAGAGGGAATAGCACAAAGATAAATAAAATATTTTTCATCTCATTTTTCCTCATTTTGACTTTTCAACCACTCCAGACCACCTGAAATCTTAGCAAGATCAACGCCCATTTGCTGCATTTGTTTAAAATACGCATCACGACTGTCAGAGACTGAAACTTGCTGCCGTTCTCGTGCATTGATATTGCTGCTTTGGGCAATAACCTGTTCGGCTGACTGATAGACGGTTTTCAGGTAGTTGTGATTGGACAACGGTTTCGTGTCCCCCTGCGCCCGCTTTTCCCGGATACGTTCAACAGTTTCACTTAGTGCATGAGCCAGCACCCGACCAGGTTTGTAAAGCGCCAGCACTTCCCCGGCAAGTTTTAATGCCCGGCTATTGGACAGGTTTTGTTTCTCACGGCGAAATAAGCCGATATAGGCCACTAAATGCCGGGCACAACTGCCCGGTAATTCAATCAGTATTTTCAATAACTGACGGCTGGCGTCATCTTCACATAGCGCCTCTAAGTGCCAGTCAGAGTGGCAAATTGGGCAACGGGCTATTTTCATGATGATTCCCCCATATTAAAGGCGTGACATATCGCGTCGTACCCCCGGCTTTTTGGTAGCGGCTGTTGGCGGGCTACCATGCTTTCTGTCATCAGCCTGAGATGCCATTTTTTCAAACTCTCAATAACCGGATAAACCAGGGCTGGCGTCAGCCAGCCGACTTCTGCGACCCCTTCGCCATTGATTTTAGCTGTTTGTCGCATCACAAATTTATTCAGTGCTGACTCTGAGCCGTCATGAACAAACCCCTGCTGATGCATGGTGATCCAGATAGCCCGAATTTTGCTGATTTCTGCCGTGCGTACACGGCCTGTTGGATCCGGCTTAACCCGCTGGTGATAGGGTTTAAAACGGCGTTTAAATCCCCGTTCAACAAACGCCGCATACACCTGTTTTAATTCAGCATGAGACATATCACGACACGACGTTTTACCCGTTGCTGATGTCAGTGCGGCACGGTAGGTTTCGTCATCCAATTTCAGCTTGGCTTTCGCAATATGAATAAGACGAACAAGTTGTTGTTTTGTCATAAATCACCTCTTATTCTGTACTGACTGCGACTCAGTGCAGCCACAGTTATCACAAAGATTTCTGGATTCTTAACGCTTTTCACCAAATCCCTCTTCAATGGCTTCTGCCATTCTTCTTAACCAGTCAGCCAGTTTGAGTGCAGCCGCTTTTTCGGTTTCTAGCAGTGGAAAATCAGTAATAATTGCCTGAGCGACATAACCGTATTGGCTACCATTAATCACCATAGATTGCTCCAGAATCGTTTTATCATTGCTATGTCTGATGAAATAACGGCTTTCTGTTGTTCTCTCATCTCTATTTTTTTGAAAAAAAATCAGATCTACCGTCGTACAATCCCTGTTTAATAATTCCGTTGTTAACTCATGAAAACTATTCATATTTTTTTCCTTGATTTTGGCGTAAGCGCGCCCCTGGCGGGTTTACGCCATATTTAAACTGCCTTTAATTTTGTAGGGTGTTAAATTACGCCGGAGTTAAATAATCCGTTCTCACAAAATAAGGCTCAATGCTAATTTCAACTACCGTGCAATTTGTTAAATCTTTCGCTTTATCAACTGTTTTAACTGGTGTTCCACCGCGTAATATTTTATTGGGCTGATAAATAAAACTGGCTCCAACCCGATAACGTTGATTAAACTGTTTCGCTTTCATATCAGACTCCAGCGATATCCAGTGATATCGGTTTATATTGGTCAGTATCACCGACTCGCTCATAAACCCGAATATAGGATTTACTGCCGATAACTTGCAATGCTTCGCCGATGGCAACCATTGCCTGTTGCCAACGCTCATCATCAATATCAAGACGACGCAGTGCCAGAACGCGACCGGTGTTGATATCGCCCTCTTTATCAGTGGAGAACGCCTGATTAATTAGCGCATGAATTTCAGGACGCGCGCCCGCTGTCCAGTCAGACAGGCAACTGTCAATCAGTTCCTTCGCCGCTTGCAGACGCTCATCAAACGCAATACGGTCCTGTATTGCCCGCTGGATTTTGAAGCGCCCGTCATAGCAAGGTAGCGTGACGTTCCCTTTTTTCCCGCCTTTTGTTGCGCCATACGCTTCTGCTGACAAGTCAATAAACGCCTGAATATCAGCAAATGCCCGCAGCTTCAGTTCTGCCAATGCAGAGCTAACGGTAATGGCCTGCTCGACGATTTCCCCGACCAGCCTGTCCCGTTCTTTATCAATTTCACGGATAATAGAGACCGGAGTTAAAACACCTTTAGCATTGACCCAATACCCTGCGGGAGCCTGTTGTGTTGTATATTGTTTAGTGGACATGTTGATTAACCTCCTGAGTGTGAAAACATAAATCGTATTGCTGCGCGAGGTAATGCTTAATAACCTGTACCAGCGCCATGACCTCTTGTTTTTCATTGGCTGTATAGACAGCACCGCCTGACGCCTTAACGTCATGCATTAATTTCCCCTGATGAGTGGTAATGACAATTTCGATTTTAACAGCCATACATCCCCCTAATTAATGTAATGATTCGGACCAATAGACTTGACACCCTTTATGGATAAACATCCCTTGTCGATAATCACAATTACGCCCCAGGTATCGGTAAGTGGCCTTACCATGACGAATGAGCTGCTCGCAATGCGTATGGCGGGCAATTTGTATACGCGGTGCGCTATCCCGTATCATGATACTCATCACAGTAAACCCCTGCTCTGTCAGTGCTGATACCGCATCACCGACACGATTGAATGCCGAAACCAGTGAGTCCTTTGTCATAATGTCGTCCCCTCTAAATCTTTAACCGCAGCGCGGATATGCTTCTCAGAAAGTAGTTCGTTGTTACCTTTGGCAAACATGGCTGCCAGCCGCAGAGTATGGGATACGGTACGCAGTGCGCCGGGACGTTCTGATAACTGCTGAACTAACGCGCGTTCCTGCTGGCCCAGCCCCCAGGCCTCAGCAATGGCGATAACGTCATCTTTTTTGGTTTTCAGGATGGCGACTTTTTTCGCTATCCGGCTGAACAGTCGCGCAAAGTCCACACTGCGGGAACTGCCGCCAGTCAGTTTGGCATAGACCTGATGATTACCAACGAGAGCCAGACCAATATCGGTTTCTTCCTGGAGAATGCGTAACTCTTCAAGCACTGGATAATCCAGGTGGTCAGCTTCATCAATCACCAGCAACCCCGATGTACCGCGCAATTTCCTGCGCACCGCCCGTCCCAGTTGACCAGCTCGACGCGGCGCATCTCCCAGACCCAGCGCCAGGGCCAGTTCGTACAGGCATTCACTCAGGCTGGCGCGGGAGGGTGACACGGTTATCAGCCAGACATTGGGGCGTTCAGCGACAAATTGTTGCAAGGCTTTGGTCTTACCGACTCCCGGACTGCCGTAAATCACACTGATGCATTGCGCCAGTTGGGCATATTGCAACGCGCTCCAGATTTGTCGCACAGTTTTAGTCTGGACAAAATCCGGGGCGGCCGGTATTTCATTGGTGCGCTTGCTGCGGTTCTCCAGCCAGACAGATAATTGACTGGCAACTTTGCTGTTATCCCCCTTATAACTTTCATTCATAAACTGAGATAACGCCGTACTGGAAATGCCGCTTTCACGGGCTACATTGCTGTAAGTCAGGCTGTCACGTTCAACAAGGGTTCGGATGGCAGCACGAACGTCAGCCAGCTCGGTTTGTGTTTGAGTCAACGCTATAATATTGGTCATCATATCTCCTAAATTAAATCGTGTTTCTCTGCTGTTGCTCATGCAGTTGTGCAACCGCATTTTCAAAAGCACAGTCATAATCGGTATCCGGCTCGGCCTGTTCTTCAACCTGTACACGGCGCAGGGTATTACCCGCCGGTCGGTAGATTTCCACCACTCGGCTTTCCGGTGGTGCCGGTGGCACGGTTCCCGGCATCAGTTCCGCCACTTCCAACGCGGTCATACGGCGCTGTGCAGCAGTGGCTTCTTTAGTGCGCTTAACAAAGCGGGTCCGGTTGCGGTCATGCTCACGAGCAGCCTGGGAATCCCCGAACCCGGATTTTTCAATACACGCGGCCTCACAGATAAACCGGCCATCCAGGGTGTAACACAACACATTCTCGTGCAATGCTGCCGGGTCAAAGCGAATAACGATTTTGTTAGGTTTAATCCCCAGCAACTGCTCATGGTAGTAACGGTTTTTACGGAACTGGATTTTGCCGCCGGCATTTAATGTAAATGCCCCACGGGTGACAGTAACGGCCTCAGATGGCAGCAACAATAAATGACGCTGTTCTGCTGTAGCCTTACGTACAGTACTTTCCTGATAACTCTGTTCAAAGGCAGCATCAAATGACCCTTTACCAAGACACACTTCTGTATCGCGCCCCGGACGACGGTTCCAAAAAGCGATCCCTTCTGCCAGCGCATTTAAAAAAGTTTCCGCATCGACGACCCGGTCACCGTAATTATCGGGCTTTGCCATCGGGTTTGCGCCGGTATAAGCTCCGGCCAAAGCAGGATGTTTATCGACCACTTCACCCAGACCGCCATGAGAGAACGCACGCTCTACTGGTTTTGCTTGCCCATGTCCTCGACCGAACAACACACTGGTCCAGTGCAACTGGATACCCAGCAATGGGATGATGCCTTTCGGGTCATCTTCTTTAACTTTGAATCGATAGCGGTTCGGTACACCGCCTGTCATCCACTTGTTAGCAGCGGCACGGGTGTTATCAATCGTGATATGTTTTGGAATACCGTATTGCTCAATCACATCCGCCAGGGCAAGGCGGATGCTGTCGCTGTTCTCGGACACATCAGTACGCCAGGCCAGGATCTTGCGGGTACGGATATCCTGCCAAATCCAGGTTGTAGGCCGGATAACCTCACCGTTAAACCATTTAACGAAAACGTTATGCTGATAGCCATCGCCGTTAATCCATTCCATTGCATCCAGTTCAAGCACAGTACGTTCTTGCGCAGGATAGAGCCGCATCAATGCGTGTTCACCTTCGCGCAGCAATACCACCTGTTCAGTCGGCACTTCGCGTTCAAGCTTTCGCCGCATCGACGACAGACTCGGTATCGTCCAGCCGTGGTGTACGGCGGCTTCTTCCAGTCGGGCATAGCAGGTGCGTAAAGCGGGCTGTTCCGGGCGCAGATAATCAGCAAGCAAGAAGTCCCAGGCGGCAGACGTACATTCCGCCTCTTTTGCTTTACGCGCCGCCATGCTGTGCCCGTGTTTGCCAACCAGCGCCGCCAGCCAGTCAGAACGCTCGAAAGGTTTAGCCTGGTAGTACCATCGACGAGCACTGGCCGAAGGAACCTGTAACGCATCCGCGACAGAATCAAACGCCGTTAGGGTGTCGATACCGGTTTCGATCATGCCAGCCACTGCAATCACGACCTCACATTTTTGGCGTGCTTTTTCACGCTGATTATTGTTCGCGTTATTCCAGTTCTGCCAAAGCAGCTCACGCGAGTAGGTTTCTGCCTGCTGTTTTTTATTTTTGATGTCAAAACGCAGATTGTTGATTTCCACCGCCCCTTGCTTTTTCAGTACTGCCGCTCGGGCGACAGGAGGCAGGCAATTAATGTGGAATTCAAATGCCTTAGAGCCTTCACGCTTACGGACCATTTCTGTTGTTGCATTTTTCTTTAATCGGTTAGCAATGTTAAAAGGGGCTGTAGGTAAATTCGGTAGCCCGACACACTCTTGCGCTGTAACCCAAATATCCATCAGCTTCATACTCCCTGACATTCATGAATTTTGATAACGGCTCGGCCAGATAACAGCTGGATCGACACCAATTGCCTGAGCAATCAATCTTTCCCCCTTGGGCCAAGGGCGAACTAACGCATTACGCAAAGTATCTTTTGCCAGCCCTGCTTCAACAGACAACGCGCGTAGATTTGTACCGCGTTTTTCTAATGCTGCGCGAATATCTGCGCGATGCCAGTCTTGCCTGTCTTGTTGCATTATGTGATCCTTATGGGTTTATCTGCTCCGATAATCGCTAATGATTATCGGTGTGGATATAAATATATTCGCACAAAAACACGAAGTCAATATTATTTCGTGTTTTTGTGCGAGTGGTGGTTTGATAACGAGAGGAGGCTAATATTATGGGTAAAGAAGAAAAATATGCGCTTAATGACAAAAACACACCTCGTGCTTTTGTGCGCAGTGGAATAACACAGTTTAAGGACAGATTGAGGCAGGCTATGGGGGATGAATCTGGCAATAGCTTTGCAAAGAGGTGTGGGATATCAGAAGCAGCGCTGAGAACTTACCTATCAGGTAAGACATATCCTGCTTTAGATAAATTGGCAGTTTTCGCAGAAAAATGCGAAGTATCTATTGAGTGGCTAGCCATTGGAAAAAATTCCAAAGATGGTGATATGCAAGATACAGAGTATAAAGACACTCCTAAGCATGTCACTGAGGAGCAGGAAAAGGCATGGCTGGCATTTCTTTATAGAATGACAGCAGAAGAACGAGAAGCCGTTATTGACCGTGTTTTCAGACAGGGCATCAACGTATTGTTAACACCACCCCAGACAGATATTCAGCAAGAGTCGCAATTCCCCTGGCCGGAAGACCTGCCTGCTAAACTGGGGGTATCTAACCACTCATTGGTGTTTGCCCAACTGTATGCATCTTTAACTGATGAACAACGACAGAGATTTTTGGAGTCTATCAATGACAAAGAACACGTCCCGGCAAACCACAACAAGATGAGCAGCAAAGCAGGTTAACATGGGCTAAAGTAGCCTATGTTTTAAAGCGTATTTAAAGATGTTTTAAATGACTAATAGCGTGTGTCCTGGCTTTATTAAAATAAGTGGCGCAAAAGCCGCAACCACAAAAATTTTCTCATTTTAGTTAGTCTGCCCGTCAGGGCAGGGATAAACTTATCACACCTATGCAACACCGCACCAGCGCTGAATTTATACCCGCTAATTCCCGTTTATTTTCGCCAATTCCCTATTTCTTTTGGTTTCTCATTACTTGTGGTTCAATACAACCGGGAACCGAATCCACATCAGCAGGCGTTTATCAGACTGTTTAACCAGATTGCCCCGCATGAAAATCGCTGGCAGGTGTTCTGTGATTTTGTGCATATGTCAGCCTGTTCATTGTATAACGCGCTGTTGCAAAATGAGGAATTTGAAGCGGACTATATGCAGCGGGTGAAACGTTATTCCCGTGAAGATGCCTTCCGGCTGAGTCGTTTGCTGAGTGAAGTTATCATGGGGCTGGAGTATACAGTCGGTGATTTTCTGGGGGCTATTTTCATGGCGCTGGAATTAGGTCATGACCAGGCTGGTCAGTATTTTACGCCGTTTCCGGTCAGCCATATGATGGCCAAAATGCGACTTGCTGAGGGTTTACCGATGCTGGCGTCCGGGGAGCGTGAATACATCACGGTGTCTGACCCGGCTTGTGGTGCCGGCGGGATGATTATTGCAATGCATCAGGCCCTGCTGGAAGCGGGGTTTAATCCTCAGCAACAGATGCTGGCGTTTTGTGTTGATATCGATCCGGTGGCGGTGATGATGACGTATATTCAATTATCGTTGCTGGGTATCCCCGCCGTGGTTTCCATCGGCAACGCATTGACCAATGAAGTGTCCCAGCAGATGGTGACGCCAATGTACCATTTAGGCTTCTGGCAGTTCAAACGTCAGCGTCAGGAAGCTGAAGACGAAATAGCGATGTGCAAGGCTGGCTGACATACCTCTTTTTTAATTCAAGTCACCATTGGGTGGCGTCACATTAACCCGATAGGGGATATCCCCTACAGGGGGAACCCCGTCAATCACGAGATTTCCCTGATGTCTTTATTACGTTTTTATATCCGCCATCAATTCGCAGAACGAATGGGGCTGGCGCTGGATGACGATGCTATTTTCTGTCTGTTTCATGAGAGCCAGGGAGACTACGTCAATACCCATGTAAAGTTTACCAAAGCGTTGCTTTTGCCCGTCATGACTCATCTTTTGGACAGTTTGTCTGAGGATCCGGCAAACCGGGTCAGATGCAGAAATAGTGAACGTATCCTGACGTTATGGATACGGGGAATGGATGCGATAGCGCATGTTTATCAGGATCCGATGCTGATGCCTTATACCCATCCGGACAGCAGTGGTCGTGTGGATATCCTTATCCGGCCGGATACAACCGTGTTGCTGAATCTAACGGCGGAGCAGTTTTTGCGTCTGACGGCGCAGGACAACCGGCCGGAAGAGGAGCAAATGGGGCTGGAGCAATTCAGCAAAACACAACAGTACTGGACACGTTTTATGGACTATTTGGATAAGCAGTTGACAGAAACGTGTCTGTATTGTTTTGAACGGTTGGGTCAATTTCTGCGTCACTTACAGGTTGAACCCCGTTTAATACGGCGTTTTTCCTTCGCCATCGGTTACATCGATGTATTAATGGGGCCACAGGATTTGCACAATATTGAGGCAGAGGAATTTGAGTCAGGTTATCTCGAAGACTATATCGATGCGGTCTCTGATGGACTGATGACACCCGTCCAGTTTCGGGTTGATGTGGTATACAAAAATGATCGTGTGATAGAGAGTTTTCGATCAGATATCGACATTGAAGATGTTAACAACCCAACACTCAGAGATTATCGGGAGGTGGTGGATGAGGCAATCACCTGGGTACATGAGCAGTTTGTGCTGAAAACCCGTTCAGTGAGCATGGCTACGCCGGTACAGCGGTTGGCAGCATAACTAAAATAACCCATTGGGGGAAATGTTCCCTCAAGGGGGACGTTTCTCCTCAGGAGAACGACGATGTTACTTTTTAAGGCGAAAGACCTGAAACCTGTGTTACGGGAAGCGATAGCCCATCAGTGTGACGTGTTGCTGGTCAAGGATCAGGGCATTTATATCATGTCTGATATGGGTACGATGCAAAATGGCAGGCATCTTGTCGCTTATGCTTGCGGTTATCATCCAGAGAAGGACGAAGGCGGGTATGAACGTGCCCGGGAAGAAGTGGGCGGCGATGATTTTGCGGAAAAGCTGGGTTTCGCCGTATCTACACTCAACCGGTTACTGAATGACCAATGTGATCTGAAGGTGACGCTGACAGCCACACAAATTATCACACAATTTTACCCCTGATTGCCGGGATGCCAGCAGTCGTTTTCACCCTGACAGGCGTTATTTCCCGTCAGGGGATAACGCCCGTTTTTATTTCGGAGCGTTACTGATGAAAAAGATTAAGACCAAAACAGCCCCAAAAACTGTCCGCAAGAACAAAGTCGCCCACCGTCATGGCAGACGTTTCCGGCCTGATGGGTACCGGGGGATGACGGGCAGGATTATCGCGACGTTTGGAAAAAGAAAGCGTCCTGATGTACAGGCCACAAAATTGTGGAGACCAGCTGTCCGGTTATAAATAGCTGGGATGGGGCTGTCCGAAAGTCGGATAGCCTTTTTTCACATCGCTGAACTTATCATCTGCCTGTGGGGGCATTGCCTTCACCAGGCATGCCCTGTTTCAGGTAAAAAAAGAGGATTTTTTACTATGCCGAAGGGGTACGCTAATCGTTTGCATATCACGGGTCAACCCGACCAACTGGAGGCTCTGCAACAATGGGGATTGGGAGACAGAATTCCCTATTACGGGCAGGCTATCCATCAAAGTATTAAGCTGTTTGTCGCGGGCTGTGCTGGTCTCTTGCAACCTACTGAAACGACAGATTACTCACTTTATCCGGCGCTGGTAGCGAAAGGAACAGGGGTAGACTCACCGGAAAACCGGGCGTTTGAGCAATGGCTGGCTTTGTTAAAAGAGAATGTGGCGCTTGATGAAGTTACCAGCCAACAGATTAGCAGGCTTTACCAACAAAGTGGTCTGGCCGCGCGAAAATGGGAGATGTTGCTCCCGGCAGAGCAGGAAACTATCATGGCGTTGTTTAACCAAAAGTCTTGTGACTGGTTCGGTCTGGTTGATTGGGACGGAGAACGTGACACGAAAATGTTGTGGTCTCATCTTGATGACCGGCTGACAGAGACGGTTCCTGGTGACTTATTTCTGCTGATACCGACCCATCTTGCGAGTGAAATCAATGGATTTTGCGGCGGATTGTTAAGGGATCACGAGACGACTCATGAGTTGTATTACCGATTGTACGGTATGACGCGGCCGCGAGGTTATGACATAGCCTGGAAGCACCATGATAATGGCAGTCTGACCGGGCATTTTGACACAGCGCCCTGGGAGCCGTGGGATGAAAAAATCATGGTGCCTTTGTCCAGGCAATATCACTGCCATATCACCCATTATTTTGAGGATGTCTGTGATTTTTGTGGTTACGACAAATACTGGAATGGGCAGTGGGAAGAAGGTCGTGTCGATGAGCTGGAATTGGGTGAGGAAGACGGTATCCGTAAAGTGATAGGGCCGGCCTACATTCTCGGTAATGTTTTACATGACGGGGATGAGTGCCCTGACAGCGTTATTTCGCTTATTCCACAGGGACGTTTCCCGTGGTGAATTGACGGTAAAAAAACAGGTTCAGGTCTGCCTGAGCGTCTGATAACACTACTGCCGGCGGATATGACGCCGGCGATTTACCCATTGGGGGAATATTTCCGCTGAGGGGGCGTGTTCCCCCTTTTCTTAGGAACACGTTTTGTCTGTATTGATTAACCACAAAAAAGCGTTTATGGCTTTATTGAATGAAACCGCTCGTTATCCTCATCGCGACCGGGTATTGGGTGATTTTGTGCAGTGTGCGGCAATCAGTCTGCATAATGCTGTTTGTCCGGACGGTGAGCTGGCGCAACAGTATCTGCACATCATAAAACATGATGAACCGGAAGATGTGACCCGGCTGTCTCAACTGCTTGTGCAGGTTGTGATGGCATTGGAACGTGAACCCCATGATTTTCTGGGTGACGTTTTCAGGGAGATGAATCTGGGTAACCAGCCACTGAAGCAGTTCTTCACCCCCTGGCCTATTAGTCGGGTAATGGCGAAAATGCAGTTGAGTGACATCCGACAATTTTTAGAGAAACACCCCTTTTTCACCTTGTACGAGCCTGCCTGTGGCGCGGGTTGTATGGTGATTGCGGTGGCGGAAGAAGTGAAAACCTCAGGCTATGCCCCTGCCCGGCATATGTGGGTATCCCGTTGATATTGACGTCGTAGCCGCTTCCATGGCGTATATCCAGCTTTCTCTGTTGGGGATCCCCGGGGAGGTGGTGGTAGGTAATGTGCTGACAAATGAACGTCATCGGGTCATGTATACCCCGGTACACTGGCTGGAAAACTGGCCGTGTCGTCTCAGGAAAAATCGTAAGCAGCATGAAGTTCAAACGGTTTGAGACACTGGATTAAGCAAATTCCGGCTCTTGGGCCGGAGTTTTATCCAACAGGACGGAGATGAGAAATAAATCGATTGAAGTTGTTTTGTTTATCCCTGACACGTTTTGGTCTGAATCGGCAGTGCCTCCCAGATGCACTGGACACA
>NZ_PUJU01000039.1 GCF_011189505.1 Photorhabdus tasmaniensis
CGCCCCCGTTATTCAGGGTGCGCGTGTTAAGCGTCAGTTCACCGGGACCGGTCTGGTTAATTTTTCCCCGTTCGTTAGAGATGTCAGGCGTCGTGAAGTGGATTTCCCGCGCCACTAACTGGCCGCCTTCGTTGTTAAACTGGCCCGGCGTTTTCGCCGTCAAACGGTCGGCGTTGATGATGGCGTGAGCGGTACTGATGCCCAATTGACTGGCGGTGAGTTGAATCTGGCTAGCGGCGGTCTGGCTGTCGCTCAGGTCAATCTGTTGGCTGTGGATAGCCAGCGTATCGGCGGCCAGATTTTTCCCCTTCGCCTGAACGTGCTGCGCGGTCAGAGTTAATGAGCCGGGTAACGTGGTACGGCCTTTATCATCCAGCCCGGCGGCCCACACACTGCCGTGACCACTGTGTATCGTGCCTGCTCTGGCGGTGATATTGCCCCGTGCCTCAACCCGGCCACTATTGTTTAGTTGTTCGCCTGATTGCAAGGTCACTGTCGATTGCGACAGGAGTTTGCCCTGATTGTCTATCCCGGCGGTCCCGGTTAATTGCAGCGCATCCCGGCTGCTGATGGTGCCCCGATTTTCAATCCTGCCCTCGGCGGTGATATGCACCTCGCCTGCCGGAACACCGAGGTTACCGGCGTTACGCACCCCCACACCCGCTTCGGTGCCTATCAACCTAATTTTATCGGCATAAATGCCACCGAGGGCAGCCACATCCAGCGCAAACAGCGGGTGCGTCTCATCCTCCCCGGCAGATTTCTTCTCACTCTGCTGATGTGCGGCATCCACGGTATTGCGTCCGGTGGTCACGTTCAGGTTTTGCGCGTGTAATTTGGCGTTAATCGCCACGGAGCGGGCGATAATATCGGTGTAACTTTGCTGTGTGCTGTCCATGCCGTGCCCGTCAATCCGCACTTCCCCCTGATTGACATCAAACCCTTTCAACCGGCCCTGTTCCATCAGGGCCTGTCCGGTGGTCAGGGTGGTGCGGTGGGCGTTAATAAAGCCGCAGCCGTTGCAGGTGATCCCGGACGGGTTGGCAATCACCACTTCAGCCTTGCGTCCGGCGACTTCAATCCAGCCGTTGAGGTGACTGGGGTTGCGGCTATTGACCTCATTGAGGATAATTTTCGCTTCCCCTTTCGCCAGCCAGGGGTTACCGGCCACTTTGCCGCCGAGCTGGGTGTCGGTGGTTTTGTGACTGTTATTGAGGATAACCCCGTGTTTATCCACATCAAACTGGCGATAGGTATTGTGGGAAACCCCGGCGGCACTGGGGGTCTGGATATTGACCTGCGGCGTGCCATTGGCACTGGACATCACCGTCGGTTGCTGATGACCGGGCGCGTGTCCATCGGCCACAATCGCTGCCTGAGCAGTGAAAACAATCCCCCCCAGGGCGAACAATAAACCCAATCGTAATGCCGTTAAACGGCAAAGACGTTGGACGGATGAGCGACCCCGGCGACGTGCCGTATGACCTGGCCCGGGGCTCGCAATCTCGGCTACCACCATCAGCATGTTGCGGGCGTGATTAAAAATAATGCGATACAGATGTTTATTCATAGTGTTGCTCCACTCCCTCGACGGATGTTGGCGATGCGTCGGTTGAATTAATACTGCCAGTACAGATTGAATCCAGCGGTGACCGGTGAGGTTTGAAAGCCTGCCGGTTTGGATAGCGGGATACCAACAAACAGGTCATAGCTCAGGCTTTTCAGGCTGCCTCGCCAGCCCAGAACACTCCCGGCCAGGTGTTTGCCCAACAACGCTTCACTGCCCAGTCCGCCCACTTCGCCATAGTCGATCCCCAGATACAGTGATTGCCCGTGCAGTGGGGTATGCCAGTCCAGTTCGTTCCGGCTGTACCAGCCCCGGTCAGCGGATAAGGTCAGTTCCCCATCGAAGCCACGCACGGTCCAGCGACCCCCCAACGAGAATCGATCTTGTGGCGTCAGCGGACTGGCACTTATCTGGCGCAAATACTGGGTTTGATAAGAAAAAGGTTGGGAAAACAGCGTCAGCGGCCCGGACAGCGTGGCCGAAAACTGGGTGATTTTTGGCAGCGCGGTGCCTTCGTTTAGTCCCTCTTCCGGCGCAGGTTGGGCACCAAACCAGCGCCGACCTCGCTGATAAGTGACGTTGGTATCTAACGTCGCGCTGCCGAGGTAGTGATGATGGGATAGCCCCAGTCTCCAGCCCGCAGTTTCCCGTCGCTGAACATCGATTTCGGTGTCATCGATAAAGTTTTTGGTGGTGCGACGATAAATTTCGCCGTTGAGCGTGGTTTTCTGCCCGGCATTATGGTGCAGGACCCGGCTGAGCTGGACCGCCAGATTTTGGCTTTTGCCTCGATATTGAATCGCCTGATTCAGCCCGGCTATCGTCTGGGTATAATCGTAATGACTGGCCGTCACACTCGTCAGCCAGTAGCCGAAGGGCAGGGAGTAATAGAGCGTGTTATTTTGGCTGCCTTTCCCGGCGGACGCATGAATATCGTGTCCACCGGAGAGGTAGAACAGGTCGCTTAACGCCAGCGGATTATCCAGAAAAAAGGTGAATCCGCCTTGATAACGCCCGGTGCTTTTGGAACCGGTATCATCCAGATAAGTCGCTAATCGCCAGTGCCGTGACTGACGCCAGTCCAGCACAATATCGCTCTCACCCGGCTGTTCAGCCGGGACAATATTCATATCGGCTTTAACGGTGGGAACACGTTGCAGATTTTCCAGTCCCTGCTCAATAGCCCGTAAATCCAGCAGGTTGCCTTCACGGGCAGGGAACGGGGTTATTCGCTGGATGTATTTGCCGCTGTCCGGGGTATAACGGATATGCCGGATTTTGCCCGGTATCATCACCAGGGTTAAGGTCTTGGAACGAAGATCTTGACGGGGTGCCAGCACCCGGCTGGTGACATAGCCATGATCGATTAACTGATTTTGTAACCGGGTCATCAGTCGGTTAATGCCCTGATCACCGAGGCAATGATGTTCGCCCTGTTGGGCTATCCGCCTGAACGGTAACCAATGGGGGAAATTTTCGGTCCCTGTCAATACGACGCGGGCGACAGGAAAACAGAGAGTTTCCGAAGGAAATCCCGCAGGCACGGCCTTTTCAGGCACGGACAGACGAATATCTGGCTGCGGTGGAGCCAATTGGGCTTCCAGCGCGTCCTGACGTGCCTGTTGATGGATCAGTTGTTGATCTGCCATGTCTGCGGCCTGACTGCCTGGCATCACGCTACAAAGAACCGCAAACACTAAAATACTGCTTTTCATTGTCTTTCTATCCCACAATTTCGAAGCGGTATTAACCCTGAATTTTACTTAGCGATCAATGTTTACGGTTGATAATCAACCAGGCAACTAAAATAGGGGGATTGGTTAAGATAGCAGCAAAAACAAGAAGTTATATTTTTAGATAAAAAATAGACTAATGTTATTATGTTGTTACAAATCATACAAAAAATAGATTAATATTAATCATTTAATAACTTAATGTAATAATTTGAAATTAATTTTATTTTTTTGCTTTATTTTGTGATCTATATCACATATTTAAGTTTGGTTGTGGAAAATGCAATCACCAATAGGATGATAATTTTGGTTATGGTACGGTAGCTTGGGTTGTTTTTTCATCAATATTTTGGATAAGGATAAATTGGACGGGCTAAATTATTGCGGGTTGAAAGGGGGCTCATGCAGCTTATTGAGGAGCAGACGAAGTTATTGGGGAAGTGGCTACCACGAACTTTTTTATTATTGAGCGATAATGACTTCACATATTCATTTTAAGGAAATAACGTATTTATTTGATAAAATGCGTTCATTAAACTAATAAAGCAATAAAATAAAGTATTTGAAAATACATCATTAATGACTTGGGATGGAAACCGTATAGATCATTTTATTTCATTAAAGTATAAATTAAGCAGTGATTACACTTAATAATCAATCTGTAAATATGCTAACGAAGTTCTGAACATGATAAACAGTTACAAGATAATTTATAATTTCACCAATGAGAATGATTTTATTTCCATTACCATCCCCAAGAAAACAATTAATACTAAATAACATAATAACTTGTGATTATTTTCAATGTATATTAAATCAATAATAAATAATTAATACGTTGAAAATTATCGATTATATATAGTGTTAAATATTTAACTTCTTCAACATATAATATAATCGTTAGTCGCGAAAAATAATAAAAAATCACCGTGAAGCCGAATTTAATTTGCAACGCATTGATATGGTTAAAAATTAATGAAAAAATTAAAGATCTTGATAATTTTGCTGATAACACTAAATAAATTTATAATTTCATTACCATCGCCATAATAATCAGATTGCGAATAGATAATACCTACAGCTCAATTATAATTAAATTCATCATTCCGCGCCGTAATTAAATATATATTTACATCCTATTTAAGAGTAATGATCGTAATTTTTCAATAACACCATTATATATAATCATTCAGTGATTTTTTATCTTATTTGTGATTATAGCCACCCAGATAATTTAAATACAAAAACGAATTCACATATAATGTTTTAAAATACATTTTCATATAAATTGACAGCACAATTTCAACATTGTTCAATAAAGTTTAGATATCAAATAATTGCAATTGCCATTAAGGAAAATACTATATTAATAGTAGACTAAAGTTTTTATTTACAATGTTTTTTAATAATTGGCGAACTCTACTAATAAGCTATCGTCTTGATTGTCAAGTTTTTATAGTATAATTTTCATCATATGATTGCTGCGTATTTAGTACTCTTTCGTCATCATTTTACGAAGCAAGGCCTACTCAGCTTCACCGCCCAGTCCAGATACAGTGCGCTGTTTTGTTTATCGGTATCAATAAATATCAAATCAAACGATATCTATAGTTCCGTGGTGAACCATACCCCGGGGTGTTGTGCGGTGGGTTTCGTTGTAATGTTAGTCGCAAGTATTTTAGGGCAGTTTGGTGAAGTGTAGATATCTATAGCCTTTGGGCAGGGGAACAGTCAGAATATTGGGTTTACAATAACATTAAACACACCCTAACAGTGACTGGTTGAAAATAATATGATTTCTAATGTTACAGCGGCGTTGGCTGATGTTACCCGTCGTTATGTTGATTTGTGGCAAAAGGAAACCGGAGCCTCACCTGCCAGCAGGGAGCTTTATGGTGTGCCATCACCTTGTATTACCCATACTGGTAATGACATGGTTTACTGGCTTCCGCAGCCTTTTCTTTCAGAAGATAAACTGAATAGAGTTGAAGTAGCACTGGATATCCAATTACAGCCAGCAATTCATGATTTTTATACATCGCAATTGGCCGGTGATATGACGGTAATGTTTGAAGGCCAGCAGTTTAGTTTGATTCAGGTCTGGAGTAAGGATGACTTTATCCGTTTGCAGGAGAACCTGATAGGGCATTTGGTGACGCAAAAGCGGCTGAAACTATCGCCAACGGCATTTATCGCTACTATGGATTCGGATATGAGTATTATTTCTCTATGTAATTTGACCGGTGAAGTGATTTTGGAGCAGTTTGGCAGTAACAAACGCACTCGTCTATTTACCGACTTAGTTGAGTTTCTTGGTGCAATCGAGCCTGTCTTCATTCGTTAGTCCCGGATTTTTAACTCTGAATTTGTGAGATATCTCTTACACTTTATGTAAGAGATGTCATTGTTTACTTTGGTGAGTTTAACATCAGTTTATTATTTTTATTTTATTTCAATAGCCTATAAATAATTACAGATTTAATTTCCTTTACTGACTTACTGGTTCCATTTGTATGGCTTGTTTCATACAGCGAATTAATTCATGCTGTCCCTCGCAGGAAAGGAATCATTGCGCATAACTTCTCAAGGACAAATAGGGTGATGATGGTCAGGATGACTGACACAATGCATAACAGGATTGTATGCAATATAAATAAAAATGATGGGTAAGGGATAACCAATTAAGGATAATTTGTCAGGGAATGAGCAGGGAGCAAACTATTAGCCGGACTACTATAAAAGCACAACTTAAAGGGAGCGCTGGTTCGCTCCCTTCTCTTTATTTCTTTTTATTTGATTGATGGAAAAAGCAAATTTTCAGCTTTGGGGTTATCAATGATATTCTTATAAACTTGGTAGCTTTGAATAAATATTTATCAGGCTGAAAATATGAGTACTGAAAAACAAATTCTGCAAAAATTACAACTAATTGAACAAGCTATGAGGGAAATTGACTTATGGCAAAGTCATCCTCCTAAAGCGGAAGCTTTCGAAAGTGTTGAACCGTTTTCAATTGATACGATGCTGGCTGAAGAGTGGTTGCAGTGGGTATTAATGCCGGGAATGTATGCGTTGCTGGAACAGGGCGCAAAGTTGCCTGTGGCATTCGCTATTGCTCCTTATTTTGAAGAATTTTATAAAGCAGAGGCTACCGGGCGTTGTCAGCAACTGCTTGAGCATCTTCGTGCATTGGATCGCTTATTTATTCAGGATAACTTCTGATATGTTGGAAGTGTTATATCAGGATGAGTATATTGTGGCGGTTAATAAACCGGCTGGTTGGTTAGTTCATCGTAGCTGGTTGGCGCGCCACGAAACACTCTTTGTTATGCAGACATTGCGTGATCAGATTGGTCAGCATGTTTTCCCTGTACATCGTCTGGACAGGCCGACATCAGGTGTATTGTTAATGGCGCTTTCCAGTGATGTTGCTCGTCAGCTTTCTCAGCAATTTGAATATCATCAGTTGCAAAAAACTTATCATGCGGTTGTGCGTGGCTATGTGCTGGAACCCGATATTATCGATTATGCTCTGGTTGAAGAGTTGGATAAAATTGCCGATAAATTTGCAGACAGTGATAAAGAGGCGCAACCCAGTGTGACTTATTACCGACCATTGGCGAAAGTAGAATGTTCGGTAGAGATTGGCCGTTATCCTACATCACGCTTTAGTCTGCTGGAACTGACGCCGAAAACAGGCCGGAAACATCAATTGAGACGGCATATGGCACATATTCGTCATCCAATTGTTGGTGATACGACACATGGTGATTTACGGCAGAATAGAGGGATTATCACCCATTATCAAACCAGCCGGTTGATGCTTCATGCTAGTCTGCTTCAATTGGATCACCCTGTTACCGGTGAGAAATTATCTCTTACGGCAAAATGGGATGCGTCGTGGCAACATTTGATGCAACAATTTGGTTGGCAAGGCATTATCCCTAATTTGGAATATGACAATAGTTAGTACGGAGAAAGAATACCTGTTTGCCTTGTCTCTTGATTTAGTTAATTAAGAGACAAAGGAAAAATAAATAAAATATTATAAATAGAAATTTTCAATATATAATATTATTGATTTTTACTGGTTAGTGTTATTGTTTTTTTTGGAATTAATCATTGAGCGAAAAATAGTTGAGGTGACTATTGAAAAGATTAATAATATTGTAAATCCAGCGACTATTTCTTCAATTCCGGCACCTAAGTAAATAGTATAAAAAAGAATAATCATAGTAATAAATACATAAACGCCTGATTGCATACCCAAGGTATAAAGAGAGTCTTTAGAATATAAACCCAGATAAGAGAAAAAAACAGGTTGCATCAGTGTATTCGCTAAAAATACCAGGATCGTAAATAACAAATAGAATATACCAGAGCCCATGATAATGCCAAGTAAACAGCATCCAAGAGCAAATAATTGAATGATATTACCGACTATGATTTTTTTTCTGCAAGGTACTGGTTTCATCACTTTAATGATCGCAATTGCACAAGGGAGCCATATAATCAACAAGATAGTATACATATGAACCATGTTAATATGTTCGAAATATTTTGTCCTGACTGCCGGCATAATCATTAGGGATAGAAAAAAGCAAATATTTATTATAACCAGACTAAGAAAAGCAAAGAAAACACCTAATTTATTTGTTATTGTCACAGAGTGATTAATATCGTTTTTTTGTTTTATTAATGTGTTATTTTTATAGCCAGTTAAATAGATAATCAAAGCAATAGAATAAATAAAAGCAGAGAAAAAATCTGCTGATGTACGAGAATTTAAATCAAGGAGAGAGAAAATAACAGGGATCAAAAAGGGTAAACTTAATAATGCGAGGCTTAAAATAGAGAAACCTGTATTCGTTTTCTTTTTATTTTCTTCGACTACCAGAATATTTCTTCCCATTATCACAATAAATCCACTTATTCCTCCCCACAATATTCTATGTAGAGTATCCAGCCAAACGGGAATGAATATTTCTTTTCCTGAAAATAGTATGCAATTTAGTGTTGCTAATAATAAGAATAATCCAAAGAGATTTTTTCTGGAAGCGGGAATATTCGATTTTTGAATGAAAAAGGATATTGTCATACATCCAAGGGAGAGCCCTAATAAATAGGAAAAAACCGGAAGGTAAGCATTTAATACCATGCTTCCATTTTTGAGCATAATATCTACCCAGATCATTAGGCCAGATGAACCGGCTATGTTTGCGGTGCTTAATAACACACTCAGCACGATAGCCCTATTATTAAACATGATGACCATTCTCCTTATGTATATTTACTTCTGCCATTCTACTAATTTCATTCGATTATTGTTTTCATTGAAATAGAGTATAAGTAATCTTTAATACTAATGAAAATATTATTAGCTGGAATTTTTCCAAAAAGTAACGTTAATATTAAATGATTATTGGCTAAATGACTTAGTTTAATACCACTTTATTCTGCTACTTCATGGCCATTTTTAGCGGAAATTTAAGTTATCCTTTTGAATTATATTTAATTTTTCAGGAGTTGTTAAAGATGCAATGTTGGTGATTACCTATTACCGCTTTATTGTAGAATAGCCACAGTCATTGATCAGTGCATCTGTCCGTAATTAGCCTGACAGATATATCATTAGTCATTAGTGCTGATGAGATTATTGTTTACATGACAGAGGGAGCTCAACAGTGGCAACATTTGATCGGTGCGACGACTTAGCTGGCAAAGTAATTATCCCTGATTTGGAAAGGGTTGAGTTTTCTGTGGTTGCCAGCGAGGATAATGAATAATTCCTTTAAAAAGAGATAATAGGCGATGGCGAAGATTGGTATTTTTGTTGGTACTGTTTACGGTAATGCCTTGGCAGTGGCAGAAGAAGCACAGCTAATTCTTGAACAACAAGGCCATGAGATAGAGGTATTTGAAGAGGGTGAGTTGGAACAGTGGCAATCCTATCTGAATCAGGTAATTTTAGTTATCACTTCAACGACTGGACAAGGGGATTTGCCTGATAATATTCAGCCGCTTTATTGTGCTTTGCGGGATGAATTAGGTTATCAGCCGGAATTACGCTATGGCGTTATCGCTTTGGGTGATGGCAGCTACGAGAATTTTTGTGGTGGTGGTCGTACTTTTGATGAGCTGTTGCACGAGCAGGGAGCAATAAGAATCGGCGAGGTTCTTCTGGTGGATGCGATGGAAGAAGCTGAACCGGAAGTTTTTGCTCAGTCTTGGATCAAGCAGTGGGGCGAATTAGTTGAATAATCTTAATACACCGTTTATACCGGATAGGATATAAGCGGTGTAGTCATGTATGAACGGTTTTATTTACGGGTTAATTTTTCCAGATCGGCTTCAATCTCGGCAATTTTATTGGCAACAACGTGTTCAAGATGGCGCAGGTCATCAAGGATTTTATGTTTCAAATCGACTTCTGCCTGATCACGTTTGCAAATTTGATCCAACTCTTCAATCACATAACGTAGGTTAGTATTGATTTCGTTGATCTCTTTGTATCCTTGTTCTGTATTGTCTGAAGCAACCGTTTTGCGTTGACGTGGGTATTTGAATTTCACGCTTTTGGCAAAGAATTCTCCTCTATCTTTGCGAAAATAGATTTTCAGGATGTCGTTGTTAGCTTCCTGACGCAGACTGTAGCGGTCAATCTCTTCGGGATATGTGATCCCCAGACTCTTTAAGTTATCGTACATGGCACCACCTTAAGGGTATTTTTCCCAGTAGGGTATTAATGCGTCATTTTGAATTTGGATCGTGCTTAAACCCCTTATGTACTCTGTGTACGTTCGGGGTTGTGCACATTGCCTACGTTCAAACTACCTATATTAATAACACTGACTGAGGTCGGTAATGATGATAAAAAGCAAAAAAATAGCGGACTGATTATCCGCTATTTTAAAGCTTAATCTATCGCTCTTAATAGTTCATTAATGCCTACTTTTGCCCGTGTTTTAGCATCCACTTTTTTCACAATGACAGCACAATACAAGCTGTAGCTGCCATCTTTCGATGGAAGGTTGCCAGAGACAACAACAGAGCCGGCAGGGACTCGGCCATAATGGATTTCGCCTGTTTCACGATCGTAGATTTTGGTGCTTTGACCGATATAGACGCCCATTGAAATCACAGAGCCTTCTTCGACAATGACACCTTCTACGATTTCAGAACGGGCACCGATAAAGCAGTTATCTTCAATAATGGTCGGGTTGGCCTGCAAGGGTTCCAGCACGCCACCGATACCAACGCCGCCGGATAAATGGACGTTTTTACCAATTTGGGCACAGGAGCCGACAGTTGCCCAGGTATCTACCATTGTCCCTTCATCAATATAGGCACCGATGTTGACATACGAAGGCATCAGTACACAGTTACGGGCGATAAAGGCTCCCTGGCGCGCTGCCGCAGGAGGAACCACGCGAAAACCCTCTTTTTCAAATCTCGCTTGATCGTAATCAGCGAATTTCATCGGGACTTTATCGAAATAACGGCTTTCGGCACCATCCATGACCTGATTTTCATTAATACGGAAAGAGAGCAGTACCGCCATTTTTAGCCATTGATGAGTGACCCACTGACCGTCAATTTTCTCTGCAACCCGCAGTTTTCCACTGTCCAGTAGATGGATGACCTGAGTAACGGCATCACGTGTTTCACTGTTGACTGTTGCTGGAGTAATAGTTGCGCGATTCTCAAAAGCACTTTCGATAATGGATTTTAATTGCTGCATTACATCTGTTTCCTTGGTTATTAGCCGGATCATGGGGGCTTGTATTCAGTTACATTTTATCCTTTGGATTTAGGGTTTCTGTCAACCTTTCTGACAATTCTTCTCTGACTTTTTTATCTAATGCTTTATGGTCCTTATCCGCCAGCACAAAAAAATCTTCGACACGTTCGCCGATCGTAGTGATGTGCGCACCATGCAGTGAAACCCCCATTTCGGTAAAAATATTGCCGACTCTGGCCAGTAATCCTGGTTGATCCAGCGCGAATAGCTCCATATAGGTTCGCCGTTCATTGTGGGTAGGCAGGAAGATCACTTTTGTTGGTACATTGAAATGACGCAGTTTGGTTGGCAATCTTCTTGCTTTGGGGGTTTTGGTATAAGGATCCAGAACGACTCGCAAAAGTGCGTTATGTATTATTTCGTGACGATCCGGCGCTAAAGCATGACCATTGGGTTCCAGTACCACAAAAGTGTCCATCGTCATATCATCACGATTGGTAAATATCTGAGCGTTATGAACGCTCAGATTGCGTCTGTCCAGTTCGCCGACTACTGCTGCAAAGAGGGAAGGGCGGTCCGGGCTCCAGATAAAAATCTCGGTACCGCCACGAGTTGGCTTGGTACTGATCAGTATCAGCGGCTCTTGAGAATCATGAGCCACCAGATGACGAGCGTGCCATGCCAGTTGCCTTGATGTATGGCGAAGGAAATAATCGGCATGACAACGGCTCCAAAGCTGATGCAGTCTCTGCTCGTTAATATTGTCCTGGCGCAGAAGTGCAAGAGCCTGAAAGCGGTTATGACGGATGCGCTCCCGCAAATCCGGTGTATTTCCCTGACGTAATTGGCTCTCTGTAGAAAAATAGAGTTCCCGTAATAAGCTCTGTTTCCAACTATTCCACAGGTTGGCATTGGTTGCGCAGATATCCGCGACTGTCAGGCAGATGAGATAATGTAACCGGGTTTCATTGAGTATTTCATGGGCAAATTGTTTAATGACTTCCGGATCCTGGATATCTCGTCGTTGAGCCGTGACTGACATTAAGAGATGATAACGAACCAGCCAAGTCACCAAGTCAGCTTCTCGTGAGTTAAGCCCATGTTGCAGTGAAAATGCCAGCGCATCTTCAGCGCCAAGTTCAGAATGATCACCATTACGCCCTTTGGCGATATCGTGAAACAGCGCAGCAAGGCGCAGGATCTCAAGCTGAGGTAAACGTGGGTATAGTTCAACGCAGAGTGGGTGGGCTGCCCGGTTGTTCTCATCAGCAAAACTTTCCAGTTTTCTCAGTACACGGATTGTATGTTCATCAACGGTGTAGGCGTGAAACAGATCAAATTGCATCTGGCCGACAATATTGCCCCAAAGTGGTGTATAAGCGCCAAGAACACTGTGACGGTGCATGGGGACAAATGCGCTTTCAATTGCCCTTGGGTGACGCAGGATATCCATAAAGATTTGGCGGGCTTCGGGTAATTCACACAATGGCTGATTTAAATTGCGGCGGGCATAACGGAGCTGGCGTAACGTAGTAGAATAGATGCCCTGAACTTCGGCATGTTCAGCCAGGCGATAAAACATCCGCATAATCGCTGTAGGATCTTTGATAAACAGCGTCTCATCGACCAGATCAATTAATTGTCCACGTAGCTGGAATTCACTATCCAGTGGGCGGGATTTTTCACTGGTTTCCAGCGCCAGAATAGCTTCATCAAACAGTTGCAGCAGCATATTGTTGAGTTCGCTGACGCGGCGTGTCATCCGGTAGAAATCTTTCATCATCCGCTCTATCGGCTGATTACGTTCTCCTTGATAGCCCAGTAACTGAGCAATGCTGAATTGGCGATCAAACAATAGGCGATTATCATAACGATTAACGACCAGATGAAGGGCAAAGCGGATACGCCAGAGGAAGCTTTGGCACTCATTCAATTCATTACGTTCTTCCGCTGTCAGGAAGCCAAAATCGACCATTTCATCTATTGAGGTTGCTCCAAAATGGCGGCGGGCAACCCACAGCAAGGTATGGATATCCCGTAACCCTCCGGGACTGCTTTTGATATCAGGTTCCAGATTGTAACTGGTGCTGTGATAGCGCTGGTGGCGTTCATGCTGTTCGACAATTTTGGCATTAAAGAATTCAGTGGAAGGCCAGAAACCATCACTGAAGGTATGTCGCTGTAATCGAAGAAAAAGTGATAGATCGCCGCAGATTAACCGTGATTCGATTAAATTTGTCGCAATAGTCAGGTCTGACAGCCCTTCCAACAAACATTCTTCGAATGTACGAACACTATGGCCTACTTCCAGCCGGATATCCCACAGCAGGGTGATAAATCGTCCAATATTCTGAGCTTGATGTTGTGTGAGAGGTTGCTCACTGAGTATCAATACGTCAATATCAGAGAGCGGGTGCAGTTCCCGTCGGCCATATCCGCCGACTGCAATCAATGAAAGTGATGAAATTTTATCAAACCCATAAACATTCCATAACTGTTTCAGTAACTGATCTATGTGATCACTGCGGGCAGAAATCAAGGCTTCTGCGGAAATTCCTGCTTTAAATGCATGTTCTAGCCAAAGTTGAAATTCTTCGAGGTGTCTTTTCAGCATCGGGTAGTGAAGATCATCACAGGAAAAATCCGCTGGAGAAAGTGGTGGGACAGGCGCCTGAATGGTGGCGATATCTGCTGGCATAAGTATGAACCCATGAGAAAGGCGAATCATAATGGCCAGATTACTGAGAAAATATCGTGTTGAACAGGAGATATTGCCGGAGAAAGAGATTGGAAGCCCTGTAGGGTTTCAGTAAGGCTTCACAATTTAGCGTCTAACTTATTCATTAACCAGGACGGCGGAAAGTACGGGTTCCTCTTCTTTACGCAACGTCATGATTTCACAGCCGTTATCAGTGACAACAATCGTGTGTTCATACTGAGCAGACAAACTGCGGTCTTTGGTTTTGACTGTCCAGCCATCTTTCATGGTACGGATGCGGTAATCGCCAATGTTAACCATAGGTTCAATCGTGAAAGCCATTCCTTTTTGCAGTACAACACCGCCATCATCTGCATCATAGTGCAATACTTGAGGTTCCTCGTGGAAAACTGCGCCGATGCCGTGACCACAATATTCACGGACCACAGAAAAATCGTTGGCTTCAACAAACTGTTGAATGGCTTTACCAAGAGTGCGCAGGCGAATACCTGGTTTTACCATTTTCAATGCCAGATAGAGGCTTTCTTGAGTGATACGGCACAGACGTTCACTCTGAATAGTTGGCTTGCCGACAATAAACATTTTGGAAGTATCGCCGTGAAAGCCCTCTTTTATGACAGTCACATCAATATTAACGATATCGCCATTTTTCAGTGCCTTATCATCGTTTGGGATGCCGTGACAAACGACTTCATTAACAGAAATACAGACAGATTTTGGGAAACCGTGATAACCAAGACAAGCTGAAACAGCCTGTTGTTTATTGGTAATGTGATCGTGACAGATACGGTCCAATTCACCTGTTGTTACACCCGGTTTGACGTAAGGTTCAATCATTTCCAGTACTTCCGCCGCCAGGCGGCCAGCGACGCGCATTTTTTCAATATCTTCAGAGGTTTTAATTGAGATTGCCATGAAACTTGTCCATTCAAAGCCAGCAAATCTGCTGGTTGTATGATTATCAATAGGGAAAAAATTATTGAACCAATGGTATCAGCCTACAGAATATCTGCCAATAACCGTTGGTAGCCATATTTCCCCCGTTATTTGTATTTTTTAGGAATATCCATTACAACTGTGTTTTTCTTTCCATATTGTGCTGTCAGAAAATGACAACTAAAGTTGGTGTCTTAAGCTGGTTTATGATATAAAGCGCGCCGGCGTTCTGTGTGTTTGTTTCTAAGGCAAAACACCAGAGGCGTTAAATATACTCACTGTGTAAATAACACACACGGGTCGGCACATACACCGGGGTGCTCTCATGCAGAACATGCAGCTAAAGAGTCGGTGTTATGGGGCTCGTGGAGGCATAACCCCAACTTAATATTTTACAGAGGTTTACAATGGCAACTGTTTCCATGCGCGATATGCTGCAAGCGGGCGTTCACTTCGGTCACCAGACTCGTTACTGGAACCCAAAAATGAAACCCTTCATCTTTGGTGCTCGTAACAAAGTGCATATCATCAACCTGGAAAAAACTGTTCCAATGTTCAACGACGCGTTAGCTGAACTGAACAAAATTGCTTCACGCAAAGGCAAAATCCTGTTTGTTGGTACTAAGCGTGCTGCAAGCGAAGCGATTAAAGAATCAGCTCTGAGCTGTGATCAATTCTTCGTTAATCACCGTTGGTTAGGCGGTATGCTGACAAACTGGAAAACTGTTCGCCAGTCCATCAAGCGTTTGAAAGATTTAGAAGCACAGTCTCAGGACGGTACTTTTGACAAACTGACCAAGAAAGAAGCGTTAATTCGTTCTCGTGAACTTGGTAAGTTAGAAAACAGCCTGGGCGGTATCAAAGATATGGGCGGCTTACCTGACGCTCTGTTTGTTATCGATGCTGAACATGAACACATTGCTATCAAAGAAGCGAACAATCTGGGTATCCCAGTATTCGCTGTTGTTGATACTAACTCTGATCCAGATGGTGTTGATTTCATCATCCCTGGTAACGATGACGCAATCCGTGCAGTAAAACTGTATTTGGGTGCTGTTGCTACCGCTGTTCGTGAAGGTCGTTCTCAAGATCTGGCTGTTCAGGCAGAAGAAAGCTTTGTAGAAGCTGAATAATAAGGCAAGCTCATTGGTTGAGCCCTTATTAACCAGGTATTGAAATATATTGGTTAGGGGGCCTGTTATGGCCCCCTTTTACGTATCTGATATAAGAACTATCCATGCGGAATATTATCTTCCTGCGGGATACATCGAGGAATAAAACAAATGTCTGGAATTACCGCTGCTTTGGTAAAAGAACTGCGTGAGCGTACTGGCGCAGGTATGATGGAATGTAAAAAAGCGCTGGTTGAAGCTAATGGTGACATCGAGTTAGCCATTGATAACATGCGTAAATCAGGTCAGGCAAAAGCGGCTAAGAAAGCTGGCCGTGTTGCAGCTGAAGGTATCATCCTGGCGGAAGTGGCTGCTGACGGCAAATTCGGTGCTTTGGTTGAGTTGAACTGTGAAACTGACTTTGTTGCTAAAGATGCAGGTTTCATCGCTTTCGGTAAAGAAGTTATGGCCGCAGTATTGGCTGATAAAGTCTCTGACATTGAAATTCTGAAAGCTAAGTTCGAAGAACAGCGTACGACACTGGTTGCTAAAATCGGTGAAAACATCAACATTCGTCGCGTTTCTGTATTAGAAAGCGAACAACTGGGTACTTACCTGCATGGCGCGCGTATCGGCGTTCTGGTTGCGGCTGAAGGCGCTAGTGAAGAGCTAATTAAGCATGTGGCTATGCACATTGCTGCAAGCAAGCCAGAATATGTTAACCCAAGTGATGTTCCTGCTGAGGTTGTTGAGCGTGAGCACCAAATCCAGCTGGATATCGCAATGCAGTCTGGTAAACCACGCGAAATCGCAGAGAAAATGGTTTCTGGCCGTATGAACAAATTCACCGGCGAGATCTCTCTGACTGGTCAGCATTTCGTGATGGACCCAAGCAAAACAGTTGGCGATCTGCTGAAAGAGAACAGTGCTAAAGTGATTAACTTCATCCGCTATGAAGTTGGTGAAGGTATTGAGAAAGTTGAGGCTGACTTCGCAGCAGAAGTTGCTGCAATGAGTAAACAGTCTTAATTTCTATAAACAGAGCCGCCAAATGGCGGTTCTGTTTTATCTAATCTAAACCGTCTATTCCAGTAGGCGTTGAGTTTTGGCATCTGGTCAGAGTGGCCCAGATGTATGTAAATCCCCAATATACTTTTCTGCTTTAGGACAGAACATCATGGCAACTAATGCAAAACCCGTATATCAGCGTATCCTGCTTAAACTCAGCGGCGAAGCCCTGCAAGGTGCAGAAGGTTTTGGTATCGATGCCAGCGTCTTAGACCGCATGGCTCAAGAGGTCAAAGAACTGGTTGAGTTAGGCGTACAGGTTGGTGTCGTCATTGGCGGAGGCAACTTGTTTCGTGGCGCTGGTTTGGCCGAAGCAGGAATGAACCGTGTAGTAGGCGATCACATGGGCATGTTGGCAACAGTGATGAATGGTCTGGCAATGCGAGATGCATTACACCGCGCCTATGTGAACGCCCGTCTAATGTCTGCCATTCCTTTAAATGGCGTTTGCGATAACTATAGTTGGGCAGAAGCGATTAGTTTGTTACGTCATGGTCGGGTTGTTATTTTCTCTGCGGGTACTGGTAATCCGTTCTTTACTACAGATTCGGCGGCATGTTTGCGTGGTATTGAGATTGAAGCAGATGTTGTGCTAAAAGCAACAAAAGTAGATGGTGTTTACTCTGCTGATCCGGCTAAAGATGCGGAAGCGGTATTGTTTGATAAGCTGTCTTATCAGCAGGTATTAGAACGTGAATTAAAAGTCATGGATTTGGCGGCATTTACTCTGGCTCGTGATCATAGCTTACCAATTCGTGTATTTAATATGAATAAACCGGGTGCGTTGCGTCGTGTGGTAATGGGTGAAAATGAAGGTACTTTGATTTCCCACGAATAATGTTCAGAGACACCAGAGATGTTTGGCGGTATGATTAGCCGCCTGATACGCCAAATTTAATAAACATGGTCATAATGACTTATGGCTTGAAAAACAACCAGTTCCCAAGGGTTTGTAACGTGATTAATGAAATCAAAAAAGACGCACAAGACCGTATGGAAAAAAGCGTCGAAGCACTTAAAAACCAAATCAGTAAGGTTCGCACTGGCCGTGCTTCACCAAGTCTGTTGGACGGTATCACTGTTGAGTATTATGGTGCGCCTACACCTCTGCGTCAGATTGCTAACGTCATCGCTGAGGATGCACGTACGCTGGCTATCACGGTATTTGATCGTACTATGACTCCGGCGATTGAAAAGGCAATCATGGCTTCTGATTTAGGTCTGAACCCCTCTTCTGCGGGTACAACAATCCGTGTTCCTTTGCCCCCATTGACAGAAGAACGCCGTAAAGATCTGATTAAAGTGGTGCGTAGCGAAGCTGAACAAGGGCGTGTTTCTGTGCGTAATATTCGTCGTGATGCTAACGATAAAATCAAAGCCTTACTGAAAGATAAAGAGATCAGTGAAGATGATGAGCGTCGTGCACAGGATGATATTCAGAAATTGACTGATAATTTCATCAAAAAAGTTGATGAAGCTTTAGCTAAGAAAGAAGAAGAACTGATGGAGTTCTAATCTCTTTCGTGAAATATATCAAGCGTCGCTATCGTGCGGCGCTATTTTTTATCCGGCATTTCTCTGAGGTCATGGGCATTCATCGCCAGGCAAATCAGACAAGTATCAATACACATCAAACAGAGCAATTCAGAGCATCAGTATGAAAAGGTTGACCATCCTTGGTTCCACAGGTTCCATAGGCAAAAGTACACTTACTGTAGTTCGCAATCATCCTGATAAATTTGAAGTAACGGCACTTACCGCCGGGAAGAATGTCCAGGTTATGGTTGAGCAATGTCTGGAATTTCAGCCTCAATATGCTGCGATGGCGGATGAAGTTTCCGCAAAAGAGCTTAAACCGTTGCTTATTGAACAAGGTTGTCAGACCGAAGTACTTTTCGGCGAACAGGCTGCGTGTGATCTGGCTGCTTTGAATGATGTTGATCAGGTAATGTCTGCGATTGTCGGTGTTGCGGGTTTACTGCCAACACTGGCCGCTATCCGAGCGGGTAAACAGATTTTACTTGCGAATAAAGAATCCCTGATCACTAGCGGTCGGTTTTTTATGGATGCTGTAGTGAAGCATAATGCTCAATTGTTACCCATTGACAGTGAGCATAACGCGATTTTTCAGAGTTTACCCGAGGTAATACAACAAAATCTTGGGGGCGGGGATCTAAAGCAACACGGGGTTGCTAATATCATTCTGACAGGATCAGGTGGGCCTTTTCGCCATACTCCTTTGGAACAGTTGGCTTTTGTGACACCGGACCAGGCTTGCGCTCACCCGAATTGGTCGATGGGGCGCAAGATTTCTGTAGATTCTGCGACAATGATGAATAAAGGTCTGGAATATATTGAGGCATGTTGTTTGTTCAATGCGTCTGCTGCGGAAATGGAAGTGGTGATCCATCCTCAATCGGTTGTTCACTCGATGGTCCGTTATCAGGATGGTAGTGTTATTGCTCAACTAGGAACACCGGACATGTGTACGCCGATTGCCTATGCAATGGCCTACCCAAATCGTATTGCTTCCGGTGTTGAACCCCTTGATTTTTGTTCTTTAGGCACACTGACTTTTTCGAAGCCAGATTATGAACGGTATCCCTGTTTGAAGCTGGCTATTGAAGCTTGTCACGAAGGACAGGCTGCAACTACAGCGCTAAATGCAGCGAATGAAGAAATCGTTAAAGTTTTTTTACAAAATGGAATCTCTTTCACAGATATTGCTATTATAAACCGGCAGGTTGTAGAAAAATTAAATTTACCGGAACCTCAGAGCATTGAAGAAGTCTTACAGATTGATAAGCTCGCAAGAGATTTAGCGATAAAGACTATCAGTTCATTTATCAGATAGTATTGCTGATTGGCAAACGGGTATTTGTTCGCATTTTTACCTGATGGTATAGTTTTCGTATAACTGTAGGTTGGTATAATTAACAGTTTAGATTTTGGAGGGTTTTCTCTCAGATAATTAGGCCCCTACCCAAGTCGTGATACAAGACACGGCTTTTTTCTGTTTGGATGCCTGAGTTTGTAAGAGAATGACTCCGACCAGTAAAGGATTAATTGAGTGATATTATCCAGCGATCATCATCAGAACGATTTATCGTCATTATTACCTAAACACGTTGCCATTATTATGGATGGTAACGGTCGTTGGGCAAAGAAACGTGGAAAATTAAGAGTCTTTGGTCATCGTGCGGGTATTAAGGCGGTACGGAGTGCGGTGAGTTTCTCGGCTAAACACAAAATTGAGTCGTTGACTTTGTACGCTTTTAGTAGTGAAAACTGGAACCGGCCGGAGCAGGAAGTCAGCTCTTTAATGGAGTTGTTTATTTTTGCACTAGATAGCGAAATCAAAAGCTTACATAAACATAATATTAGATTATCTGTTATTGGTGATATCAGCCGGTTCAGTGAGCGTTTACAAGAGCGTATCCGTCGTTCGGTTAAGTTGACTGCTAATAATACTGGCCTGCAACTTAATATTGCTGCAAATTATGGTGGTCGTTGGGATATCGTTCAAAGTGTTCAGAAAATTGCTCAACAGATTAAGGATAATTCCCTTGAACCACAGGATATTACTGAGGAATTAGTCGATAATTACATTAATCTGAGCCAGCAGCCTCAGGTTGATTTGGTCATCAGAACCGGCGGTGAACATCGTATTAGTAATTTTCTGTTATGGCAGATAGCTTATGCAGAATTCTATTTTACCGATATACTCTGGCCTGATTTTAATGAAACCGTTTTTGAAGGTGCAATTAATGCCTTTGCCAAAAGAGAACGCCGGTTTGGCGGAACAATACCAGACGATGCCGATGTGGGATCATAGGAGGAACTCTTGCTGAAGTACCGCCTTATAACGGCTGTGATATTAATCCCTCTTGTGATTGCCGCTCTGTTTTTGCTGCCACCAGCCGCTTTTGGGCTGGTTATTATCGCTGTCTCAGTCCTTGCTGCATGGGAATGGGGGCAATTCGCCAGCTTATTTAGCCAAAAGAAACGGGTTATTCTGGCTGTTTTATTTGCTATCGGTTTATTGGCTTTACAATATACCCTGCCAGATTTCACTGATTTGATTGAACAACAGCAAATCACTTTTATCCTATGGATGGGGATGATTTGGTGGATCATTGCGACTCTTCTGGTGATTACCTATCCTTCTTCTGCTTTAATCTGGAAGAAATCCATACTATTGCGCCTCTTGTTTGGTGCCCTGACATTAGTGCCGTTTTACTGTGGAATGATGGTTTTACGGACTCAGGGATATGATGATAATTCATATCATGGTGCATGGTGGTTATTGTATGTCATGTTACTGGTATGGGGCGCTGACTCAGGTGCTTATCTATTCGGACGTACTTTAGGTAAACACAAAATGGCACCAAAAGTTTCTCCAGGAAAAACGCTGGAAGGATTAATTGGCGGTTTAATGACTGCGGCTATTATTTCATGGGTATTTGGTCAATACGCTCCAGTACCCGTAATGCCTGAAAAACTCATGTTGTGTTCTGCCATTGTTGTTATCGCTTCTGTATTTGGTGATTTGACTGAGAGTATGTTCAAACGTGAATCTGGTATTAAAGACAGTAGTCAGCTAATTCCGGGGCATGGTGGTGTGATGGATCGTATCGATAGCCTGACTGCGGCGATCCCTGTCTTTGCCGGCCTGATATTGCTGGTATTTTGATTTCTCTGTTTGACGGCGTTTAAAGGAATATGATGGGAATTCTCTGGAATCTGGCGGCTTTTATTATTGCGCTGGGTATATTGATCACTGTGCATGAGTTCGGTCATTTTTGGGTGGCCAGAAAGTGTGGTATTCATGTTGAACGTTTCTCCATTGGTTTTGGTAAAGCGCTATGGCGGCGTACGGATCGTCAGGGAACTGAATATGTCATAGCCCTTATTCCATTAGGGGGCTATGTGAAAATGCTTGATGAGCGTGTTTCACCTGTTGCTCCTGAACACCGCCATATGGCATTCAATAATAAAACGATTGGTCAGCGTGCTGCGGTTGTCAGTGCGGGGCCAATTGCTAACTTTTTACTGGCGGTTGTGGTTTATTGGTTGGTGTTTATTATTGGTGTGCCAGCAATACGCCCTGTCGTTGCAGATATCAAACCAGATTCTATTGCGGCACAAGCAAATATTTCATCAGGAATGGAACTAAAATCTGTAGATGGTACCGAAACGCCTGACTGGAATTCAGTTCGTTTTGCTCTGATAGGTAAGATAGGTGATGAGAACATGACTGTTCAGGTCATACCTCCAGGTTCATCGCATCCGGTAGAGAAAATTCTGGATTTGCGGCAATGGCGCTTTGATCCTGATAAACAGGATCCCGTGTTGTCATTAGGGATTATGCCTGTCAGACCTCGTTTGGATTCTCTGCTGGAGAATGTGACTCCTGGTACCGCAGCGGAAAAGGCCGGTTTACAAAAGGGGGATAGGATAGTTAAAGTCAATGGTCAGGAAATAGACGCATGGCATACTTTTACATCCTTTGTCAGTAATAATCCGAATGTCCTGCTGGAACTTTCAGTGGATAGGGCTGGTCATATTATTTCTCTTTCTATGACACCGGAAGTAAAACAGCAAGCAAGGGGTAAGGAAGTTGGCTTTGCCGGTGTGGAACTGCGGGTTATTCCATTAGCAGACGAATATAAAATGGTTCAGCAATACGGGCCTTTCTCTGCCATTTATCAGGCAGGAGACAAGACCTGGCAGCTGATGCGGCTAACTGTCAATATGATGGGTAAGCTAATCGTTGGTGATGTGAAAGTTAACAACTTGAGTGGGCCTATCTCTATTGCCAAAGGGGCTGGGGTGTCGGCTGATTCAGGCTTGGTGTATTATTTGATGTTTTTGGCGCTAATAAGTGTCAATCTTGGGATCATTAACTTGGTTCCATTACCTGTGTTAGATGGTGGACACTTGCTCTTCCTGATTATCGAAAAGATAAAAGGTGGGCCAGTTTCCGAGCGTGTACAAGACTTCAGCTATCGCATCGGTGCTATGGTACTGGTGTTATTAATGGGGCTTGCACTTTTCAATGATTTCTCCCGCTTCTAAAGCGGAAGACTGGTTAGGAAGACGCATTACAACGATGGCGATGAAAAAGTTACTCATAGCGTCGCTGCTGTTTGGCAGCGCCACTGCGTACGGTGCAGACGGGTTCGTAGTTCGGGATATTCACTTTGAAGGTCTTCAACGCGTTGCCGTAGGTGCAGCATTACTGAACATGCCAGTTCGCGTAGGTGATACGGTCAGCGATGAAGATATCGGTCGTACCATTCATGCACTATTTGCTACTGGTAACTTTGAAGACGTTCGTGTCCTGCGTGATGGCAATACACTTATTGTTCAGGTAAAAGAACGGCCGACTATTGCCAGCATTACTTTCTCTGGAAATAAATCGGTGAAAGATGACATGCTGAAACAGAACCTTGAGGCATCTCGTGTTCGGGTCGGTGAAGCTCTTGACCGCACTACGCTGTCTAATACTGAAAAAGGGCTGGAGGATTTCTACTACAGTGTGGGTAAATACAACGCCAGCGTAAAAGCGGTTGTTACGCCACTTCCACGCAATCGTGTCGATTTAAAACTGGTTTTCGCTGAAGGTGTTTCGGCAAAAATTCAGCAGATTAACATCGTAGGTAACAAATCATTTTCTTCTGATGAGTTATTGAATCGTTTCCAACTCAGAGATGATGTGCCGTGGTGGAATCTGACTGCTGATCAGAAATATCAGAAACAAAAACTGGCGGGTGACCTTGAAGTGTTGCGCAGTTTTTATCTTGATCGTGGTTATGCCCGTTTTAATATTGATTCGACTCAGGTCAGTTTGACGCCGGATAAAAAAGGTATTTATGTCACGTTGAATATTACTGAGGGGGATCAATATAAAATATCTGGTATTGATCTGAACGGTAATATGGTGGGTTATCAGTCAGAAATCACTAAACTGGCTACCATTGAGCCTGGTTCCCTGTATAACGGAACTCAGGTGACTAAAATGGAAAGTGAAATCAAAAATTTGCTTGGCCGTTATGGTTATGCTTACCCACGGGTGATGACTCAACCTGAAATCAATGATCAGGACAAAACAGTAAAACTGCATGTCAACATTGATGCAGGTAACCGTTTCTATGTTCGTAAAATCCGTTTCTCTGGTAATGACACCAGTAAAGACTCCGTTTTGCGTCGTGAAATGCGCCAGATGGAAGGCGCATGGCTGGGGAGTGATCTGGTTGAATTGGGTAAAGAACGCCTTAACCGCTTGGGTTATTTCGAAACTGTCGATGTTGAAACTCAGCGTATACCCGGCAGCTCTGATCAGGTAGATATTGTTTATAGAGTTAAAGAACGTAATACCGGTTCTCTTAACTTTGGCGTTGGTTTCGGTACTGAAAGTGGCGTTAGTTTCCAGATTGGTGCTCAGCAGGATAACTGGTTGGGAACAGGTAACTCTGTTGGGGTTAATGCCAGTAAGAATGATTACTCAACCTATGCAGAAGTCTCTTTCACTGATCCTTATTTTACGGTTAATGGGGTGAGTCTTGGTGGTCGGGTATTCTACAACGATTTCAGAGCTGATGATGCTGATTTGTCTGGTTATACCAACCAAAGCTATGGTACAGAGGGTTTCCTTGGTTTCCCGATTAATGAAAATAACTCCTTGCGTTTTGGGTTGGGTTATATTCATAACTCTCTGTCCGAGATGCTCCCCCAGGCAGCAATGTGGCGCTATCTGAGGTCTATGGGTGAGAATCCAAGTCTTGAAAGTAAAGCGGATTTCAAAGCAGATGACTTTTCTCTGACTGCGGGCTGGACATACAATAATCTTGACCGTGGTTTCTTCCCAACATCGGGTGTGAAATCGACTCTGAATGGTAAAGTGACCATCCCTGGTTCGGATAACGAATTCTATAAAGTGACTTTTGATACGTCTGCGTACTATCCAATTAATGATGCGCGTACTTGGGTGATTTTGGGGCGCGGTCGTTTAGGCTATGGTGATGGGATAGGTGGTAAAGAGTTACCATTCTATGAGAACTTCTATGCCGGTGGTGCCAGTACCGTTCGTGGTTTCCGTTCCAACAATATCGGTCCTAAGGCTATTTACCTAAATAAGGACGGGAGTCCTAAGGAAAATAGCCCATCCCGTGATGCTGTGGGGGGGAACGCAATGGCAGTTGCCAGCCTTGAGTTGATCACACCAACGCCATTCCTTGATGGTAAATACTCGAATTCTGTCCGAACTTCATTCTTTATTGATTCAGGCACGGTTTGGGATACTGACTGGAATAATTCTGTTGTAATGAAAGACAAAGGTATACCTGATTACAGTAAACCAGGTAATATCCGCGTTTCGGCGGGTATTGCATTGCAATGGATATCGCCTTTGGGGCCGCTGGTATTCTCTTATGCTAAACCGATCAAAGACTACGAAGGTGATAGATCAGAACAATTCCAATTTAATATTGGCAAAACCTGGTGATAATGCGTTTTTATCTTATTATTGATAAGACAGATTATTGATAAAGCAAGCTTTGAAATCATTGGTTTCAGGGCATTAACGAAGTTTTCCAACATGTTACAGATAGCGTGGTTTAAGGAGTTTATAGTGAAGAAATTGTTGTGTGCAGCAAGCCTCGGTATTGCATTAGCTTTCTCTGCTGGTGCTCAGGCAGCAGACAAAATTGCCGTTGTAAATGTCGGTGAGATTTTCCAGCAGTTGCCTGCCCGTGAAGCTGTTGCGAAACAGTTGGAAAATGAGTTCAAAAGCCGCGCATCTGAACTGCAAAGAATGGAAGCTGATTTGCAGACCAAAATTCAGAAATTACAGCGTGATGGCTCTACTATGAAATCCAGCGAGCGCGCTAATCTGGAAAAAGACGTTATGGCTAAACGTGAAGAGTTCGGCAAAAAAGCCCAGGCTTTTGAGCAAGATAATCGTCGTCGCCAAATGGAAGAACGTAACAAAATTCTGAGCCGTATTCAGGATGCAATCAAAGTAGTTGCAGGTAAAGAAGGTTATGACGTTGTGGTTGATGCGAATGCTGTTGCTTATTCAGTCTCTGGCAAAGACATTACTGCAAGTGTATTGAAACAGGTTAAATAATAGATGTCTTCAATTCGATTGGCTGATTTAGCTCAACAGTTGAATGCGCAATTACATGGTGATGGCGATGTAGTCATCACCAGTATTGCACCAATGCATTCGGCCAATAACGAACAGATCACTTTTTTGTCTGACGGCCGTTACCGTGAACGTTTAGGTGAATGTCAGGCTGCCGCTGTTGTTCTCCGCGAGTCAGATCTTCCTTATTGTAATGTTCCGGCATTGGTTGTTGACAATCCTTATCTGGCTTATGCCTATATGGCTCAGATTATGGACACAACACCGGTTCCGGCACAGGATATTCACCCTTCTGCGGTGATTGCACCTCAGGCAACACTGGGTAAAAATGTTTCCGTTGGCGCTAATGCTGTTATCGAGTCCGGCGTTGCTCTTGGTGACAATGTTGTGATCGGTGCTGGTTGCTTTATTGGCAAAAACACACATATTGGTGCGGGAAGTCGCTTTTGGGCAAATGTTTCTGTTTATCATAATGTTGAAATCGGTGAGCAGTGTTTGATTCAGTCAGGGGCTGTTATCGGATCTGATGGCTTTGGCTATGCGAATGATCGCGGTAATTGGGTTAAAATTCCGCAATTAGGTTCAGTCATTATTGGTGACCGGGTTGAGATTGGTGCCTGTACAACTATCGATCGGGGTGCTCTGGACAATACCATTATCGGTAATGGCGTCATTATCGATAACCAGTGTCAGATTGCTCATAATGTTATCATTGGTGATAACACAGCAGTTGCTGGTGGTGTGATCATGGCCGGTAGTCTGAAAATTGGTCGTTATTGTATGATTGGTGGTGCCAGTGTCATTAATGGACATATGGAAATCTGTGATAAGGTAACAGTCACGGGGATGAGTATGGTGATGCGCCCAATCACCGAACCTGGTGTATACTCCTCTGGCATTCCGTCACAACCAAATAAAGTTTGGCGTAAGACAGCAGCTTTAGTCATGAATATCAATGAAATGAATAAACGTCTTAAGTCACTGGAGAGTAAGCTGGAAGGCAAAAACGAGTAATTGCACTATATTTTTGGTTGTGTCTTATTTTTTCGGCCTGCCTGGGGACTCTGGATTTGGGGTTTAAGCGGGCCGTGTCGTTAATACAATTAGTCCTTTTTAGACAGGAAGAGTATTTAGATGAGTGATAATCATACTCTGCACATTGAAGAAATTTTAGATCTGCTTCCGCATCGTTATCCGTTTTTATTGGTGGATCGCGTTCTTGATTTTGAGGAAGGTAAATTCCTACGTGCAGTTAAAAATGTATCTTTTAACGAACCCTTCTTTCAGGGGCATTTTCCAGGCAAACCTATCTTCCCTGGTGTTCTGATCCTTGAAGCTATGGCTCAGGCCACTGGAATTCTGGCATTTAAGAGTATGGGTAAACTGGAGCCAAATGAACTCTATTATTTTGCCGCTATCGATGGTGCCCGTTTTAAACGTCCGGTAGTGCCTGGGGACCAAATGATTTTAGAAGTTGAATTTATTAAAGAGCGTCGAGGGGTTGCTCGTTGTAGAGGCGTAGCAAAAGTCGATGGAGAAGTGGTTTGCGAAGCAGAAATGATGTGCGCTCGCCGTCGTGAGGTCTAGTTTATGATTGATGAAACCGCTTATATACATCCTAGCGCTATTGTAGAAGATGGCGCGGTTATTGGTGCTAATGTTCGTATTGGCCCATTTTGTTGCATTGGTTCTCAGGTTGAAATTGGCGAAGGTACAGAGCTGAAATCTCATGTTGTTGTCAATGGAATAACTAAAATTGGCCGTGATAATCAGATTTTTCAGTTTGCCTCGATTGGGGAAATGAATCAGGACCTGAAATATCATGGTGAACCAACCAGAGTTGAAATTGGTGATCGTAACCGTATCCGCGAAAGTGTGACCATTCATCGTGGAACTGAGCAAGGTGGTGGTTTAACGAAAATCGGCAATGATAATTTGTTGATGATTAATGCTCATATCGCTCATGACTGTATTATCGGTGATCGTTGTGTCATTGCTAATAATGGTACTTTGGGGGGGCATGTTACTCTGGGGGATTATGTCATCATCGGTGGTATGAGCGCGATTCATCAGTTTTGTCAGATTGGCTCTCATGCTATGGTCGGTGGTTGTTCTGGTGTGGTACAGGATATCCCTCCATATATTATTGCGCAGGGTAATCATGCAACACCTTTTGGCATTAATGTTGAAGGTTTGAAACGTCGTGGCTTTGATAAGGATTCATTACATTTAATCAGAAATGCATACAAACTATTGTATCGTAATGGAAAAACTTTAGAAGAAGCACAGCAGGAAATCGCTAAGTTGGCTGAAGACAATCAGCATGTAAAAATCTTTAGCGATTTTCTGGCAAATTCTACCCGTGGCATTATCCGTTAAGTAGATGAAGGATATTCCTTTGGCTACCATTTCTTCTATTGATAGTCTGCGCCCACTGACGATTGGATTAGTCGCCGGAGAAACCTCCGGTGATATCCTTGGCGCAGGTTTAATTCGTGCATTAAAAGCCAAAATACCCAATGCCCGTTTTGTTGGTGTTGCGGGTCCTCTTATGCAGGCTGAAGGTTGTGAAGCTTGGTATGAGATGGAAGAGCTGGCTGTAATGGGGGTTGTCGAAGTTCTTGAGCGTCTTCCTCGTTTGCTGAAAATTCGTAAGGATCTGACAACCCGTTTCACAGAACTGAAACCTGATGTGTTTGTGGGCATTGATGCACCGGATTTCAATATCACATTGGAAGGCCGGTTAAAACAGCAGGGCATCCGTACTATTCATTATGTCAGTCCGTCGGTATGGGCCTGGCGTCAAAAACGTGTTTTCAAAATTGGTAAAGCCACAGATATGGTTCTGGCCTTCTTACCTTTTGAAAAAGCGTTTTACGATAAGTTTAATGTCTCTTGCCGGTTTATTGGGCATACAATGGCGGACGCCATGCCGTTACAGCCGGATAAAGCAATAGCTCGTGAGTTATTAGGTATCCCGCAAGAGGCCGTTTGCCTGGCTTTGTTACCCGGGAGTCGCCATGCTGAAGTTGAGATGCTGGGTGCTGATTTTCTTAAAACTGCTCAGTTATTGCGGCAACAGATGCCGGATTTACATGTGTTGGTGCCATTAGTGAATGCTAAACGGCGTGAACAATTTGAACGAATCAAACAGGAAACGACGCCAGATCTGAATGTCCACCTTCTGGATGGTAAAGCGCGTGAAATTATGATCGCAAGTGATGCCGCACTTTTGGCATCTGGCACGGCTGCTCTGGAATGTATGCTGGCAAAATGCCCGATGGTAGTGGGTTACCGCATGAAACCCTTTACTTTCTGGTTGGCAAAACGTCTTGTCAAAACACCTTATGTTTCATTGCCGAACTTGCTCTCCGGTCAAGAACTGGTGAAAGAATTATTGCAGGAAAAGTGCCAGCCGCAGAAACTTGCAGATGAATTGTTGTCATTACTGCAAGGTAGTGAAAAAGTTGAAGCATTGAAACAGACATTTTTACATCTGCACGAAAGCATCCGCTGTAATGCTGATGAACAAGCTGCACAGGCTGTACTGGAATTGGCAGGAAAATGATGGAATTTATATATCCTCAGGCAAATCTGATTGCCGGAGTTGATGAAGTTGGCCGAGGCCCATTAGTAGGCGCAGTGGTAACCGCAGCGGTTATTTTAGATCCATCGAGGCCGATCGCCGGGCTGGCTGATTCTAAAAAACTCAGTGAGAAACGCCGTGAAGCATTGTATCTGGAGATTACTGAAAAAGCGTTGTGTTGGAGCCTGGGGCGTGCGGAACCAGAAGAAATTGATCAACTGAATATCTTGCACGCAACTATGCTTGCAATGCAAAGGGCTGTGGCTGGCTTGTCTATTTCACCTGAATATGTGCTGATTGATGGTAATCGTTGCCCTAAATTGTCAATGCCTGCACAGGCGGTGATAAAAGGCGATGGGCTGGTTGCTGAAATCAGTGCGGCTTCTATCGTGGCGAAAGTCACTAGAGATCGGGAAATGGCTGAACTTGACCAATTATTTCCTGAATATGGATTTGCTAAACATAAAGGCTACCCAACGGCATTTCATTTAGAAAAGCTGGCTCTGTTGGGAACGACAAAATATCACCGTAAAAGTTTTGCGCCGGTTAAAAGAGCAATTGACCTTAAGTAAACTTGTTGACTGAATACAGCTATTCTTCAAATCAATATCATCTGGACAAACACATGGCCGAACCCCGTTTTGTACACTTACGTGTCCACAGCGACTATTCAATGATTGATGGCTTAGCCAAAACCAGCCCTTTAGTGAAAAAGGTTGCTCAATTAGGTATGCCAGCTTTTGCGATCACTGATTTTACTAACCTGTGTGGGCTGGTGAGATTTTACGGCAGTGCTCATGGGGCGGGAATAAAACCGATTATTGGTGCTGATTTCTATATGGAAAGCGAGTTGCTCGGTGATGAGTACGCTAACCTGACCATTCTTGCACGCAATAATACTGGCTATCATAACCTGACGTTACTGATATCAGAGGCTTATCAGAAGGGGTATGGTGCTGTTGGCCCGACAATTAAGCAGGAATGGCTGATAAACCATAAAGAAGGGTTGATCCTGCTCTCCGGTGGGCGTATGGGAGATGTTGGCAAATTCCTGTTACGTGGTAATCAGGTCATGGTGGACCAATGCCTTGAGTTTTATCAGGAGCATTTCCCCGATGGTTATTATCTCGAGTTAATTCGTACTGGCCGAGCAGATGAAGAAAGTTATCTTCATGCAGCGGTTACCCTGGCGACAGAAAAGAACTTGCCGGTTGTTGCGACTAATGATGTGTGTTTCATCGACAGTGAAGATTTCGATGCTCATGAGATCCGCGTGGCGATTCATGATGGTTATACATTAGCTGATCCAAAACGCCCGAAAAATTACAGTCCTCAGCAATATCTGCGTAGTGAACAGGAGATGTGTGAACTATTCGCTGATATTCCCGAAGCGCTGGAAAACAGTGTAGAAATTGCTAAACGTTGTAATGTCACTATCCGCCTTGGTGAGTATTTCCTGCCGCAATTCCCGACGGGAGAAATGAGTACCGAAGATTATCTGGTCGATAAATCTAAACAAGGGCTAGAAGAGCGTTTGGTATTTCTTTACCCAGATCCTGAAGTACGGGCAGAAAAGCGTCCTGAATATGATGAGCGACTTGATGTTGAACTTCGGGTTATCAACCAGATGGGATTTCCCGGCTACTTCCTGATCGTGATGGAATTTATTCAGTGGTCGAAAGACAATGGTGTTCCTGTTGGTCCAGGGCGTGGATCTGGTGCCGGTTCTTTGGTGGCTTATGCTCTGAAAATAACTGATCTCGATCCTTTGGCGTTCGACCTGCTGTTTGAACGGTTCCTTAACCCTGAACGTGTTTCCATGCCCGATTTTGACGTCGATTTCTGTATGGAAAAACGTGATCTGGTGATTGATCATGTGGCTGATATATATGGTCGTGATGCCGTATCTCAGATCATCACATTCGGTACGATGGCAGCGAAAGCTGTCATCCGGGATGTTGGCCGCGTGCTGGGGCATCCATACGGGTTTGTTGACAGAATTTCCAAATTAATACCGCTTGATCCCGGAATGACACTGGAAAAGGCATTTATCGCAGAGCCGCAACTTCCTGAAATCTATGAGGCGGATGAAGAAGTTAAAGCGCTGATAGACATGGCGCGTAAACTGGAAGGGGTTACCCGTAACGCAGGGAAACACGCTGGGGGGGTCGTTATTGCCCCAACTAAGATCACGGATTTCGCGCCTCTCTACTGTGACCCGGAAGGTTTGAACCCGGTTACTCAGTTTGATAAAAACGATGTGGAATATGCTGGGTTGGTGAAATTCGACTTCCTCGGACTGAGGACGTTGACTATCATCAATTGGGCGTTGGAAATGATCAACGCACGCAGAGCGAAGAAAGATCTGGACCCTATTGATATCGCAGCGATTCCGCTGAGCGACTCCAAGAGCTTCGATGTGCTGCAACGCGCTGAAACAACAGCGGTATTCCAGCTCGAATCCCGTGGTATGAAGGATCTTATCAAACGCCTGCGTCCCGACTGTTTCGAAGATATGATTGCGCTTGTGGCACTATTTCGCCCAGGCCCTTTGCAATCAGGCATGGTGGACAACTTCATTGACCGCAAGCATGGTCGGGAAGAGATCTCATATCCAGATGTACAATGGCAGCACGAATCTTTACAGCCTGTTTTGGAGCCAACCTACGGCATCATCCTTTATCAGGAACAAGTAATGCAGATTGCTCAGGTGCTGGCGGGATATACTCTCGGTGGTGCAGATATGCTCCGACGGGCAATGGGCAAGAAAAAGCTGGAAGAGATGGCGGAGCAGCGTTCCGTATTTGAGGATGGGGCCAAAAAACTCGGCATTGATGGCGAGCTATCAATGAAAATCTTTGACCTGGTAGAGAAATTTGCGGGTTATGGATTTAACAAATCTCACTCTGCCGCGTATGCATTGGTCTCTTATCAGACTTTATGGTTGAAAGTACATTATCCGGCTGAATTTATGGCTGCGGTAATGACTGCTGATATGGATAATACAGAAAAAGTCGTTGGGTTGATTGATGAATGTTGGCGCATGGGGCTGAAAATCTTACCACCTGATATTAATAGCGGCCTGTACCATTTCCATGTTAATGATGACGGGGAGATCGTATATGGTATTGGAGCAATTAAAGGGGTAGGTGAGGGGCCGATTGAAGCGATCATCGAAGCTCGTCAGAAAGGCGGTTATTTTAGAGAACTGTTTGATTTATGTGCCCGTGTTGACACTAAGAAATTAAATCGTCGAGTGATGGAAAAGCTGATCATGTCAGGGGCTTTTGACCGTCTGGGGCCGCACCGTGCGGCACTGATGTCCTCTCTGGAAGATGCCCTGAAAGCAGCAGATCAACATGCTAAAGCAGAAGCCATTGGTCAGACTGATATGTTTGGTGTATTAGCTGACGCGCCGGAAGAAGTTGAGCGTTCTTATGCCAATATTTCTCAATGGCCGGAACAAGTTGTTCTTGATGGTGAACGGGAAACTTTGGGGCTCTATTTAACTGGGCATCCTATCACTCGGTATTTAAAAGAAATTGAGCGCTATACTAATGGATTACGGTTAAAAGATGTGAATCCAACACCGCGTGGTCAAGTAACGACTGTAGTAGGTTTAGTGCTGGCGTCCAAAGTGATTATAACCAAACGGGGTAACCGGATTGGTATTTGTACATTGGACGACCGTTCAGGACGTCTAGAAGTCATGCTATTTTCCGATGCCCTGGAGAAATACCGGCATTTGTTGGAACAGGACCGGATATTGATAGCTACCGGGCAGGTCAGCTTTGATGACTTCAACGGTGGTCTTAAAATGACAGCCCGTGAATTAATGGATATTAGTGAAGCGCGTGAAAAATATGTGCGTGGGCTTGCTATCTCGCTGTTAGACAGGCAAATTGATGATCAATTGTTGAACCGTCTTCGTGGTGCCTTGGAACCACATCGTTCTGGAACGATACCGGTTCATCTTTATTACCAGAGGGAAGACGCCCGCGCCCGTTTAAGGTTTGGCGCGACGTGGAGGGTAACGCCAACGGATAACCTTCTGACAGATTTGCGAACTCTGCTGGGTAATGAGCAGGTAGAATTAGAATTTGACTAAAATAGGAATGTTATGAGTCTGAATTTTCTTGAATTTGAACAGCCGATTGCCGAGCTGGAAGCGAAAATTGATTCGCTAACCGCAGTTAGCCGTCAAGATGAAAAATTAGATATAAATCTGGATGAAGAAGTACAACGTTTGCGGGAAAAAAGTCTGGAATTGACGCGCAAAATCTTCTCAGATTTAGGTGCTTGGCAAATTGCTCAACTTGCCCGTCATCCACGCCGTCCTTATACATTGGACTATATTCAGCATATTTTTACTGATTTTGAAGAGCTGGCGGGTGATCGCGCTTACGCTAATGACAAAGCAATGGTTGGTGGTCTGGCTCGTATTGATGGGCGTCCAGTGATGATTATTGGTCATCAAAAAGGCCGTGAAACCAAAGAAAAAATCCGCCGTAATTTCGGTATGCCAGCGCCGGAAGGCTATCGTAAGGCTCTGCGTCTGATGGAAATGGCGGAGCGTTTTAAACTGCCAATTATCACTTTCATTGATACTCCTGGCGCATATCCTGGCGTTGGTGCAGAAGAGCGTGGTCAATCTGAGGCTATTGCCCGCAATTTGCGTGAAATGTCCCGTTTGTCTGTGCCTGTTATTTGTACCGTGATTGGTGAAGGTGGTTCCGGTGGTGCGCTGGCAATTGGTGTTGGTGATAAAGTGAATATGCTGCAATACAGTACTTATTCTGTTATCTCTCCGGAAGGCTGTGCCTCAATTTTATGGAAAAGTGCGGAAAAAGCGCCTTTGGCGGCAGAAGCAATGGGGATCACCGCACCTCGTTTGAAAGAGCTGGAATTAATCGACACTGTGATCTCAGAGCCATTAGGTGGTGCGCATCGTAATTATGAAGCAATATCAGCATCACTAAAAGCTCAGTTATTGGCTGATCTGGCAGCTCTTGATCATTTTTCACCTGAGGAATTGGTGAGCCGTCGTTATCAGCGTCTGATGCAATATGGTTATTGTTGAGATCTGAACGAACTGTTTGAATAAGGGATGGGGAGTGGCTGGAATTGATAAATTTAAGCCACTCCCGTCCTTTACTGTTTCTGTTTTTTTTGCCATTTCATATTCTTAATAAAAGTAGCGGAGAATATTATCTGAGGGGCAGTGGTTCTTGGCCTAATAATGCAGATGATAATAAATTCATATTGTTACAAATTAAGGAGTTCTTAAGTCTGTAATGACAAAAATTGATGAACGATTATTTTTCACTTTAGCTAAACAGCTTGGTGAACATAAGAAAATTCTGGTTGGATTCAGTGGTGGACTGGATTCTTCAGTTTTGCTGCATTTGTTGGTCAATTGGCGTAATCAGCGCAATCAGAGAGTTCAACTGAGAGCAATGCATATTCACCACGGTTTAAATCCAAAAGCAGATCAGTGGGTTGAACATTGCCAACAGATTTGTGATGACTGGCAAGTGGAATTTTGTTTTGAAAGAGTAACGATAGATGCCCGTGAAAAGGGCATTGAAGCTGCTGCCCGTGATGCCCGATATCAGATGTTCAGGCATGAATTACAAAAAGACGAAATTCTGGTAACCGCTCAACATCTTGATGATCAGGCGGAAACTTTTTTACTGGCATTAAAGCGTGGTAGCGGTCCGGCTGGCCTTGCTGCTATGCCTCCAGTCGCCGTATTTGCGGATACATTATTGTTTCGCCCACTGCTTGGTCATAGCCGGTGTGAATTGGAGATATATGCTAGCGAACATCGTCTGAATTGGATTGAAGACGACAGCAATCAGGATGATCGTTATGACAGGAATTTTCTGCGCTTACATGTTATGCCGTTACTGAATCAACGCTGGCCACATTTCCCACAATCTGTTGCTCGTAGTGCAAGTTTATGTGGTGAGCAGGAGCAGCTTCTGGATGAGTTGTTGAATGAATCTCTGAAAGGGCTAATAACTCAGGATGGCGCTTTAGGTATTTCACCTTTGGAAGTGTGTTCAGAGGCTAAACGAAATGCATTGTTACGCCGTTGGTTTGGTTACCATGACATGAAAATGCCCTCACGGGAGCAGCTTCACAGGCTTTGGTATGAGGTGGCTCTTGCTCGCACTGATGCTGAACCCCAGCTACAATTTGGTCAGTATAATGTACGGCGTTATAAGCAAAAACTTTGGTTGGTTCCTCAATTGCAATCTTTGAGAGACACTATTCTTGAGTGGGATATTTGCAATACGTTGGTATTACCGGATAGCCTGGGAGAACTGAATATTTCTGATTGCGGTATTCAAGTAAGGGCACCCGCTGATAATGAGCGGGTGACTATCCGCTTTGGTGTTCAGGGAATGATGAGTATTGTGGGTCGACAACACTCCCGGCACAGTAAAAAATTGTGGCAGGAGCTTGGGGTTGCACCGTGGCTTAGAGAGCGAATTCCATTGCTTTATTACAACGAACAACTTATAGCTGCATTAGGTATTTTTATCACCAAAGAAAGCGAAGCGGCAAAAGGGCAGAGGACATTAACAATTGATTGGAATAAAACGTTGTTAAAATAAAGAGTTAAGCCGCCAGAGGCGGCCGTTTTTTGTCAGGATTCGGAATGTTCAACAATAACAGTACCAATTTCAGGGTGACTGAAACTGGCGATATGATCCAACCTTAGTTCTTGAGGGTTATTTGCTGTTTCGATTATCAGGTATTCAACTTTCTTTCTCAAAATCAAATCACAGGCTTTCCCTTCAATAACGTCACCACCTCGTAATTTTATGTGTAGATAGAGCTGATGTTGGCAAGCCAACTCAAGGTTGTCATAGTCGTCACAGTTAATTGGTTGATATTCAGTATTTATAGACATATTTGCTCACCACTATGGTTAGTGGCGGTTATTGCCGCCTGTGGTTGTTAAAAATTGTAATTCAAAAGCACTATTAATGACTATAGCACAGGAAATCAATCGTGATTAATGAATAACTTTGGTTATTCATTCTGAACAATAAGTAAATAAAAGTCTTATTTCACAGCAAGTTCCTGACAAAAGTATTAAAATCGGCTCAGATTATTTTACTATTATTGGGTAACATCCTTAAAAAGGACGGTATTTACGCTATTAAGCTGTAATAATTGCTATGTTCTTTGTGTTACTGATTAAGGTGAGTCACAGGGCTTACTATACTGTTTGGAGATAAGTGTGAATAAAAAACTTTTAACCGCATTAGTTGCTGTGGGTATATCTGCTTTGGTGGGATGTAAAGGCAACTTGGCACAGCAAACGAATTCACAGCCAGTGGATCAGACTTTTCATGGTGTTCTCCCTTGTGCTGATTGTTCTGGTATTGATACCACACTGTTACTGGATGATGATGGTACTTATATTCTGGAACAAACTTATCTTGGTACTCGTGATGGTGATCAGTCATTCTTTGAATCCGGCCTGTGGGCGAAAGATGGAAAAAAAATCCGTCTGGCAAAATCAGATGACCAGAAATATTACTATCTGCCGAAAGATGGAAACTTGGTAATGCTGGATATGGAAGGCAACACAATTGAATCATCATTCAGCTATGAGCTGAAACGGGTAAAACCGAAAAAACTAATGGGTGAATACAGTTACATGGCTGATGCCGCTTCATTTACTGATTGTAGTACAGGTAAGCATTATGATGTGCCGGAAAGTTTGGATTTGGAGCGAGGCTACCACCAAGTTGGCGTAGAAGGTGGAACACCGGTTTATGTTGAAGTTGAAGGCTATTATAGCGTGAGTCCTTCAATGGAGGATGGGCAATTTAATTCTGCCTTGATTCAGACAGGTAAAATTCATTTCGATAAATCGAAATCTTGTAATTTGAAGAAATAATTCTATTTTCAATATGAATGGTGATAATGAGCCAGAAGAGTAAGATGAGTTTACTTCCGCGTCTTTACTATCTGACCATTATCACTATACTGCTCAATAAGTTATTGCGATAACCTTAATTAACAACCAAGTTGTTGCTTTAGATAATCAGCAACATCGTTTAGTTTTAGTATCTGTTTTTCATCACTGCGACGATATTTATATTCCACTTCTCCATTATCGAGATTACGGTCACCGATAACGATAGTGTGTGGTACGCCAATAAGCTCCATATCAGCAAACATCACGCCTGGGCGTTCTTTACGATCATCGAAAATAACATCAATGCCGTTGGTGCGCAGATCGGTATACAGTTTCTCTGTAACTTCTTTAACACGATATGACTTGTGCATATTCATTGGCAGAATAGCGACCTGGAATGGTGCAATTGCATCAGGCCAGATGATACCGCGGTCATCGTGATTTTGTTCAATCGCTGCGGCGACAATACGGGTAACACCAATACCATAACAACCCATAGTGACGATCTGATTGTGGCCGTCTTCGCCTTGAACGGTTGCTTTCATTGCATCAGAATACTTGGTGCCAAGTTGGAAGATATGACCAACTTCAATGCCACGTTTGATGAGTAATGTCCCTTTACCATCCGGGCTGGCATCACCTTCAACAACATTACGGATATCAGCAACTGTTGGTATTGGTAAATCCCGCTCCCAGTTGATTCCGAAATAGTGTTTGTCATCAATATTGGCACCTGCGCCAAAGTCATTCATCACTGCCACACTGCGGTCAATAATAACCGGTATTGGCAGATTGACGGGTCCCAGTGAGCCTGGACCGGCACCGACAATTGCACGAATCTCTTCTTCGGTAGCAAAAGTGAGAGGGCTGGCGACTAAAGATAATTTTTCTGCTTTGATTTCATTAAGTTCATGGTCGCCCCGGACCAGTAAGGCGATCAATTTATGGCCCGTATCTTCTGCTGCATGAACCATCAGAGTCTTAACCGTTTTTTCAATTGGCAGATTGAATTGTTCAACCAGTTCAGCGATTGTTTTTGCATTTGGGGTATCTACCAGATGCATCTCTTCTGTTGGTGTTGCTCGATCATAAGCAGGAGCGATAGCTTCGGCCAATTCAATATTAGCTGCGTAATTGGATTCAGTTGAGAAAACGATATCATCTTCTCCACTGGCAGCCAAAACCTGAAATTCATGGGAAGCACTACCGCCGATAGAACCGGTGTCTGCCAGAACAGCACGGAAATCCAAGCCAATACGGGTAAAGATTTTGCTGTAGGCTTTGTACATGTTGTCGTAAGTTTCTTGTAGTGACTCTTGGGTAGCATGGAAAGAGTAAGCATCTTTCATTAAGAATTCCCGGGAGCGCATTACACCAAAGCGAGGGCGAACTTCGTCCCGGAATTTAGTCTGGATCTGGAATAAAGTCAGCGGTAACTGTTTGTATGAGCTGACGTCATTGCGGATCAGATCAGTAACGACTTCCTCATGAGTTGGACCCAGCACAAAAGGGCGATCCCCCCGGTCAGCAAAACGCAGTAATTCTGGGCCGTACTGTTCCCAGCGACCACTTTCCTGCCATAAATCTGCCGGCTGTACGACGGGCATAGATATTTCAATTGCTCCGGCGTTGTTCATCTCTTCACGAACAATTTTCTCAACTTTTTTTAGTACTCGGACACCTGTAGGCATCCAATTATACAGACCTGAAGCGAGCTTACGGATCATGCCCGCACGAAGCATCAGTTTATGACTGACAACCTCTGCATCGGCAGGAGTCTCTTTTAATGTGGAGAGCAGATATTGGCTAGTGCGCATTGTTAGGGTTCCATTAGAGCAGCAAATTGCTTCTGACTGGCAGAAATTTACCAGCTAATAAAAAAACGAAAATAAGCCTTTAGTCTACCAGCGAGTTTAAGATGTCAAAAGGGCATATACTGATTTTTAAAGGCGTTCAATGGAAAACACTTTAGTCAGTGTGCCACAGATTCTCCATCGCACGTTAAAATTCAGTAAATGAACGGCATATTCTCGATTTTCCTGTTCTCCTCTCCGGTAAGCAGGACGAGGATCTTGAGCCAAGACCTGACTGATAAAACGGCGTAAATCAGGATAAGTGTCTTGAACTGAGATAAGCTGTTGTTCAGCAGCAGGTAAAAATATCACTTCCATATCGGCAGAAGGTGCTTCTTGAGCAAAACCTGCCACAGCATGTGGCTGACATTCAGCGAAAGGCAGATAAGGTTTGATGTCAATAACAGGTGTACCATCAACTAAATCCAGGCTCCCCAATTCTAGCGTAACGCTACCTTTTCTGTATTCAATTCCTTTAAGTTCAATCAGAGACATACCAATGGGATTCGGTCGGAAAGTTGAACGGGTTGCGAATACGCCCATTTTTGCATTGCCACCTAAACGAGGAGGACGCACCATTGGCTTCCAGCCGCCTTCTATTGTTTGGTGAAAAATAAAAATAATCCACAGATGACTAAATTGTTCCAGACCACGAACTGCATCGGGTTGATTATAGGGTGGAAGCAATACCAATTGTCCCCCACCATCTTCAATAAGGCCAGGCTGGCGTGGAACGGCAAATTTTTCTTTATAAGGGGAGTGGATAACCCCTATTTGTGTGAAATGAAAATTGGTCATTGAGTAATAAGCAGGGCTGAACCTTCACATATTGCTACTTGGTAGCATCCTTGACCTGATAACATTTCGCACCGATGTAATAAAACTGCGTTAGCATTCAAATGAGCAGCCTTCGTTATCATTTGGTTACGTGCTATGGTGATATTAGCGGGTGGATCCTGTAAAGAACCACGACATGATTGACCAGAAACAATCCCTAAATCTTTAAATGAAGCACTTAATAGATCCTCACTTTTGGTATACAACTTTACGAATGAAGAAAGATTCTTTTTCTCTTCGGTTGATGCTTGTTTGAGTCTTATATCCGATGACTGGGAAGAGTCAGTCAATGTTGTCTGTTGCATTGAACATCCTGTTATGAATAGAGCTAACAAAGAGATAAACAGCTTACGCATTAATAGATCCTCGAATTTTTACTGTCAGAGTTAAGAGAATAGAATCAGGTTAACAAAAAAATATTGAAAACATGGTGCCATAACAAATCAGGCGGACAATTTGTCCGCCTGATTATTCTAATATCGATGAGTGTAATATGAAAGATTACCAGCCTTTCACCGCACCACCGTTAAAAATTTTATTGGCAGCTTCATCAACTTCATCGGATTGATATGCTTTAACGAATTTCTTAACGTTTTCAGCATCCTTGTTATCTTCACGGCTAACCAGCAGGTTTACATATGGAGAGTCTTTATTTTCGACAAATAAACCGTCTTTCGCTGGAGTCAGGCCAATCTGGCTGGCATATGTCGTATTAATGATTGCCAGAGCAATTTTTTGATCGTCCAATGAACGTGGTAATTGTGGCGCTTCTAGCTCAACCAATTTTAGATTTTTAGGATTTTCAGCAATGTCCAGAGTTGTTGGTAATAAGCCTATGTTATCTTTCAGTTTGATTAAGCCTTGTTTCTGTAACAGTAATAAGGAACGGCCTAAGTTCGTAGGATCATTTGGTAGCGCAATTTGAGAACCATCCTGTAATTCATCCAGGGATTTAATTTTCTTGGAATAACCCGCAATTGGATAAATAAAAGAGTTGCCAACAGTGACCAATTTATAACCACGATCTTTGATTTGTTGATCCATATAAGGTTTGTGTTGGTATGCATTCAGATCAATATCACCTTTACTCAGAGCCTCGTTTGGCAATACAAAATCATTAAAAGTGACCAGCTCTACATCAAGACCATATTTATCTTTAGCTACTTTTTTCGCAATTTCAGCAACTTCTTGTTCTGCACCAACGATAACGCCTACTTTAATGTGGTTTGGATCTTGTTTTTCCTGCCCACAACCAGCCAGAATTAGTGAACCTAAAAGAGCGCTGATAGTTGCGATGGCTCTTAATTTAATAGACATACTTTACCCCTATTGAATTCTGATTTATTAGCACCGATACCGGTGCTGTTTCAAAATAATTTTATTATTTGCGTGTTGTGGCTTTAACTAAACGGTCACCACTTAATTGAATTAAGTACACTAAAATAACCAGTAACACGAGTACAGTGTTCATTACTGTTGCATTATAGCCGATATAACCATATTGGTAGCCAATCTGGCCTAATCCGCCCGCACCTACAGCACCTCCCATTGCGGAATAACCTACTAATGTAATCAGGGTAATTGTAGCCGCATTGAGCAAACCTGGTAACGCTTCAGGTAACAGAATTTTCTTCACAATCTGGAACGGAGTTGCTCCCATTGCGCGAGCTGCTTCAATTAATCCTGATGGAATTTCCAGTAAAGCATTTTCCACCATCCGGGCAATAAATGGTGCAGCGCCTATGGTTAATGGAACAATGGCGGCCTGTAAACCGATAGATGTTCCAACAATCAATCTGGTAAAAGGAATCATCCATACCAATAAAATAATAAATGGGATAGAACGGAAAATATTCACTATCGCTGAAAGAAAACGATAGAGTTTACTGTTTTCCATAATCTGACCAGGGCGGGTGACATATAACAGTACACCTATTGGCAGCCCAATAATAAAGCCAAAGAAACCGGAAACAAAAGTCATTACCAGAGTTTCCCAGACGCCTTTAGCCAGCAATAAAATCATTCCTTCAGACATAACCGAGAACCTCTACTTTCACATGATGGTCTTGTAAAAATTTAATTGTTGATTCAACGCCGCCATTTTCACCGTGTAATTCCGCTAACATCACACCAAATTTTACTCCACCGGCATAGTCGATTTGGGAACTTAATATATTCATATCAATATCAAAACGACGTACTGCCATCGAAATCAGAGGTGCGTCTACAGACTGACCGGTAAACTCCAGTTTCAATAATGGGCTGAGATCTGGGGCTGGGTTGCTTTGCATTTTTTGCACATAATCTTCAGGGATATCCAGATGCAAAGTTGATTGAATAAATGCCTGAGCAATAGGTGTCTTGGGGTGAGAGAACACTTCACTGACAATGTCCTGTTCAATCAATTGCCCACCGCTGATAACTGCAACCTGATCACATATACGTTTGACGACATCCATTTCATGTGTAATTAACAGAATAGTCAAACCCAGACGGCGATTAATATCTTTCAATAATTCCAGAATAGACCGGGTTGTTGCTGGATCCAGAGCGCTGGTTGCTTCATCACATAAAAGGACTTTAGGTGAATTAGCTAAAGCACGGGCAATAGCAACACGTTGTTTCTGTCCGCCAGAGAGATTTGCCGGATAAGCATCGTGTTTATCTGCAAGGCCAACAAGTTCTAATAACTCATCTACCCGTTTTTTTATTTCTGCCTTTGGAACATTATCTAATTCTAAAGGTAAGGCTATGTTGTCAAAAACTGTTCTCGAAGACAGCAAATTAAAGTGTTGGAAAATCATGCCAATGCGGCGACGCGCATGGGTCAGATCACTAGCAGATAGGATAGTCAGATCCTGACCATCAACCAATATTTGCCCGGAAGTTGGACGCTCAAGCATATTCACACAGCGAATTAACGTACTTTTACCTGCACCAGATGAACCGATGACACCGTAAATTTGCCCTTGCGGAACATGCAGACTGATATCTGAAAGTGCATTGATAGAGCGGGCACCCTGATGGAATATTTTATTGATATGAGACAGTTTTATCATTTTTATTCTTATAAAAGTTCGAAAATTGATAGTTTGAACATTTTTGAGAAAACAAACCACTAGTTAAATTGGATGTTAAGGTGTCTAGACGTCTAAGTCAACTGGGAATAAATTAATTGCTGCATTCTCATTCATCGCTAAATCATGCCATACTGGTAACTTCTTACATTGCTTGGAGCAATCAGGTGACACAAGGTATTCCTGCCGTATTTTTAGATCGTGATGGAACAATAAATATCGATCATGGTTATGTACACGAAATAGATGATTTTCAATTTATCGATGGTGTCATTGAAACCATGATTGAATTGAGAAAAATGGGGTATGCACTGGTATTAGTCACAAACCAGTCAGGTATTGCCCGTGGCATTTTCAATGAAGAACAATTCTTGCAACTGACAGAATGGATGGATTGGTCACTGGCAGATCGCGGCGTAGATTTGGATGGCATTTATTATTGTCCCCATCATCCAGATGCGACTGAAGAACAATATAAGAAGAGTTGTGATTGTCGTAAACCACAACCAGGTATGCTGCTGGATGCACAAAAAGAGCTTGGCATTGATATGGCTGCTTCTTATATGGTTGGTGACAAACTGGAAGATATGCAAGCGGCGGTGACGGCGAAAGTTGGTACTAAGGTATTAGTTCGTACAGGTAAACCAATTACAAATGAAGCAGAACAAGCGGCTGATTTGATAATCAATAGCCTTGTAGACTTGCCTAAAGCGATTAAAAACATCAGGAAGTAGGCTTTTTCGTTCTTTATATCATCTTTTTGTTGAAGAAGTACGCTAACGGAAGTTTTTTTTAATTAAACGCTTGCCAGCGCCGAAGAACTCCCTATAATGCGCCACCACTGACCGACACAACGCTGACAAAGCGTGTGAGGCCAGGCAGAGCAAAGTGAATTAAGCGCTTGACTCTGCGGGCGAAAAGCGTAGTATACGCAGCCCGGCTGAACGAGAATATTAATTTTTGTTTCAGTCTGCTCTTTAACAATTAATCAGACAATCTGTGTGGGCACTCACAAGACCGTATCACAAAAAAATACACTAAAGTCTTGAAGAGTGAACAACAGTTAATTCATGACGAAATAACAGTCAGTTTCTTTG
>NZ_PUJU01000040.1 GCF_011189505.1 Photorhabdus tasmaniensis
CGAATGCACGAGCGTTACCACCGTAGGTTTTAGCCAGTACAGTAGTGATGGCAGCAGTCAGGGTAGTTTTACCATGGTCAACGTGGCCGATAGTACCAACGTTAACGTGCGGTTTTTTACGTTCAAATTTTTCTTTAGACACGACTCTATTCCTTAATATCGCTCCCTCGTTATATGAGGAGGGAGCTAAATCTAGATATTAAACCCGAAAAGCTTATTTAGCTTTACGAGCTTCGATAATAGCCTGAGCGACGTTGCTCGGCGCTTCATTGTACTTCAGGAACTCCATGGAGTAAGAAGCACGACCTTGGGTCTGAGAACGCAGATCAGTAGCATAACCAAACATTTCAGATAATGGTACCTGAGCACGTACGATTTTACCGGTAGCAAGATCTTCCATACCGTCGATCATACCACGGCGACGGTTCAGGTCACCGATAACGTCACCCATGTAGTCTTCTGGAGTTTCAACTTCAACTTTCATGATAGGTTCCAGCAGAACTGGTTTCGCTTTCATGAAGCCTTCTTTGAAGCCCATAGAACCTGCGATTTTGAACGCCATTTCAGAGGAGTCAACTTCGTGGTAAGAACCATCGAACACTGCTACTTTAACGTCAACAATCGGGTAACCGGCCAGAACACCATTCTTCATTTGTTCCTGAATACCCTTATCTACAGCAGGGATATATTCTTTAGGAATAACACCACCAACGATTTCGTTAGCGAACTGGTAGCCTGGGCCACCTGCTTCCATTGGCTCAATACGCAGCCATACGTGACCAAACTGACCACGACCACCAGACTGACGAACAAATTTACCTTCTTGTTCAACAGTAGTACGGATGGTTTCACGGTAAGCAACCTGAGGTTTACCGACGTTCGCTTCAACTTTGAACTCACGACGCATACGGTCAACCAGAACGTCCAGATGAAGCTCACCCATGCCCGCGATAATAGTCTGGCCGGATTCTTCATCGGTAGACACGCGGAATGATGGGTCTTCCTGAGCCAGACGACCTAAAGCGATACCCATTTTTTCCTGGTCGACTTTAGTTTTTGGCTCAATCGCAACAGAGATTACCGGCTCTGGGAATTCCATACGCTCCAGAATGATTGGAGAACTGATATCACACAGAGTATCACCAGTAGTCACGTCTTTCAGACCGATCGCAGCTGCGATGTCGCCTGCGCGAACTTCTTTGATTTCTTCACGCTTGTTAGCATGCATCTGAACGATACGGCCAAAACGCTCTTTTTTGTCTTTCACTGGGTTAAGAACGGTATCACCGGAATTAACCACGCCAGAGTAGACACGGAAGAAGGTCAAGTTACCAACGAATGGGTCAGTAGCGATTTTAAACGCCAGTGCCGAGAACGGTTCGTTATCGTCAGAATGACGCTCTGCCGGGGTATCTTTACCATCTGGCAGAAGACCTTTAATGGATTCAACGTCAGTTGGTGCCGGCAGGTACTCAATAACGGCATCCAGCATTGCCTGAACACCTTTGTTCTTAAATGCAGAACCACAGGTAACCAGGATGATTTCGTTAGTCATAACACGATGACGAAGACCCGCTTTGATCTCTTCTTCGGTCAGCTCTTCACCGCCGAGGTATTTTTCCATCAACTCTTCTGATGCTTCCGCAGCGGCTTCAACCAGGTTGTTACGCCATTCTTCAGCCAGATCTTGCATATCAGCTGGAATATCTTCATAAGTGAAGGTCGTTCCCTGATCTTCCTCGTTCCAGTTGATAGCTTTCATTTTCACCAGGTCAACAACACCGGTGAAAACATCTTCTGCACCAATTGCCAATTGCAGAGGAACTGGATTTGCAGCCAAACGGCTTTTGATCTGCTCAACAACGCGTAAGAAATTCGCTCCCATACGGTCCATTTTGTTAACGAACGCGATACGTGGAACTTTATATTTATTCGCCTGACGCCATACGGTTTCAGACTGTGGCTGAACACCACCAACCGCACAGTAAACCATGACCGCACCGTCAAGGACACGCATAGAACGTTCTACTTCGATAGTGAAGTCAACGTGGCCTGGGGTGTCGATGATATTGATACGGTGCGCATCAAACTGCTTAGCCATACCTGACCAGAAAGCAGTTGTTGCTGCGGAGGTGATGGTAATACCACGCTCCTGCTCCTGTTCCATCCAGTCCATAGTAGCAGCGCCATCATGAACTTCACCGATCTTATGGTTTACACCAGTGTAGAACAGAATACGTTCGGTAGTGGTGGTTTTACCGGCGTCGATGTGTGCACTGATACCGATGTTACGGTAGCGTGCAATAGGTGTTGTACGAGCCATTTGATTCCTCTATTCCTAGGACGTTCAATTTAAATCTGGGTGGCAAGAGCTGCCACCCAGGGCATCATCACTACAATGGAATTACCAACGGTAGTGTGCGAACGCCTTGTTAGCTTCTGCCATACGGTGAACGTCTTCACGTTTCTTAACAGCAGAGCCTTTATTCTCGGCTGCGTCAGATAGTTCGTTCGCCAGGCGCAAGGCCATAGACTTATCACCGCGTTTACGAGCAGCTTCAACGATCCAGCGCATTGCCAGAGCATTACGACGAACCGGACGAACTTCAACTGGAACCTGATAAGTAGAACCACCAACACGGCGGGATTTAACTTCCACGGTTGGACGCACGTTATCCAGTGCGAGTTCAAACGCTTCCAGATGTTCTTTACCAGAACGCTGAGCCAGGGTCTCAAGCGCACTATATACAATTGCTTCCGCAGTAGATTTTTTACCATCTACCATCAGGATATTGACAAATTTGGCCAGTAATTCAGATCCGAACTTTGGATCTGGTAAAATTTTACGCTGACCAATTACACGACGACGTGGCATGGAAATACTCCGTTTCGAATTCAGGGTTGTCCAAAACTCTACGAGTTTATTTTGACATTAAAGTGAAAATGTTTGGCCTTACTTAACGGAGAACCATTAAGCCTTTGGCTTCTTCGCACCGTACTTGGAACGACCTTGTTTACGGTCTTTAACACCGGAACAGTCCAGTGCACCGCGCACAGTGTGGTAACGCACACCTGGCAAGTCTTTAACACGACCGCCACGGATCAGAATTACGGAGTGTTCCTGCAAGTTGTGGCCTTCACCACCGATGTAGGAAGAAACTTCGTAACCGTTAGTCAAACGCACACGACATACTTTACGCAGTGCGGAGTTTGGTTTTTTAGGAGTGGTGGTATATACGCGAGTACATACGCCACGCTTCTGTGGGCAAGCTTCCAGAGCAGGAACGTTGCTTTTTGCAACCTTCATGCTGCGGGGTTTGCGCACCAGCTGGTTAATAGTTGCCATTATTAAAAAAACTCCTGGTTTTTTTGCTTCGTAAACACGGATAAAATCTCTTGTCTGCCCTGACGGCAAAACACGAGGACGCGGAATTTTATGGCTGACTCGCCGGGGTGTCAAGAAATATACATTTTCTCTGACTACCAGGCGAATTGTTGATGGTGTTTTACCGTCAGGTTAACAAAGTCAGTATAGTCGATAACTTGCACTTTGTCCGAAATCCGACCTGCCAATCCCCGCGCCTCAATATCTTCTTTCAGAACATACAATGTAACGCCATGATCAATTAAAGCCGGAAGGCAGTAATTACCATCAATGCTTGCCAGTACACCATCCTGCATAAACAGTATGTCATCACCACTGGCAAGCAGATTGAATATCACCTTGAAATCACATTGATAAGGGGATCGGCCAACAGTATATAGCATATCATCGTCCTTCCAATCGCTCAGAATGTCAGCACCACATCATAGCCAGCCAGTTTTTCACGAATCGCTTTTGCGGATATCACTTCCGCATCCAGAATACAACTGCGGACTGCGCTTAACCCACGCATGATAAGGTCTTCCTGGCACAAATAATATTTTTCAATATCGTACAGAGGCAAGACCTTAAACGTAGCGATATAGTTTCTGGCGAGGATCCTATCAGGTTGCTGATCCGGCAGGAGTTGCAGCACACCATCAGAAATAAAAAATACACCAATCTCTTCTGTTAATGCCGAGGTTGCCAATAATGCATCCAAACCTTCTCTGCCACCAGAATCACCATGAGGTGCTTTTGTAAAGACAAAAGCAATTCTTTTCATTTTTGCCTCTCAGAATTGCACCACACGATCACAAGTCAACATGGCTTCAGCGAACGTTCCCAACCCACTTAATTCAAACCCTTTAGCCAGGTTTGCAACAGATAAATTCAATTCATTCGCCTGCTGCGTATCAAGGACACCACGGCGAAGAGCGGCGGCAATACAAATATGCATGCCAAACCGATGCTCTGTTGCCATCATCTGCCACGCGTTAACCAAATTAAACTCATCACTGGCTGGCGTGGTCAATTGATTACCGTTATAAACCCCTTCCCGATAAAAAAATACGGTATTCAGTTTATGTCCCATCGCAATCAGAGTTTGCGCGAACTGGTAAGCGCTGCTGGCTTGCTGGGTGCCATACGCAGGCCCCGTTACCAGCAGACAATAAGACAGCGAAGACATTACCGTTCGGGCCCTAAGCATTCCCCATTTTTAAACTGGCGAATATAGAGGTAAACAGTATGTTTAGAAATATTTAAACGCTCAGCAACCTGATTAATAGCGTCTTTAATATCAAAAATGCCTTTCTCATAGAGATTCAGAACCACCTGTCTGTTCTTCGCATTATTAGATACATTGCGATCAACATTAACTTCCTCAATAGTATATTCCAGCGTTTGCGCAACCAAATCATCCACGGATGATGCAAAGTTTACATTTGTTGGTGCAACGTCATGGGTTTCCTCCGGAATAAATGTCTGAATTATTTCGGAGAAAGGGACATCAAGATTCATATTAATGCACAAGAGGCCGATCACTCTGCGATTCCGGTTGCGGATCGCAATAGTGACTGACTTCATCAATGAACCGCTTTTCGCTCGGGTAAAATAGGCTTTGGATACACTACAGTCTTCATCTGTAATGTCATGTAACATACGCAACGCAAGATCAGTGATAGGTGAACCTATTTTACGACCTGTATGTTCTCCATTAGCTATTCTGACCGCTGAACATTTAAGATCTTCCAGTGAATGAAGGACAATCTCGCAATGCCCACCAATCAGCATAGCCAAGCCATCAACTGCGGCTTCATAAGATTTTAAAATTTCGCGATCCGTTTCAGTAAACGGTTGGTTTTCCAATAAATCGATATCATTGATATCACCAGATAATAACGGGTTAGACATTAAATACACCATCCTTCAAACGCAGAAAACGTCTTGCTAAAAACACAACGTGATAAACGTATAAAAATTTCTTGTGAAAATTCAACTATTGCAGCTTAACAGAGATCTCAGTCAAAGATCTTTTCATTCACATCAAATATTGACGTTAAAACCACATGACATCATCGTCAAGCCATAACGACTCAGACATTTGGCCTCTATCACAGCTTTCAGTAACAAAAAACCGTTGACAGAATCTCTACCAACGGTTTTATCCACATTCATCAAAGATACTTAGTGAATAGATTACTTAGCTTTGGTATCCGCTTTCACATCCAGCAGCTCAATATCAAACACTAATGTAGAGTTTGCAGGAATGCCTGGAACACCAGCCTTACCATAAGCCAACTCTGGTGGAATAACCAGTTTGATTTTTCCGCCTTTTTTCACATTTTGCAAACCTTCTGTCCAACCAGGGATAACGCCGTCCAGACGAATAGAAAGTGGTTCATTACGTTTATATGAACTGTCGAACTCTTTACCGTCAATCAATGCTCCCTTATAGTTTACGACGACAGTATCACTCGCCGCAGGCTTTTTACCACTGCCTTCCTTTTCTATTTTATACAAAAGGCCGGTTTTGCTCTTAACGACGCCTTTTTCCTTGGCAAACGCTTCGCGATATTTAGCACCCTTGGCTTCACTCTCGTTGGCTTCTTTTTCCATCTTGGCTTCAGCCGCAGACTTTACTTTGCCTTCAAATGCACGCAGCGTATTTTCAATTTCGCTGTCAGTCAGTTTGCTCTTGTTATTAAAAGCATCCTGCACACCCGCCAACAATTGATCTTTATCCAATGGGATACCCAGAGATTTCTGCTCTTTCAGGGTGTTTTCCATATAACGCCCTAAAGATGCGCCCAGAGCATAAGCATTTTGCTGATCTTCTGTTTTAAATGCGCTGTTCAATTCTGTACTGCTTTGATTATCTGCCTTGGCAGCCAGCGCCTGAGAGGCATTGAAAGCCATTGCCAATGTTGTGGCAAGCAAGGTGATTTTAAACAATGATTTCATCTGTTTCTCCAATAGCTTTGGGGGATATTTACTGTCAGCAAAAGTTATGCAATCAAGCCACTATAACTGTCTACAGGAGCACAACACAATATTTGCTGCTTTAGTGCCCCAAAACTGTTGAGACAACACAAATAAAAAGAGGTTTCATAATAATCGTATTTCACAGAATATTCTGGGCATAATGGGTTACTCTAATTAACATGAGACGTCTAATACAGATAATACACAGTCTGGAAGGGGGGAAAAATCATGGATCTATCAGAGTTTGAACAGCGGCTTGAACACTTGGAAAGCCGAGCTGCTTTTCAGGAAATGACTATCGAAGAGTTGAATCAGGTGGTGACTGAACAGCAAATGGAAATGACGAAATTAAGAGAGCATTTGCGGTTGATGACAGAACGATTGAAAGCCACTCAACCATCAATGGTCGCTTCACAGTCTGAAGAAACGCCACCGCCTCATTATTGATTTTTACTCAGTGAAAAAACAACCAGTCACTATACACAGGGCAAGTAAGAGAAACCGGCTCTCCCAATCTTGCCCCGCTTTTTTAAATATTAAAGCCTGACAATCCGCTTTAATTTATCAATGGCAGCTACCGCCACCGCAGCACCCATTCCCTTCATTATGGTGATGATGATGACCATCGTCATGGCCGTGACCACCACAGCAACCACCTTCGCCATGTTCGTGACCATGCGCGCCGTGAACATGACCATGAGCCAGCTCTTCTTCGGTTGCTTCGCGGATAGCAATAACTTCAACATTGAATTTCAAATTCTGACCAGCCAGCATATGGTTACCATCAACCACAACGTGCTCATCTTCAACCGCAGTGATTTCTACGGGTACCGGCCCCATGTCGGTGTCAGCCAAGAAACGCATACCCACTTCCAGTTCATCAACACCAACAAATACATCTTTTGGCACACGCTGAACCAAATTGTCATCATACTGACCATAGGCATCATCAGCCTGTACGCTGACATCAAAACTCTCACCAGCCTCACGGCCTTCCAGCGCTTTTTCCAAACCGCTAATCAATGAACCACGGCCATGCAGATAGTCCAACGGCGCACTCACCGGTGACTCATCAACTAAAACACCATCTTCTGTTCTTACTTGATAAGCCAGGCTGACTACCAAGTCTTTTGCTACTTTCATGACATCTCCTACCCATGGGTCTAAAAATTTTTACCGATTGTAGCGGAATTCCAAGCCTCTGTACCCACCGGCATTAAAATTCACACAATTATTGTGGTGTAAAAATACCAATCACCTGCTCCTGTTTTCTCACATGAGAGGCGGCTTTTTCATCAGCTTGACGTTGTTGATGACCACAATGGACACATTTCACCACATCCACCTGATCTTCCCGCCACATTGCCAGTGTGTCCTGAGAATGACATTCAGGGCAGACAGCACCAGCAATAAATCTTTTACGGCTTACTGTCATTGTTTGCTCCGCTACTATTCATATGTTCGTGTTCATTCCAACCATCCGGTTGGAGACGCTCATTCAGCATTTCCCGCTCAAACAACTCTTCCAGTTCCCGTCGCGCCTCTTTTATACGGGATATGTGAGCCACATCACCCTGTAACTGTGGCATCAATTCTCTCAGCATCCGCATATCCAACCGCTGAAAATGTTGTTTTGCACGATAAGCTTTATGTGGATGCATTCCTAATCCGACCAACGTCTTACGGCCCAATTCCAATGCGCTGGAGAAAGTTTCGCGGGTAAAATTTTCCACCCCATTCTGTAACAATTCATGCGCTTCCAGGCGTCCTCTGGCCCGCGCCATAATATGCAGATTCGGGAAATGTTTTTGACATAAATGAACGATCATCATGGTATCTTCCGGCTCATTACAGGTAATAACAATCGCTTTGGCTTTCTCCGCCCCTGCCGCACGCAGCAATTCCAATTCAACCGCATCACCATAATAAACTTTGTAGCCATAACGCCGCGTGGTACTCACAACACTGACATCACGCTCCAGTACCGTTATGTGGATTTTATTCACCATCAGAAGACGGCCTATTACCTGCCCAAACCGGCCAAAACCAACTAAAATCACCTGCGGATCATTATCTTCTACAAATGGCTGTTCTGCCGTCTCATCCGAAGCATTATAACGGCGCGCCAAAATAGCATCGATCAATTGCATCACAAGCGGTGTTGTCATCATTGAGATCGTCACCACAACCAGTAACAAAGCCATCTGTCCGCTATTGAGTACATTCTGGCTCAGTGCGGCAGAAAACAGAACAAAGGCAAATTCTCCGCCCTGGCTGAGAACACCGGAAAATTGCAAGCAGGATGAACCCCGCAAGCCCGCAGTCCATGCGATGAGATAAAGAACAACACCTTTCACAATGACTAAAGCCAGTACGCCGAGTAATACATCGGACAGATGTATCAATAGCACCCCCAGATTCAGGGACATCCCTACCGAAATAAAAAACAGTCCTAACAATAATCCCTTGAACGGTTCTATGGAGATTTCCAGTTCATGGCGATATTCACTATCTGCCAGCAATACCCCGGCGATAAAGGTTCCCAGTGCCATAGAAAAACCCAGCGCTTCCATAAACAATGCTGAACTGAGCACCACCAATAATGCCGCCGCCGTAAACACCTCACGCACGCCCGCTCTGACAACTAAACGAAACAACGGACGTAACAGATAACGGCCACCCAGCAACATAACGGCAAAGGCAGCTATTTTTAACGCTATCCGATACCAGTCACTGGATGCTGTTTCACCTGCCAGAAGCGGGATCAACGCCAAAGCCGGGATCACTGCCATATCCTGAAACAGCAAAACAGAGAAACCAAGCTGCCCGCCTTCATTGCGGTTCATGCCCTTCTCTTTCATCAGTTGCAGCGCCATTGCTGTTGAGGACATCGCCATCCCGATACCACCGATAACCGCCGCCTGCCACGAAAAATCTGTCAGATATAACAGCCCAGCCAGCACACCTGCGGTGAAAATAACTTGGGCCGCACCGACACCAAAAATCGATCGCCTGAGTTGCCAGAGTTTAGAAGGGTTAAGTTCAAGACCGATGATAAACATCAGGAAAACGATCCCCAGCTCAGAGAAATGAAGAATATCATCAACATCTCTGATAAAGCTTAACCCCCACGGGCCAAGGACAATCCCGGCGAACAAATAACCTAATACTGCCCCAATCCTGAATTTCTGTGCGATAGGCACTGCCACCACAGCAGCAAATAAAAATAATACCCCGGCGCTGAGTTGCGCTGAATGCTCCATAGCTATAGCCCTCCTAATGATAATGGCGATTTGAGCCACTCACGATAAGCATTAGCATGGATGGCAAGAAGTTCAGGTTTTTGACGACGTGCCCAATAAATAATTATCGGTGATAACCAATGCATACGGCACATGGATGCTGTCAGTTCAAAAGTGCGAAGAATCTCTTCCATTGGATAGCAGTTATAACCATCAGCCCGGAAAGCACCTTCTGGCTCTCCGGTTGTGATCACTGAACGCCAATATTTCCCCTGTAATGCCAACCCGGTGGCACCACTGGCAAACCCCCGTGTCAGCACGCGGTCCATCCACTCCTTTAACAAAGCTGGACAACTGTAGGTATATAATGGATGTTGAAAGACAATCACCTGATGTTCACGAAGCAGTTGTTGCTCATGGTGAACATCAATAAAAAAATCTGGATAAGCTCGATATAAGTCGTGAACCGTAACATGCTCTAAATCCAGCACAGGTTGCAACAAAACGCGATTTGCTACTGAATCCTGTGGCTCAGGATGGGCATACAGCAGCAGGACTTTAGGCGGCTGTAACATCGTTCCCTCCTCAAGAACGTGTCAGGACACGTATTTTCCGTTACCATGCATACAAAGTGACAAAATCAGGGCGCTTATTGCCCCATTACTTTCTAATAATTTAACATACTCTATACAAACGACACCTATGATTGTTTTCTCTTCATTACAAATTCGTCGCGGAATCCGTGTCTTGCTAGATAATGCCAGCGCCACTATCAATCCCGGACAGAAAGTGGGTCTGGTAGGGAAAAATGGCTGTGGTAAATCTACCTTACTTGCACTATTAAAAAATGAACTTCAGGCTGAAGCAGGAACATTCACTTTTCCCGCTAACTGGGCGCTGGCTTGGGTGAATCAAGAAACACCGGCTCTGGAAATACCGGCTCTGGAATATGTCATTGATGGTGATCGTGAATTCCGTCAACTGGAATGGCAACTACAGTTAGCCAATGAAAAGGATGACGGTAATTTGATCGCTCATCTACACAACCAACTGGACACGATTCAAGCCTGGACCATCCGCTCAAGAGCATCAAGTTTACTTCACGGTCTAGGCTTTTCTCAGGATCAACTGGATCACCCCGTACGTGCGTTTTCCGGTGGATGGCGTATGCGCCTCAATCTGGCGCAAGCCTTGCTCTGCCGTTCTGATTTGTTGTTACTTGACGAACCAACCAACCATCTTGATCTGGATGCGGTGATCTGGCTGGAAAAATGGCTAAAAAACTACCCCGGCACATTAATCCTCATCTCCCATGACCGGGATTTTCTGGACCCGATTGCCGATAAGATCCTTCATATCGAGCACCAATCCCTGTTTGAATACAGCGGCAACTACTCCTCTTTCGAACGTCAGCGTGCAACCAAACTGGCACAACAACAGGCGCTCTATAAAAGTCAGCAAGAGAAAGTGGCACATCTACAAAGCTATATTGACCGTTTCCGGGCCAAGGCCAGTAAAGCCAAACAAGCTCAGAGCCGTATCAAGATGCTAGAGCGGATGGAGTTGATAGCGCCTGCCCATGTTGATAACCCGTTCCATTTCAGTTTCCGCAAACCGGAGAGTCTGCCAAACCCACTGCTGAAAATGGAAAAAGTCAGCGCAGGCTATGGCGAGCGGACGGTTTTAGGTTCCATCAAACTAAATTTAGTGCCTGGCTCGCGCATTGGCTTGCTTGGCCGCAACGGCGCAGGTAAATCCACGTTAATAAAATTACTGGCCGGAGAACTGCAATCCCAGAGTGGAAACGTCGAATTAGCCAAAGGGATCAAACTGGGATATTTCGCCCAGCATCAATTGGAATATCTGCGTGCTGATGAATCACCATTACAGCATATAGCACGTCTTGCGCCACAGGAAACAGAGCAGCAACTCAGGGATTATCTGGGCGGTTTTGGTTTCAAAGGTGATCAAGTCACTGACCCAAGCGGACGTTTCTCTGGGGGAGAAAAAGCACGTCTGGTTTTAGCATTGATGGTTTGGCAACGCCCTAATCTTCTGTTGCTTGATGAGCCAACCAACCACCTCGACCTGGATATGCGTCAGGCACTGACAGAAGCGCTGATCGATTTTGATGGTGCATTAGTTGTGGTTTCCCATGACAGGCATCTATTACGTTCGACAACCGATGAGTTGTATCTGGTTCACGATGGCCGGGTAGAATCTTTCAATGGCGATTTGGAAGATTATCAACAATGGCTGACAGATCAGCAGCGTCAACAAAATCAGCAATTACGTGAGAACAACGATAAGGAAAAAGAGTCTTCCGGCCAAAGTGCTCAGGAAAGAAAAGATCAAAAACGGCGTCAAGCTGACTTCCGTAACCAAACGCAGCCATTGCGCAAGCAACTGACCAATCTGGAAAAACAGATGGAGAAGTTAGGTGATGAACTGACCACATTGGAAAAACAACTTTCTGACAGTACTCTCTACGATAACAGCCGTAAAACCGAGTTGGCTGAATATCTGCAAAAACAAGTTCAGACCAAATCAAAACTGGAAGAAACTGAATTAGTATGGATGGAGATTCAAGAACAACTTGAAAAAATGACCCAAGAATTTGAAGGATAAATAATTCCACAGATTATCACTTAATAAAAATAAGGCGGAAAAAGTAATCCGCTTTATTTTTCGATAAGTGAGTATATTGTGGAGTAAAAAATTCAGGATGATTTTGATGTAATATCCTTATTTGATGCACATTCAAATAATAAATCAAATGTCAGTATCTTATGATATTAATAATTATCATTAACTAATGAAGAACCCTCATTAGCTCAACATAAATGAGGATTTCTTATAATCAGATGATATTTTTTGTTGTAAGAGAAATAATTTCTGATATACCCTATGGATTTCAAGATGCATCGCGACGGCAAGGGAGCGAATCCCCGGGAGCATAGCTAACTATGTGACCGGGGTGAGTGAGTGCAGCCAACAAAGAGGCAACTTGAAAGATAACGGGTATATCACAACATCTTTTATAGAAAGGAGGTATTAATCGATTCCTTTTGAAGGAATTTCCCATATTTTGGAGAACCGTTTTACATTGCTTGCTGTGTAAATAACAGTATGAGATATATTGCGGTGACCGAGATAATCCTGAATAAGGCGTGTATCTCTTCCCAAATCAGCAAGAGCATAGCCGCAGGCATGTCTTAACATATGTGGATGAGGTGAAATATCGACTAATGCTTGTCTGCCATAACGTTTTAACAAACTATAAACCTGATAGCGTGAAATCGCACCTGATTTTTGTGATAAAAAAACCCACGATGTATCTGATTCTCTCCAGCTCTTACGGATATTAATCCATTGATTTAACGCATTAAGTTCTTCAGGGACCAGCGGATGTGTTGTTGATAATCCCCCTTTTAATCGTCTTACGTGAATAATTTCCGAGCTAAGATCAAGATCGGATAGTGTCAGATTACATAGCTCACTGACTCTAAACCCATGAATGAAACACATGAGTAGCATGCAATAATCCCGCTCAGCATGACGCCCTTGACGTGCTTTTTCTAAAATCGCATCGATTTCATATCTGGTTAAAAACTTACGCTTCTGCATGAAAATAGTTCCTGTGAGATTTTGGGCAGATAGTTGCCAATAGAGAATATTAATCTACAGAACTATATCAATTAATAGAGCTTTTATGGAATTACTGACCTTCAATTCTCTTTATTTCTTATTTGTAAGAAAAAACACTTCTTATATATAAATATAAAATTATATATATCATTTTACAGTGATTTTTTGATAGAAAAAATCAAGATGTAGAATTTTTCTTAAAAATTAAGAAACTATTTTACAACAAAAAACAAAACAGAATGCACCAAACTGTTAATAGTTTTACACAAAACTATCACCTAGGTCAACTTTTATATCACTCCAGACCGGCAACATTCAACTATTTGGAATACATAGTTTTTTTGATTTTTTATTATTATTTTTAATATCTCATCAATATTATTTTGTAATAAATCGGTTGGTTTGTTTGAACATAATCAGATATCAATTAATTAAAAAGATAATAAATCCAAATTAATGTGTTTTTTTAGATATTAATTCCTAATTATTATCTATTTTAGTATTTATAACTAAACAACACAGTTTGGTGCATTTTGTTTGGTTTTAAAAAATGTTGATACGAGATTTTAAGACCCTTTTTGCATTGGATATCTGGTGTAGGAGTTGAAATCCTACACTGCTACTTTTGTATGGTTATGGGTATCTTATCCTTAAGTTAAGGAATTAACTCACATGAAATTGAATAAATTGGTTATGGTTCTCGGATTGGGTGTAACCCTAGCAGCAGGTTCTGTCAATGCGGCCCCCGAGCCTCTCCCCAAGACTAAAAATACCAACCAAGGCCACGGAAAAGTGACTTTTGAAGGTTCTATTATCGATGCGCCTTGTTCAATCCACCCCGGTGATGACGATCAGACTGTGAGGCTGGGGCAGATTTCCAACAAAGCACTGGCAGGAGGTGGTAAGTCCACCCCGGTTCCTTTTGATATCCGTTTACTAGACTGTGATGCTAACGGCTTGGAAAAGAAGATTGTAACAGCGACTTTCTCTGGGACACCCTCTGCTGTGAATAAGGACTTACTGGCAATTGTTGGTTCGGCCTCTGGTGCAGCTATTGGTATCACCAACGATAACGCCAAGCTTATCAAACTAGGACAACAGAGCTCACCCACAATCATCACCGATGGTTCCGACTCTACCATGCGCTTCGCTGCTTTCTTACAAGGTGACGGGGCTTCTACGACTATCGTTCCTGGTGATTTCACCGCTGTGGCTAACTTCACTCTGGCTTACCAATAAAGGTGTTGAAGGAAGACTTTCTGTACGTTGGAAGGTCTATCTGTTTCTCTTTCCCGCTGCTGCCTAGTCTTCAAGCTGACAGAGGAAACAGCGGGAAAGAGGGGAGTTCCCTACAGATTAGGGAAATGAATTTGCTGGTAAACCGAATTCTGGAGAGCGAGATGACTCTTCTTAGCCGTCCAACCTGTTTTAAGATGTTGCCTTCCCTATTGACGTTGTTGGTGCTAACCAGTCTGATATTGTCATTTATGGCAACGGCTATCAACCAAGAGCATGGCCGTGTCAACATGCAAGGCTCCATCATTGATACGCCGTGTACAATTGCTTTGGGCAATCAAGATCAGACCATCGGTATGTCATCTATTCTGGTCGGACAAATTATCCTCAGTGGTCACGGCCCGGTACGGCTTTTAAGTATACAGTTGATTAATTGTCTGTTGACTCCCGTATTACTGAATCGTCTGGGCGGGTCACACTTTCGAGTCACTTTTGATGGTGCGGCTGTTCGTGACGACTTGTTTAGCGTGAATGGTGAGGCGAGTGGTGTGGGATTACAGATATCAGACAGTACAGGAGCGGTAGTCGTGCCGGGCAAACCAATGCCTGTAGAGGATCTGCAAATAGGCTCAATGCGGCTGGATTATACTTTACGTCTGATAGCAGCTCACCAAGTGTTACGCGCCGGAGTTTTCCGCACCATGATACGTTTCAAACTGGATTATTTCTGATGAAAGGACTAGTCATGCCATCGTTACTTTGTGGAGCGAGGGATTGCCCGGTGGCACTGTGTATCTTGTTGGCTCTCTGTGGTGTGCAGATGGTAACGGCGGCTGACAGGGTGGAATTCAACACGGATGTTCTTGATGTCAAAGATCGGGCGCGTATTGACTTAAGTCAGTTTTCCCAGGCTGGCTACATTATGCAGGGTAGCTACCAGATGGTATTACGCTTGAATAAAAACGAATTGCCCGAGCAGACGGTGCAGTTTATTGCTCCTGATAATGATCCGAAAGGCAGTGAGGCGTGCCTGACGCTGAAGATGGTTGATCAACTGGGGCTTAAAACGGATGCAATCCATCAGCTTACTTGGTGGCATAACGGCCAATGCCTAGAAATAACTTCTCTGAAAGGTATGGAAGTTCGAGGTGACTTGGGGGCTGGAGCATTATACATCAGCATGCCGCAGGCTTACTTAGAATATACCGTGGAAAACTGGGATCCGCCGTCACGTTGGGATAACGGAATCTCCGGTATGTTGTTTGACTACAACGTCAATGCACAGGTGACGAATCAGTCAGGTGCAGCCAGCCAAGTGCAATCTTTGAGTGGTAACGGAACAATTGGGGCCAACCTGGGACCTTGGCGTCTGCGGGCCGATTGGCAGACGCAGTACAGCCATACTACGGGACAGGTGGGAAGTACCCAACAAAATTGGGAGTGGAACCGCTATTACATCTACCGCGTGATAGCCGCTTTGCGTGCCAAGCTAACGTTGGGGGAAGACTACCTCAACTCCGGGATGTTTGACAGTTTCCGTTACATCGGAGCCAGTCTGATATCAGACGACAACATGCTACCACCGAACTTACGTGGTTATGCGCCGGAAGTGACTGGGGTGGCGAAGACCAATGCCAAGGTGACCATCAGTCAGCAGGGGCGTGTGATTTATGAAACTCAGGTGGCAGCAGGTCCTTTCAGTATTCAGGATCTGAATACTGCGGTGAATGGCAAACTGGATGTGAAAGTACAGGAGCAGGATGGCAGCGTACAGACCTTCCAAGTGAATACCGCTAATGTACCGTATCTGACACGTCCGGGTATGGTTCGTTACAAGATTACCAGCGGTAAGCCGTCAGACTTTAAGCATCGCAATAAGGGGCCGGGCTTTGCAACTGGGGAATTCTCTTGGGGAGTGAACAACGGTTGGTCGCTGTACGGAGGAGCTTTGCTGGCCAGGGGCTATAACGCTCTGGCTATCGGTATCGGTCGTGATTTGCTAGCGTTTGGTGCGTTGTCATTTGACGTGACGCAGTCGCGAGCTCAGTTTCTGCATGATGATACCAAACACGGAGGCTCGTATCGGGTTAGCTATTCTAAACGCTTTGATGAATATGATAGCCAGATAACATTTGCGGGTTACCGTTTCTCAGAACGTAACTTCATGAGCATGTCGCAGTATTTGGAAGCGCGTTATTACGGTGTCAATAATGGAAGAGGTAAAGAGTTCTATACCATCACGTTTAACAAACAGTTTAAGGAAATGGGGCTTAGTGTTTATCTGAACTACGGCCATCAGACCTACTGGGACCGTCCGAACAACGATACTTATAACCTGTCACTATCGCGTTATTTCGATATCGGGCGCTTTAAAAACATTAGCCTGAGCCTAACGGCATATCGGACTCAGTACAACGATACTAATGATGACGGTTTGTATCTGAGTATAGCTGTACCGTGGGGTGAAAATAGCACAATAACCTATGACGGTCAGCTTAGCCGTAATAGTAGTAATACTGTGGGCTACTATGACCGTATCGATGACAACAATGCATATCGGATTAATGTCGGTAACGGTCAGGGCGGGCGTAGTATTGGCAGTGCTTACTTCACCCACGAGGGGGATATAGCTAAGTTGACAGCGAATGCCAATTTCCGTGGAAGTGAATATAGCGCTATGGGGCTGTCACTTCAGGGGGGAATGACGGCAACGGCAGATGGCGCTGCGCTACACCGTATCAACATGATAGGGGGAACACGCATGATGATCGACGCTGATGGGATTGGTGGTGTACCAATACGCGGTTATGGCAGTGTGATCCATACCAACATTTTTGGTAAAGCGGTGGTGAGTGATATCAACAGTTACTACCGCAGCAGCGTTAATGTGGACGTGAATCAACTGGCGGATAACGTGGATGCAACTCGTTCGGTGGTACAAGGCACGCTAACGGAAGGCGCTATTGGTTATCGCAAGTTTGGAATGATCGCCGGCGAGAAGGCGATGGCCATTATTAAGTTGACAGACGGTACGATTCCTCCATTCGGAGCTGTCGTGATGAACGAACGTGAAATGCAAACTGGCATCGTGAACGATGAAGGAAATGTGTGGTTAACCGGCATTAATCCAGGTGAGAACATGAGTGTGCATTGGAATGGTCGCATACAGTGTCTCATCACATTGCCGAAATCTCTTCTAGCCAACTTGATGAATAATCTGTTGTTACCTTGTCGGCGTGTTAAAGGGAATGATGGTAGTGACGCTGTAGAGACAGTTGTTACACCAGCCAACACAGGTAACGTAGCGAGGATCGGCGGCGAAAATGGAAGGTGAGTTAAGACAAACTGGATGGGTAATTCAGGTGTGGAGAACCGTAAGCCGCGTAAGTATGTGCTGCGAGATTAGATTTATACCCTATGGATTTCAAGATGCATCGCGACGGCAAGGGAGCGAATCCCCGGGAGCATAGATAACTAGTGAGTGCAGCCAACAAAGAGGCAACTTGAAAGATGACGGGTATAGCAGTGATATCAACCATATTTGCGCATTCGCACTCGATTCCAGCCAAGGGTGGTGGTTCTTTCCAGAAGATTAATAAAAGTGTGGGGTGGATGAATGGAAATGTTGCCTAAAGATAAGTACAACCGCATAAGTATGACAATGAAAAAAAACGCGGCGGCTTCTGCTGTCATGTTGGCCGGTATTCTGGCTGTTCAGCAGGCTAATGCAGCTATTGCCCTCGATCGCACCCGCGCGGTGTTTAATGGGGAAGATAGATCAATGAGCCTTAGTATCAGTAACCAGAATAAAGAGTTGCCCTATCTTGCGCAGGCTTGGATTGAGGACGAGCATGGCAACAAGATTAACACTCCACTGACTGCACTACCGCCACTTCAGAGAGTAGAGCCGGGAGCCAAAAGCCAAGTGAAGTTGCAAGTCACTCAGGGCATCAACATGTTGTCTCAGGATAAAGAGACGCTGTTCTATTTCAACCTCCGGGAAATTCCGCCAAAGTCCAACAAACCCAACACATTGCAGATTGCGCTGCAAACACGTATCAAACTGTTTTATCGGCCAAAGGCTATTACTGTTGGCCGCACGGACTACGAAAATCCTTATCAGGAGAAGTTGACGATGACTCGACAAGGGGATCGCTATGTAGTGAACAATCCGACGCCATACTACGTGACCATCGCATCAGCATCGTCCAGCCTAAATGGGGCAACAGTATCCGGTTTTAATCCGATGATGATCCCACCAAAAGGTAGTGCTGTGTTGGGGGGTAGCGCGTCAGCAATGGGTAACAGCCCTGTACTGATTTTCATCAATGATTTCGGTGGTCGGCCAAAATTAGTATTTGGTTGTAGTGGTAGAACTTGTACCGTGAAAAGCAGTAAATCCGATTGAGATATTTGCTGAAATTGGGATAACTCAGTAAAGGAGGCATGTATGAACACCATCCTAAAGCCAGATCGAGATGGACTGATACCGTCCTTGTGTCGGCGTAACCGATTACATGTTCTAAAAGCGTTGTTACTCTTGCTTTCGATAAGCTCAGTGTGTAATGCGAATAAATATGAATCCATTGTTCGTATAAAAGTTAATGTGCTTAGAGAAGCTTGTAATATCCAGCCTGGAGATGATGCAATTACCGTGGACTTCGATACAGTGTTCGGAAAACACCTTTATCAAAATGAACGTAGTCATAGTAAAGCGTTTTCAATTCACCTCATAAACTGTGATGTGACAAGAGCTCGGGAGGTGAATATAAAATTTCTAGGTAAGGAAGATAAAGAGTTTCCTGGACTTTTGGCTTTTCAGCCGGGAAGTCAAACATCAGGAGCAGCAGTTGGAATAGAGTCTCTGGCTGGAGAACCTATTTTGATAAACAAGACTGTTAAAAAATATAGTTTAAATAATGGCAATGCCACGCTGGACTTTAAAGCCTATGTTCAAGCGGAGCCTTCCGCTATCAAAAATCACTCAATAGTATTTGGTAGGTTCTCGGCTATTTCGACGTTTATGTTGGACTATGAGTGAAATGGAGGAAATATGAGGGGCTTTTTCTATCTTGTTTTTTTCATGACATTGACAGGTGTTCCATTTATAGAGGCAAATGCAGGGGCCTTTGTTATGCCTATTGATATGTACGAAAGCGATCCAAACACTAATGACACTCGTGTAGTTCTACAACTAGTTGACTGGGAGGAAAATGATACCGACCGAAACCCATGTTACGAGTCTATGTTTTGTTATGTTGGTCCAGATGTGAAATATCGCAGTGCCCCTGTAAACCCGGGGATGTATGGTAGCTGTGAGCTGGGGCATCATTGTATTGAAATCTCTAAATATGAGACCAGGAAGAAGGTAGCCGAGGAGTACAAAAAAAAATTTCCGTTACCATATCAATCAGATTTCCTTTTGCGATCCTCTGAAGCAGATTGTGTAGGATTGTTTTATATTCGACACCAACCTACTATAGGTGATTCAGATGCACAGCAGTGGCCTGGTAGTGTTTGTGGCAAGGTGCCATCAGTCAAGCAATCTTGCAGTCTTTCTTTGCCATCTGTAATTGATCATGGCAATTTAGGGCAAAAGAATCTCAATGGGAATAAAAAAACAATAACCGGAAATGTGCAGTGCACGTTATCTGCTGACCTGACTTTATATGCGAAATCTTCAACTGGTGAAAAGTTTATTTATCTAGATCCTAAAAAAACGCTTTACTCCGATGTGGATATCAATGGCTCAAATGCTTGGAATGGTGTTCCAATAACGGTAAGTGGAAATAATCCCTATTCATTTTCTTTTTCATCCAAACTTCAATCATTGGGTAAAGTTGATGCAGGTGCCTATTGGGGAGATGTTATTGTGATTATGGCTTTTAATTAGTTTTGATGCTAATGATACTGGGGAGTAATAAGGTGAATAACTTGTTTGTTCTTAAACGTATATGTGTGATGTTACAAGTTCGGAAAATGATAGGGTACTGTATTGTATCTTATGGTTGTTATTTCCACCTACTATTAGCAGCCGCATTTCTTTTAACAGGGTGTGCTCAAGAGCTCACACCGAAGAGAGTTCCGACATCAAGTAAAATAAAAGTATCGTCAACATATAAAACACTGGTTCATTCTTCATTCCCCTCTGTATCTGGAGGCGGTGATTGTCGTTTTGTCGGCACTATGCAGCCCTCGGCTGACAACAATTCCGGCAAACTGGCGCAGTGTACTCGCGAGTTGGAGGCGTTGAAGCAGTTCAGCGGCGCTAAATACACACGCTACAAAGCCGAGTTTGATCGCATTGCCCGTACTGGTAGTCAATATTTGGCGGTGGCTAACGGAATCAGTGAAGATATCAATGATTTGGTACGTCCTAAGTATCAATATGCCCTTACCAGTTTGTGTTATCGTATAAAAAACGACTTATCATTGGCATTAATTAATCAGGTAGATGCACAATGAGCTGTATACGAATGCATTTTCATCGCTGTGCCTGGTTATTAATTGGTTTTTTGGGAACGGTTGATATTGTAAGTGCGGCAGAAAGTGGAAACTATACACCTCCTGGCGGTACGCCCTCGGTGGATAGCTTGATGGAAAGCGCCAGTAATTCTGATTATGGTCTGAGTACCCTAATGGCGCAACAGTCCAAATCTGGTGAGTCATCTTCAAACAGAAGTGCATCAAAACATACAGTTGGAACATCCATTCTTGTTGGTATGGGGGCCTCGTCCGGTGGTAGCGAAGCAGCAGCCCGTAAAGTATTGCGTGCAGAGAATCGTAAGCTTAAGAGACAACTTACCGATAGTATTGCAGAGTTGAAGTCTTCCCAGACTGAACTGGAGAAGAGCCGTAAGCAGCTATCTGACCATCAATCAGTCAGGGTAGAAGTGCAGAAGCAAAAGGATACGTTACAAAAACAGTTAAGTGATCATCAGACCCTGCTGACGGCTACGCAGCATCAGTTCAAAGAAGCACAAACGCAGTTGGAGGCCGTACGTAAACAGTTCAGAGAAGCTAACATTGCCCGAATGCAGTTAGAGGCGGCATTGGTTTCTACTCGTTATCAACTAGTGCAAGCCAATGATCGAGCGGTAAAAGCCAGTAAATCCGTGAGTGTACCGCTCGATAGCAATAACCGTAAGCGTGACTATGTCGTGGGCCAAGCGATGGCCTCGGGGCTAAAAGAGACACTGGCGAGTTATGCAGAAAGTGGGTTATCTCTGGATCCTGTTCGAGTGACTGCCGGATTAACTGATGGATTACGCAATCGCATGCAGCTTAAACGCAGTGATATGGATAAATACTACCTGGCCTTTGCGGAGCAATTACAAAAACAGGTAAATGCCAAGGTTAAGATGGGAGAAGCTCTGATTGCGGAGAAAACTGCCGGACGCAAGCCAGCAAAGAAAGTCAATGGCTTGGTGTACTTTGTGGTCAAGAAAGGTCACCCTATTAAGGATCAGGATGCACCGGTTTCGCTAGCTTTGTCTGAGCAGATTGTTGATGGCGCCACTTTAAGCGCTATTCCGACACTGACACTTACCGCTGACGATGATATACCAGCCGTAGTGCGTGAGGCGCTTCCATTGTTAGGCGAAGAGGCAGAAGTTGATGCTTATGCTTTAGCTAAGGTCGTGTATGGCAACTTACCGATGCCGAAAGGGGTAACCCCATTTACTGTCTTGGTCTATCACCTAAAGGGGATTAAACCCCAGTGAAAATAAACCATTATGGCCCACCATTAAATTCACTTTCCTCACCCTTACTCGCCTTGGAAAAGAGGAATCAATGAGAATATCAATGGGTTAATCAGACAAGACTTTCCAAAGGGAACCGATTTTAATGAAGTCGCTGATCAGGAAATAAAATTTGTGGTAAACCGATTAAATAATTGCCCCAGAAAAATGCGAGGAGGGAAAACACCGAACGAACTATTTAAGGGAATACAAACATGTTTACTTCCAGATTAACGATGGTTGCACTTGTATCATAGTAATTATGGTGGTTAGCTTATTATGTGAATCTACCCTACACTATAATTTTCCATTCACATATTATCAATCAATGAAGAGAATAATTCCGCCTCACCTACCAACTCATAATCGATAACAGGACTCCATAAGATACCAAAATCAATCTCCATCTCGGTTTTCAACATCTCTAATGAATCCAGATATTGTGATGGAATTGAATGAATAATTTTTTCCGGCACTAAAGAAACACCATTGCGTTTAATGATCAGCTCAATCATGACCATAATATCATTAGTTCTTAACATTAAATTCATACTATTATTATAAATAGAAAATGCGTTGATACCATTGGTAGAATCAATCGATATATCATTTTCATTAATAAGCTGATGCAATGATGCTATTTTAGCATTTAATTCTGTTAAGCTCTGACCCCAATCACTGCCTTTTTTAAAAAGACAAACAAGTTTCTCAGTAAAAATCTTTTTCGGCGTAAGTGATGAAATTAATGGCATAGGAACAATGGCGATATGTAATAAACCAGAGTTTAACAGACTCATTTGCTGCTCAAATGGCAAACCTGTAATTAGCACTAACGTAACTTTCTCCTGTCTACTTAAGAAAAACTGTTCTTCCATTTTCCTGGAATCATAAATCGGGAAACAGGAGCTGGCATAAAGATAATGTGGGGCGTCGTCTTGCAAATCATGGTGAACCTGAATCTTAAATTGCTCAAAATGACCCAGTAATTTCTGCGCATTCTCAAGTGTTTTTTTGCCGAAATCAGTCAACCTTGTACCATGTGGTCCTCTGGAAAACAGAAGAGCACCAAATAAAGCTTCCAGTGCATTAATTTTCTTGGTCAATGCAGGTTGCGAAATATGTAGTATTTGAGAAGCCTTATGATAATTAAGTGTTTCAGCTAAGACGATAAAAGCCTTGAGATTACGCATATCCATACTTTCACCATTCAGGTTTATTTTAAGTGCTTTCATTGCGTTACTATTTCAGTAATAAACTAAATCTCTATAACTTTAATTAATTAAATAGAGAGTAAACAACAACTATAAAATGATCAATTAATTTATGATAAAAACATTGGCAATATATATAACGATACTTTTAACAATAACTTACTCGTGTTCTCTAGATGAATAGGTAAATAATAAAACTAAATAAAGTCAGTTAGAAGATAATAGATACGCCAATTTTTATGGGTATTCCCATATCAACTTTTCTGAATTATGCAATATGTATTTCTAGCTATAACAAGATAAAGGTTTTTTTCAAAAATCGTTATTGCTAAAATATAAAAAATCAATTATTTCGGTAAAATAATTAGCATTAGCCAAATTAAAAGATATAAATTAAAATCATTAATTTTCAATATGATAAATATAACATTCAAATGGAAAAATTTAATTTCATATATAAAAAACAATGAAAATATATATTTAACACACAATCAAGCCAATCTAAAACAGAATGTTCATTATAAAATGGAAATTTAAAAAATATAATTATCAATATTTACCAATAAACCACATAGCAAAAAAAATAACAAGAATACCAACCAAGGTTAAACTAAACCATATGTCTGGAAAAAAGATATTAGCTACAAATGCCCAAATGACAATAATCCCAAAAGGAATGACCTCCCACAAGAAATCCTTAAACCATATTAAAAAAAGATCCTTAAACCATTCCTTACTAAAAAATTTTTTACTCATATACTAATCGCACTCGATAAACAATAATAAAATGATACAGCATGAAAAAGTCCTTAAAAAATACAAATCTATATCCTAGGATCACATAACAGCAGGCACATCAGCCATATAGTATATAGGATGATAGAATTTATTAAAAATAAGCCAAAGCTAAGCATATAAATAAGATTCCAAAATGGTGCTACATCTTATACCACTCATAATTATATGTATAACAATGGGTTGAAGAAGGCCATGTGTAGCAGAATTATGAAACGTTATTTACATGCTTAGCTTTTACGCTTATCATTTATACGTTTCTCACTTATATATGAAAAAATAAAAAGACAAATAAAAACAATAATAACACCAAACAATGCTAACCATCCCCATATATCTGGAAAAAAGACTACAGCCATCATTGACCAAACAAAAATAATTATTACAGGTATAGTTGACCACAAAAGATCCTTAAACCATATTAAAAAAAGATCCCTAAACCACTCTCGGCTAAAAATTTTTTTTACTTTATTCATGATTAATTATTCCAATAATCTCAGAAACAATATCATCTTCGCTACACTTTTTCCCAATAAGGCTAACACCCTTTGACAATACAGGTTAAAATATAAATACCTTTGCCATTTTTTATCTCCCTAAAAAATGAATTAGTCAAAAAGTGCCACACTAGTGTTTAACGGATGGAGTTTCTAGTTTAAGTGAAAGAATATGACCATCCGAAACTCTCATATTAATCAGATTAGCTTCAATTGACGACAACAGCTGAAAACATAGCATCATCACCAATGCCAGTTTCTCCTCTGAAACTAACAGACTATTCTCTAATGCATCATTGAGTTGTTGTAATAACTGCGCTCTATCGTCCATACGGCTAACCCCATTAATGATTGAAAATTCGAGTATAACACTGATGTATAAAAAATAGATAGATCAATTATACAATAGCAAAACATTGAACAAGGGCTACATTCCTTTAATGATGTTCAAGATAGCACTATAATTCAAGCTCCTTAAAGATGCAGGCTTTTATAATACTTAAAACCAGAGTAAGTAACAGGGCAAAGCCCCTACACCCAAATCTGATTTTACCTGGAAAGACGGGAATGAATATGTAAGTATAAAAATGGTAATTATACAAATACTTTAAATCCTATTTTCCCAAATATCTTCTACAAACAAAACGACTCCTTCTAACAAATAAATAAATTGTTATAAATTATTTAGGGAAAAATTCGATATTGAACTATTAATTTTTTATATTTTAATGTTAAGGTTACACTTCCACCGCCTAAGTACACAGCTTAGGTAATTTAAGCAAAGAACTCATATGGTAGTTGTTTATGTCACAGGCGGATTCACATGATAAGTGCAACATCATTTATTTGTCGTTAAATGGTAAGAAACAAGGTTTAATTTCTGCTGGTTGTTCAACTCTGGACTCTATAGGAAACCGATATCAAAAGGGGTACGAAGATCAAATATAGGTGTTGAGTTTAAATCACATGATAACTCGCGTGCGAAATGTAGAGCATCACCCATTGCAGTTCATTAAGCCAATAGATAAATCATCTCCATTATTATCAATGGCAATCTCTTCAAACGAATTACTGAATGCGGTTTTCTTCTTTTATAGAATAAACCCTGCTGGACAATTAGAGCTTTTTCATGAGGTTAAATTAACAGAAACGAGTATCGTTGACGTTTCTTGCACCTATCCGCATTCGATAAATGATGCCGTATGAGAAAGTCCTTCTCAAATACAGATCCATAACCTGGAATCACGTAACAGCAGGCACATCAGCCTATAGTATATGGGATGATAGAATCTATTAATCACAAACTAAGTTAAGCATATATAAAGATATATGCTTAACAACGTTTACTAATAAACCACATAGCAATAAAAACAACAAGAATACCAACCAAGGTTAAACTAAACCATATGTCTGGAAAAAAGATATTAGCTACAAATGCCCAAATGACAATAATCCCAAAAGGAATGACCTCCCACAAAAGATCTTTAAGCCATATAAAAAAAAGCTCTTTGAACCACTCTTTGCTAAAAAGTTTCTTACTCATATCCGCACTCATATATTAATTAGTTTAATAATTGTAGGAACAATCGCATATTCACTATTTTTACCCCGATAGATTCAAGCACAAAAACAGGATGACTATAAATCCATGTTCCAAAATCTCTCTATACGACTCATATTAATTACATAATTTAATGTCTTTTACATAGGTATTAGGCGACATCCAGGATATTCTTTCACATACCAAATAATGATTGTTCTTTAATTTATAACTCACATATAAAGATGTGGGAAAGCTTAAAAAAAATGAAATAATGGCTATCGAACCAAAATATTTATTAAGGCTATCATGATGTTTAGGATAACGACCAGTTATATTAACAAAAACAACTAAAAACATATAATATGAAACAAAAGGAAAGGAAAAAAATATCATAAAAACACTACTTGAAAATGTTATTTCATCATTCATTTTAACTAAAGAAATTAAATTCTCTCCTGTCAAAAAGAAAGTGAATGACGCTAAAATAAGAATATTAACGGCGATTGTTATATGAATAATCTTTCTTTTATTTTCCATAATCCCCTCAGTTATGAATAAATCAATTGAAATTAAACACAATAACATCAATTACAGAGTTTAATATCTTTTACATATTTATTCGGTGATGACCATGATATCTTCGGGCATATCAAATAATTTCCACTTTTCAGTTTGTAGTTCACATAAAAAGATGTAGGGAAACTTAAGAAAAATGCAACAATAGCTATCATACCAAGATAATTAACACAAGTATCGTGATACTTTGGAATACGAGCCGTCAAATTAAAATAAATAATAAAGCTCAAGAAATAGAAAACCAATGGGAAGAAAAAAAATGCAATTATCATCCCATTAGAAAAAAATATTATCTCAGCCATTGTCATCAATGAAAAAAAACTATCAACAACAACAAACACCCCCAAAGACATCAAAAACAATATAAAAATCGCCCCAATAACATTCATTATTTTTCTTTTATTATCCACAACCCTATCTCGCATATTAATTACATAGTTTAATGTCTTTTACATAGATATTATCGGATATCCAAGATATTCTTTCACATACCAAATAGCTATCACTCTTAAGTTTATAGTCCACATAGAAAGAGACAGGAAAACTCAAAAAAACTGCAACAATAGCTATCATACAAAAATACTTCATATAGACGTCATGATACTTTGGAATACGATCGGTTAAATTAAAATAAATAGAAAAAATTAAAGCATAAGAAACTAATGGGAAGGCAAAAAACCCAATTACTATTTTTCCTGAAAATGTGATTTTATCAGCTATTGTCATCAATGAAAGAAAACTTTCACAGACAACAAACATACAAAAAAACATTATAAGCAACATGAAAACTGCCAGAATAATATGAAGTTTCCTTTTATTATTCACGACTATATTTTCCCCAGTCATAAAGAAATTTATTTAGATCAGCTACAGGGGTTCTTTCTCTATTATAAGCTTCTTTTATTAACTCAATAACCTTCTTACTTATTCCATACCTATCATCCATATAATTTAACACTACAGTAACAACTAAACCAACCGTAATAATTATACCAGCTACGGCGATGATACTGGCACCGGCCACAAAAACGGATGAAATAATAGCACCCGTAGCCCAAGAAGCAAAGGCAGCTACTGCTGTCTTAGCCAAGTCTACAGCAATATTACCTAAAAAATCAGCCAGCGTGTATTCGTCCTTAAAGATATATTCAACAGCTCTATAAGCTACAGAAAATAATATACAGAATTTCATTCCTTTAACTATTCCACTATTTATTCCCTGCTGCCCTATCCCCATGGATATCATCTTCATGTTAGAAGCACCATATCTTGACGCAGTAATAAACTTTCTAACCCCGGCATAACCTGAAATTTTAATATATTTTTCACCATTCTTGCCAACATACTCTGTGGCTTTAATTCCTAATCTTTTAAATTCTCTTACTACATTTGTAAAGTCAAAAGCATCACGTATATTACCTGCATAGGATGATATTGGATCAGCAACTGAAAACATTTTCTTCATCAATGGACTTTTGGGTTTTGGAGAATCAATATCCTCTAAAACACCTTTCGCTTCTTCTAATGATAGCAGTGCAATATACGTTGTGTTCTCTCTTAACTGCTCTTCAAGACCAATAGCATCAAAGAACTCATGCTGGGGTTTTAATTGGTTATCCCCAACATTACCTCTTAGGAAATCCCCTATATAACCTTCCCAAGAGGGGTTGTATTTTTTATATGTCATCGTGAAATTTCCTCTAATATTCTCAACATCAACAGTCGTCACATTAATGTTTAACAGGCGGCGTTTCCAATTTCAGCGAAAGAATACTACCATCTGAAACCTTCATATCGATCGCACTGGCTTGAGTTGACGACAACAACCGAAAACATAGCATCATCATCATTGCCAATTTTTCCTCTGGAATTAACGGACTATTCACTAATACATCCGTGAGCTGTTGTAATAACTGTTGTCTATCTCTATCGTCCATACGGCTAAACCCATTAACAATTGAAAATTCGAGTATAGCACCATTATATAAAAAATAGCCACATTGATCACTCAATAATCATATCGACGATGTAATAGTAAAGCTATATATAAATAGTAGAGCTTCTAAGAGAAAAAATTTTAAAGTGCCTATTTCATCATGACGAAGGTACTATCATTCAAACCTCCTAAAGAATCTCATAAAAGTGTAAAGCCATGATATCCAGATCCGATTTAACCTGACGAAACTGGAATGAAAATGATAGGGATAGACGATTAAAACAAAAGTTACTTCATACAATAAGTAAATAAAGTGTTAATAAAATCATTCAGGAAATAAATTCGGTATTGAGCTATTAATTTTTTTATATTTTAATGCTAAGGTTGTACTTCAACAGCCTAAGGCATACAGCTTTAGGTTATTTAAACAAAGAACTCATATGGTAATTATTTATGTCACATATCATTTATTTATCGCTAAATGGTAAGAAACAGGGTTTAATTTCTGCCGGTTGTTCAACACTAGACTCTATAGGAAACCGATACCAGAAGGGACACGAAGATCAAATACAGGTATTGAGTTTAAGTCATATGATGACTCGCGAACAAAATGTAGAGCATCACCCAGTACAATTCCTCAAGCCAATAGATAAATCATCGCCATTATTAGCAATGGCAATCTCTTCAAACGAATTACTGAATGCGGTTTTCTTCTTTTATAGAACAAACACCGCTGGGCAGTTAGAGCTTTTTTATGAGGTTAAATTAACAGAAGCGAGTATTGTTGACGTTTCTTGCACCTACCCGAATTCGATAAATAATAATGAAATGATGCCGTATGAGAAAATCCTTCTCAAATACAGATCCATAACCTGGAATCACATAACAGCAGGCACATCAGCCTATAGTATATGGGATGATAGAATTTATTGAAAACAAGCTAAGCATATGTAATATATATGCTTAGCATTTACGTTTCTCACTTATATAAAAAATAAAAATTTTCTCAAATCTATTCACAGCACTTTGTTCTATAACCGATAAAATACATTCACTCTACAAAGCTATCGCTTCTGTCGAAACACCGACCAGATTTGCACTTTATTACAAAGAAGAGTAAATAACTCTTTATCATTTTAAAAATATTCCCATCAGGAAAGCAATATGCAACTCAATCTCATTAATATGGTCACCGAAAGCCGTAATCCTGCCAGTACTTGTATTGATACTTTGCCAACCCTTGAAATGCTACGCATTATTAATAACGAAGATAAAAAAGTTGCATTGGCTGTTGAGCAAACGTTGCCACAAGTTGCTAAAACAGTAGATAAAATTGTCGAAGCATTTTGTCAAGGAGGCCGTTTAATTTATATCGGTGCAGGTACATCCGGCCGATTAGGGATTCTGGACGCAAGTGAATGTCCACCAACCTATGGCACCAGACCGGAACAGGTGGTTGGGTTGATTGCAGGAGGGCATCAAGCCATCTTGAGGGCCGTTGAAAATGCAGAAGATAACCGGCAATTAGGCAAAAATGATCTTCAAGCGCTAAACTTTAACTCTAAAGATGTATTGGTTGGTATTGCCGCCAGTGGTCGTACACCTTATGTATTGGGAGCCATGGAATACGCGAAATCAGTGGGTGCCACCGTCGCCTGTATCAGCTGTAACCCTGACAGCCCGATGGTACAAGCAGCCGATATTGCTATGACACCTGTCGTTGGGCCAGAAATCATCACCGGTTCATCACGTATGAAAGCCGGTACGGCACAAAAACTGATCCTGAATATGCTGACCACCGGTGCCATGATCCGTACCGGCAAAGTTTATGGCAATCTGATGGTGGATGTAGAAGCAACAAATGCCAAGCTGGTTGAAAGGCAGAAAAATATCGTCATGGCCGCCACAGAATGCAACCGTGAACAAGCGGAACAAGCACTGGCTGAATGTGATGGGCATTGTAAAACCGCCATTGTGATGATTCTGGCAGGAATAAATGCTCAACAGGCAAAGGCGTTACTGGAAAAGAATCACGGTTTTATTCACTCGGCAATCTCAACTATCCGGTAACGGTTTCCCTTCTGAGAAGGAGTCAATAACATGGCTAAAATTAATCAGGAAATGATTGTTCAAATTCTTAACGCTATCGGCAATGCCGGTAATGTAGCCCAATGTGGCAATTGTATGACTCGCCTGCGATTAACTCTGCACAATGATAGCAAAGTAGACAGAACAGGATTGAAGCAGATCCCTGGCGTATTAGGTGTTATTGAAAGCGATAATCAGCTGCAAATCGTACTTGGACCGGGAAAAGCCCAAGCTGCGGCAGAGATTATGAATAAACTACTGGCATCTTCTGATCATACAGAACCACCAAAACAGAGCAGCGACGATTTAACCGATATTGCTTCTACCAATAAAAAACAGCTTAAAGAGAAGCAGGTTAGTGCCGTACATAAGTTTTTGGCAAAATTCGCGACTATTTTTACACCACTGATCCCCGGCTTTATTGCCGTTGGTCTGCTTTTAGGCTTTGCCACCTTACTTGAACAGGTAGCCGTCCAAGGAGTTGAACAGCCTAACGCCACGTTGATTGAAATTATCGGTTATATGAAAGTGTTCAGTAAGGGTATGTTCAGCTTCCTGAGTATTCTGATTGGCTATAACGCGCAAAAAGCCTTTGGCGGATCGGGCATCAACGGTGCGATTATCGCTTCGCTGTTTGTGCTCGGTTATAACCCAGATGCCACCAGCGGTTTTTACGCGGGTATTTCCACTTTCTTTGGTTACAGCATCGATCCACGCGGCAATATTATCGGCGTTCTAATCGCCGCCATTCTGGGTGCATGGGTAGAGCGGCAGGTGCGTAAAATCATTCCAGACAATTTGGATATGATCCTCACCTCAGCTGTGACTTTGCTGATCATGGGAGCGATCGCTTTTATTATTATCATGCCATTGGGAAGTTATCTGTTTAGCGGTATGTCATGGCTGTTCCTTCATCTTAATGGTAATCCTTTTGGTACTGCAATTCTGGCGGGATTGTTTCTACTCGCCGTCATGTTCGGTGTTCATCAAGGCTTTGTTCCGGTCTATTTTGCGTTAATGGATGCACAAGGCTTTAACTCGCTGTTCCCCATTCTTGCAATGGCAGGAGGCGGACAGGTTGGCGCAGCACTGGCACTGTATATCAAAGCTAAACAAGGCTCGCTGCTACGCACTCAAATAAAAGGTGCCATTATCCCCGGCTTTCTCGGCATTGGAGAGCCGTTGATTTACGGGGTAACACTGCCGCGAATCAAACCCTTTATCACCGCTTGTCTGGGCGGGGCCGCCGGGGGTTTCTTTATCGGTCTGGTCGCTTATTCAGGTTTGCCCGTTGGACTGAATACGGTTTTCGGCCCATCTGGATTGGTCGCACTGCCACTGATGACCTCCAACAGCGGTATTTTTATCGGAATGGCAGTGTACGCAGCCGGGCTGGTAGTTGCTTATCTCAGTGGTTTTGTATTGACTCTGCTGTTCGGCAGTAAAAATATTGATTTGACTTGATATTGCCGATTCGCACATTACCGGAAGTCAATGCTCGCAGCACAGCAGAACCACTGTCAAATTTGCGCCATTGAACATCAGCACCAAATTGCCAGGCAAAATCATCGTTATATTGGGCGATTTTTGCCGGCTTTTGGCGAAGTTGGGTAAGCGATCGTCACTTAAGAAATGAATAAATATGCTTTAAACCCAAAATGAAATTAATGAATTAAATTACCCAAGCCAGATCAATGGCACACAAGTTGCCGTTAATATTCCCATCATAATATTGAAAATAAACCAAGCATTGCGACTACGGAGCAACGTTCCAATCAATGAGCCAAAACCAGTCCACACGATGCTACTCAAGAAACTTATCAATATTGTTGCAACACTAATCATTGCGATGGAATAGAGATACTGTTCACCGGCAATACTGTAGCTGCCAACCGATCCCAATCCCATTAGCCAGGCTTTCGGATTCAAGAACTGTAGTAACCAACCCTGATACCACCGCACCGGCTTGATAACCGCACCATTTTTAGTCTCCAGACGCCGGTAGCTGGCAGTTACTGTTTTCCACGCCAACCACAGCAAATAGAGGCTACCCGCAATTTTCAATATCGTGTGAATAGTAGGATAGATCAACAATAATGCCGCGATACCAAACGCCGCCAGATATAAAATCGTCTGCATTCCCAGAAGAATGCCGAATATCAGCCCCAAAGAGCGGATAAAACCAAAGTTGGCACCAGATGAAGTCAATAACATATTGTTTGGACCTGGCGTAATAGAAGAAATAAACAAAAAAGTTGTTAATGAAAAAATCAGGCTTGCTGTCATGAATGGTTCCTTTCATCCTGAATAATTGGGTTTCCCTTTCACAGAAAATATCAGTATGTTATTTACCATACAAGATAACTCATCATTTAATTCGAAACCATTATGTCCGATATCTTTCGTCCTCTAACCGGAGCCAGTAATCCGCATTTGCAGACATTACTCCCGCGTCTGGTGCGGCGGTATCCTGAACTGCAACCCTACTGGCAACGACTTAATCTGCCAGATAACGATTTTGTTGACCTGGCATGGAGTGAAGATCCAGCAACCGCAGCACATAAGCCACGGCTGATCCTGTTTCATGGTCTGGAAGGCAGTTTCCACAGCCCTTATGCCCACGGTTTGCTTCATGTCTGTCAGAAAAAAGGCTGGCTTGGCGTTGTCATGCATTTCCGTGGATGCAGTGGTGAACCGAACCGTCAAAAACGTCTCTATCATTCTGGCGAAACAGGCGATGCCCGTTATTTTCTGAACTGGTTAAAACAGGCCTACGGTGATGTGCCAACCTCAGCCGTGGGTTATTCAGTCGGCGGTAATATGCTGGCCTGCTATTTGGCAGAAGAAAAAACAGATGCCCAAATCAATGCGGCCGTCATTGTTTCTGCCCCTCTGATGTTAGAAGCCTGTTCCAGCCGGATAGAAAAAGGATTTTCTCAGGTTTACGAGCGCTATTTGCTTAATAATCTGAAACGTAATGTTACCCGCAAATTGCTCCGCTACCCAGGTTCGCTGCCTATCAATCTGTCCCAAGTAAAAGGATTGAAACATATTCGGGAATTTGATGAAATTGTAACCGCAAAAATCCACTGTTTTAAAGATGCAGCGGACTACTACCGTCAGTGCAGCGCTCTGCCTCGCCTGCCTGACATTACGGTGCCACTGTTGATTATTCATGCCAAAGACGATCCCTTTATGGCGTCGGAAGTCGTCCCTGACCTCAACACGTTACCCAAAAATATTGAATACCAATTGACAGAATATGGTGGACATGTCGGCTTTGTCAGTGGTTCACTCAAAAAACCACAAATGTGGCTGGAACAACGCATTCCAGGCTGGCTATCATCTTATCTGGAGCAACCGCAATGATTATTCCGTGGCAACAACTGGAAGCAGAAACTCTGCTAAATTTGATAGAGAGCTTTATCCTGCGGGAAGGTACTGACTATGGCGAACATGAAAAATCCCTTGAGCAAAAAGTCACTGATATTCGCCGTCAGTTGGAACGGGGGGATGTTATGCTGGTGTGGTCCGAACTGCATGAGAGCATCAATATTATGCCAAAAGAAATGTTCCATTCTTAACATTATGGAGTTTACTGCTTATGTCCGCCAAACATCCGATTATTGCGATTACCGGCTCCAGCGGTGCCGGAACAACAACAACCAGTTTAGCTTTCCGTAAGATTTTCCAGCAACTTAACATCAGCGCAGCACAGATAGAGGGGGACAGTTTCCACCGCTACACCCGCCCAGAAATGGACGCGGCAATCCGTAAAGCCAAGGAACAAGGTAGGCATATCAGTTATTTTGGCCCAGAAGCTAATGATTTTGGTATGCTGGAGAAAACCATGATTGACTATGGTGAAACCGGTGAAGGCCGTTGCCGCAAGTACCTTCACACCTATGATGACGCGGTTCCTTACAATCAGCTTCCCGGTACATTTACGCCGTGGGAAGCCTTACCAAAGCAGACCGATGTGCTGTTTTATGAAGGCCTGCACGGTGGCGTAGTCACACCACAACATCATGTTGCCAGTCATGTCGATCTGCTGGTGGGGGTAGTACCGATCGTCAACCTTGAATGGATTCAGAAACTTATCCGCGATACCGGAGAACGAGGACATTCACAGGAAGCCGTGATGGATTCCGTTGTTCGTTCTATGGATGATTATATTAACTACATTACTCCCCAATTTTCACGAACACATATCAACTTCCAACGCGTGCCGACAGTTGATACATCTAATCCCTTTTCAGCCAAAGCCATTCCATCACTGGATGAGAGTTTTATCGTCATCCGTTTCCGTGATCTTACTCAAATTGACTTCCCGTACCTTTTATCAATGTTACAAGGTTCATTTGTTTCAAGTATTAATACCATCGTAGTTCCCGGTGGGAAAATGGGGCTGGCAATGGAATTAATTATGACGCCATTGGTACAGCGATTACTGGAAGGGGAAAAGATTTGTTGATCATAATCTGAGGTCAATTTAGAGAACCCAGTGTTCGAATCCACTTCTTATATTATTCAGTTAAGAGAACAGGTAACTGATATTGGTTACCTGTTGTTATTTTCCAGTCAGGAAATCATTTTTTAATCTGCATCTCTAATTTCAAAGCTGTGGGTCATTTCAACTGATTTCCCCAACATCAACGAAACAGAACAATATTTCTCTGCGGAAAGCATGACTGCGCGTTCAACCGCTTTATCCGTTAGGTCCTTGCCGGTAACAATAAAATGCAGATTAATATGAGTAAACAAGCGTGGCACCTCTTCACGGCGGCGAGAAGTTAATTTCACTTCACAATCTTTTATGTCATATCTGCCTTTCTGCAAAACAGAAATAACATCAATCGTACTGCAACCCCCCACTGCCATTAATACCATTTCCATTGGGCTTGGTGCTTTATCGCCAGCATTTCCATCCATCATTATCTGATGACCCGAAGATGACTCCCCCAAAAGAGACAACCCTTCAACCCATTTTACCCGCGCTTGCATAAGTACCTCTTAAGTCGTTTTTTGCATCAAAGCCTACTCTTTCAGTATTAAACTGGCAATCTAATGAACGGTTTATTATGCTGAAACAATACAAGACAAGACAGAAACCTTTTCCTGTGTTAAAAACAGAAGCAGGTCTGGGTATATGTGGGTTAAGATCAATACTCAAGTTTCGAATTTCAGATAACCTATATAAAACCCTCACCTGTCGGTTTTTCAGCAAACTAATATGTTAAGCTAGTGTCTTTTAAGCCAGCCTGACGAGAAACTTTTAGATTCTCGTGTTATTTAGGCAGCGATAACAACAGAGGATGAAGCGAATGGTTCTCGGCAAGCCACAAACAGACCCCACTCTTGAATGGTTTTTGTCACACTGCCATATTCATAAATATCCATCCAAAAGCACGCTTATTCATCAAGGCGAAAAAGCAGAGACGCTTTACTACATCGTAAAAGGTTCTGTTGCGGTTTTGATTAAAGATGAAGAAGGCAAAGAGATGATCCTCTCCTATTTAAACCAGGGAGATTTCATTGGCGAACTTGGATTATTTGAAGAAGGACAAGAGCGTACAGCCTGGGTACGGGCCAAAAGCGCCTGTGAAGTAGCGGAAATTTCCTATAAAAAATTCCGCCAACTGATTCAGGTAAACCCGGATATTTTAATGCGTTTATCTGCCCAAATGGCAAGCCGTTTGCAAACAACTTCTGAGAAAGTCGGTAACCTGGCTTTCCTGGATGTGACCGGGCGGATTGCTCAGACTTTACTGAATCTGGCGAAACAACCCGATGCAATGACCCACCCGGATGGAATGCAAATCAAAATCACTCGTCAGGAAATTGGTCAGATTGTTGGCTGTTCCCGTGAAACGGTTGGCCGTATTCTAAAAATGCTGGAAGACCAAAACCTGATCTCCGCACACGGCAAAACAATCGTTGTTTACGGTACCCGTTAACACCTAATTAATCAGCGCATTATCCTGCGCTGATTTCTCTTGTACTTATTTACACCAACTGGCTAATTGCCTTCTCCAACCGTTCCATTCCCCGGGTTATCTCTTCTTCACCGATAATCAACGAAGGCGTGAAACGCAGTACATTCCCCCCGGCACTCAACAACATCAGACCATTTTCAGCCGCCAGTTGCAGGATCTCTTTAGATTTCCCCTGATACGGCGTTTGTAGTTCCGCACCAATCAGCAACCCTTTGCCACGGATTTCACCAAATATCGAATATTTCTGATTGATATCGTTTAGAAAATTCACAATCAAATGATGGCGTTTTTCAACACCCTCCAAGACCTCTGGCGTATTGATAATGTCAAAAGCGACATTTGCCACCGCACAAGCCAATGGATTACCACCATAAGTTGTGCCGTGCGTTCCCGGTGCCATCACCGAAGCAATATTCGCTGTAGTCAGCATAGCGCTGACCGGGAAACCATTTCCCAATGCTTTCGCGGTGGTGATAATGTCCGGCACAACATCATAATACATATAAGAAAATAACTTGCCGGTACGCCCCATCCCACTTTGCACTTCATCAAATACCAGCAGTACCTGATGCTGATCGCAAAGCTCACGCAACCCGTGAATAAATGCCGGTGTCGCCGGTGTGACGCCCCCTTCACCCTGAACAGGTTCTAATACAACAGCGCAAGTATGGTCATCCATGACTGCCTTGACTGCATCCAAGTCATTAAAAGGCACATGAATAATATCGGCGGGTTTTGGCCCAAAACCATCAGCGTATTTTGGTTGACCACCCACAGAGACCGTAAACAGGGTACGACCATGAAACCCCTGATGGAATGCGATAATTTTGGTTTTATAGGGATGGTAACGGGTAATGGCATAGTGACGCGCCAGCTTAAATGCGGCTTCATTCGCTTCTGCTCCAGAGTTGGCAAAAAATACCCGCTCCGCAAAAGTTGCATCAATCAGTTTCTGCGCGAGTATCAAAGCCGGTTCACTGGTGAAAATGTTACTGATATGCCAAAGTTTCTCGCCTTGCTGCTTTAGAACATCCACTAGCGCAGGATGGCAATGTCCCAAAGCCATAACAGCAATACCACCAGCAAAATCAATATACTCTTTCCCTTGCTGATCCCATACACGACTACCTTGCCCTTTCACCGGTATAAACTGTGCCGGTGAATAAATTGGCAACATGACTTGATCGTATGTATTTCTGTTTACTGCGGCACGCTCCATCATTTCCCCACCCGTTTTTTATATATACGCCATTCAAAAGTGAAATTATAATCATTTAATATGCATAAAAAATCAAAGATGGGCAAATGAAAAAGATAAATAATTGAAGAAATTATTGGTATCTGGTTAATATCTAAGGAAGTTACTCAGTAGCTGATGCCCTTGCTCGCTGAGAATACTTTCAGGATGGAACTGCACACCTTCCAAGGGCAGAGTACGATGACGAATTCCCATGATCTCATCGACATTGCCGTTATGCTGACTCCATGCAGTAACTTCAAATACTGCCGGTAAAGTCTCCGCGGCAATCACCAATGAATGGTAACGGGTAACCGTTAATGGCCGGTTAAGCCCTTTGAACACACCTTGCTGATTATGATGAATGGCAGAAGTTTTCCCATGCATCACTTCCCTGGCTTTTACCACACTGGCACCGAATGCCTGCCCAATTGCCTGATGCCCAAGGCAAACACCAAGGATCGGCAATTTATCCGAAAAATGAGAAATCGCAGCCAGAGAAATGCCTGCTTCATTTGGGGTACATGGGCCTGGGGAAATAACCAGATGAGTCGGTGCCAATCGCTCAATATCTTCAAGCTGTAATTCATCATTGCGCTTGACTAAAACATCTGTTCCCAATTCACAAAAATATTGATATAAGTTATACGTAAAAGAATCATAGTTATCTATTATTAATAACATAGGAGTCTATCCTACCCATTTTTATCGCTGTATTTGTTGTCCTGCCAACCCTGCAATTTGTTTATCATGAACAACATGATTTCAGGTAAAACGGCCTAACGACAACGGGGCGGCTATCATAGCACATAAGCACTTGCCGCATAGTGTAACAAAATCAATGGCTACTTTTTCCTCAATCAACTTACTCTCATACCGCTACAAAACATAGGCTCTTTTTGATATTCAATAAGTAAGGTAATTGTTATGAAGACAAAACTGATTATAGCATCTCTTTTTTTGCTGTCCTTCCCCACGCTGGCTGCAACTAAAGCTGCAAATATTTTCTTCCCAGAAAAAGGGGTTATTTGTGATAAAAAAGGAAAATACTGCGCTGATCAGCAAGGTTTATCGCTAAAACTCACCGAAAGGTATTTAGGAAAAAAAGCCTCGAAACATCTGAAAGAAGAGATTGGTGACGGGAAAAATATTGATCTTACATCTTACACTTTGAGTAATGGTGTTCACTGCGAGAGTAAAGAGAAGAAGTGCTACAAAAACAGATATTATCCACGAACCGAAGAAAATACAGAATTTACCAAGAAGCTGTATGAATAACTGTAAAACGGGCCTGCATTAAATAAAGGCCCGAATTGTTAATCAGATGAAAATTCACCAAGAGACCAAACTGCCATAATCGCAGTTGATCATTAATGTCTCAGAAGAAAGTTAAGGAATAATCTTAGCAGATAGGATAACCACGGGTTTCACTGGCACATTCTGATAGGGGCCAACATTTTCAGTTTTTACTTGAGACATTTTATCTACAACATCCATACCTTTTACAACCTTACCAAATACTGCATAGCCAAAGTCACGCTGACCATGATCAAGGAAAGCATTATCCGCTACGTTGATAAAGAATTGACTAGTAGCACTGTCTTTATCTGCGGTACGCGCCATAGAAATCGTTCCGCGTAAATTACGCAGCCCGTTATCCGCTTCATTTTTAATGGTTTCTTTAGTCGCTTTCTGCTGTAAATCTTTGGTAAAACCGCCCCCCTGAACCATAAATCCAGGGATTACCCGATGAAAAATTGTGTTGTTATAATAGCCCTCATTGACGTATTCAATAAAGTTTTTGGTTGTAATCGGCGCTTTCTGGCTATTTAATTCCAGTTCAATATTACCCTCTGTTGTCACCAGTTTCACATGGGTTTCACCCGCAGCCAGAGCCAGAGGTGCCATTGCGCTCAGAGAACATGCAGTGACAAGTGTTACTAAAATACGTTTAAACATTCTGGATTCCTATATATTAAGGTCAACAACACAAGCTGAAATCAATTCTAATAATCTCCTCAGCATAGTGCTCAATATTTACTTACATTTACGCTATCAATCGGTTGGTGCTTTGGATAAAAATTTATCCTCTCACAATAGATCAGATTTTATTTCACAAATAAGGCAGTAATTGACGGCAAAATAGCAAATTTGGCTTAACTCATCAGAAATAGGTCATTATTTTTAATCCTGTCAACCAACAGTGGCTATCGGTATAATCTCTTTTGGCATATATTCAGTGCATTTCTCAGGGAGATAACCATTTTGACCATCAAAAACCACAACTATCATATGACCCGTTTTATCACGAGCGCACCTGATATTCGCCATCTGCCTCAAGATCTGGGCATTGAAGTCGCGTTCGCTGGTCGTTCAAACGCAGGTAAATCCAGCGCGCTAAATGCCCTGACGAAACAGAAAAGCCTCGCCCGTACCAGCAAAACACCTGGCCGAACACAACTCATCAATTTATTCGAAGTGGAAGAAGGAATTCACTTGGTTGACCTACCCGGTTACGGTTATGCCGAAGTACCAGAAGAGATGAAGCGTAAATGGCAAAAAGCATTGGGTGAATATCTGCAAAAACGTGAATGCCTGATTGGACTGGTAGTGCTGATGGATATCCGTCATCCACTGAAAGATCTTGATCAACAAATGATCCAATGGGCGGTAGCAATGCATGTACCGGTTATTGTGTTGCTAACTAAAGCCGATAAACTGGCATCTGGTGCCCGTAAAAGCCAGTTGAATAAAGTACGTGAAGAATTAGCCGCTCTCAATGGCGATATTCAAGTGGAATATTTCTCCGCCCCGAAAAAAATCGGCATCGATAAACTACAACAGAAACTGGACATGTGGTTCAGCCAACCAACCGCCCAAATTGAAAACAATAGCTAATACCGCCTTTTTTATTCCGACCCGTTAAATTCAAATGAAAAAATGCCCCAGTCAAAACTGACTGGGGCAGCTAATATTCAGCTATAAATCCGATTACGTGAAGTAAAAGGTCTGAAAGATAGAACATCTTACCTCTGTACCCTACGTCAGTCACTCTACCCTATTTTATTTCTCAGAAAAAGCCTTTTTGTAATTTATTTTCAATGACTATCTCGATTCAGCAGCGAGTTTTGATTGTTTTTACACCATTAAATGTAGTTTAATTACATATTTATGCGATCTAGATCTAATATGCATCGAACGGTGCAACAAGCTTGGGAAGATGAGAATACCAGAGCACATGGTAACTAACCTGAACTTCGTTTAAGAAAGGAAGAAAAGAAGAAAAGAAGGGAACTCAGTGCCTGAGGCACGATCAACGTTTTGGCTTAGAAAACAAAATCGTGGAGAGCCTCAGGCTATGGTGACTTTAGAAGAACTTTTCTGCTGCGTCGATGATTTTTGCCAAAAATTTATTCCTCTTTGGGAACAACAGCTCATCGAGAATGATTTGCTCAAACGTCATCGTGCGACTTCCTTGTCTCTGAGCGAGGTGATGACTCTCCTTATTTTATTTCACATGAGCCATTACCGTCATTTTAAGGCGTTTTATACTGAGCATGTGCAGCAATATCTCAAGGCGGATTTCCCAGGCTTGGTTAGTTACCATCGGATGATAACATTTCCACCAAAATCGTAGTTTGTCATAATCTGCGTATTTCTCGAAATAAGGTTTTCGAGGGCGTGGCACAGCGAGGAAAAACCAGTACAGACTGGTTTTATGGCTTTAAACTTCATCTGATTATCAATGATTGTGGTGAACTGTTGGCCGTGAAATTAACCGCAGGAAACAAGGATGATCGTCACCCTGTCAAAGTGCTGACAATGGCGATAAAGGGTATTTATCACAGGCTTTATGCGATGAGTTGGAAGCGGAAGGCGTTACGTTAATCACGCATGTTCGGGGTAACATGAAAGCTAAAGCATTATCGCTCTGGGATAGGTTGATGTTAAGACAGCGCTTTTTGATAGAAACGGTCATTAACCCGCTCAAAAATATTTCTCAGATAGCGCATTCAAGACATCGTAGTCAGCTCGGTTTTCTGCTGGAAATTGCCGCAGGCCTTATTGCTTATACATTCCAACCTAAAAAACCGAGCTTGAATTTACAGGATAATGATATCGCTATTTTTAAACGAAGCTGAGGTTGATTAGAAACTCTCAG
>NZ_PUJU01000041.1 GCF_011189505.1 Photorhabdus tasmaniensis
CACTGTTGGCTGTTCCCCTTGGTCGGGAGCCTTCCCTCCATCAATTCCGCCACATTGTTTTCTGTTTTGTTCACTGATTTCTCCGGTACTATACTCCCGTCCGACTTCCTGAACTCAATAAGGCCTCTGCTTTGACACTTAGACCTTATCGTCCCAACTGCTCACGATGGGAAACCGTTCAGGATCTCCCAGGTTCCGCGCGATGAACTTCCTCACATGCACAGGGTCTCCGACCCCGGGAGGTATGGTCAGGTTTCGCCAATACAATCTGACCATTATAGGTTTCCGCCTCGCTTAACTGCGTCACCACCTCCGATTTACCGATTTCGTGGCTCAATACCTGGCCTGTGAGTGCCTTCGCTAACACCTCACGACAGAAGTTACCCACAGTCGCGCATAGCTAAAGGACCGGGCGAGTGGCTAGCTCTTACCCGGAAGGGACTTTCACCCTCTGTTCTATCGCCAGCTTGCCTGGCGTACTAAACGTCCGGTCATCTCACCTTGTTCTTCCCCTCAGGCCCCTGCACGCTACCGCTTCCTTTCTTTATTTGGAGACTGACACCATGAGCCGTAGCCGATATACCCCGGAGCAAAAACAACACCATGTGACCCAATGGTGCCACAGTGACCTGACTCGAAAACAGTATTGTGAACAGCATCAGCTGAGTTTTTCCTCTTTCCGTGACTGGATTGCCGACAGTAATAACATACCCCAACCTCTCAGCCAGACACTGCCCGCCATCTTGCCGGTTTCACTCCAGCCTGACGATGCGCACACCGTCACCCTGCATACCCCAAACGGGTATGCCATCGCCTGTCCATTGACGCTGTTGCCTGACGTGATGCGGGTACTGGCCCGATGCTGAAACCGCAACAGCTCTTTCTGGTGCGAGAGCCCGTCGACATGCGTCGGGGCATTGATGCCCTGACTCAACACCTCGAGGGACTGAATTTGCGCTGGCAGGACGAAGCCGCTTTTGTTTTCTGCAACAAGGCCCGCTCCCGCCTCAAGGTGTTGCGCTGGGACCGACACCTGTCTCTTGATCAGATCTCCAAATCAACCGATTTAGCCAGCAAATAGCCGTCTATCAGGGTTTGCAGCCGAAACCAGCCTTCCCAAAGTCGTTCCCATCCGACTCGACCCGTGCGTTTGGAATCGTACCAGCCAGCCAGTTTTCCCAGATTGATGAAGGCCCAATGCAAACTCGGGGCTTTTTTCGGCGGACCGCGTTTTTCTTGTTTTGACCACAGTAATTTCCACGCCAGGGGGCTTAATACTGTCTCACAGCTCTCTTTCTCTGCCTCTTCTTTGTGCAGACCCATAAAATCGAGGTGGTATAGCCGAGTTCATCGGCGACCGACGCATGGGAAAATGACAGGGTTGTCGTGTCTTCCAGCGCTAACAGGCAATGATAACGTTGAGCGTGAGCGGCGGTGGCGGTAAATCCGGCTTCGGCGATGGCTTGAGGTGCAATGGCGGAATTTCGGGTCAGTCGGTAGGCCGCTTCAACATCGGCAGGAGAGTCAAGAGATTGCACGAGCGATTGTCCTATATGGTTAGCCAACGAACAGGCCACTTTCACCAGGCGGTTGGTACGGCGTTTATCACCTAATTCCGCATGTTGAAACGTGTCATTTGCCCATTGTTCGGCGCAGGTTGAAAACATAAAGATTACCTCAAGTTGTGTTTTTTATTGAGATCAATCTATGAGGGAAAAGTTCAATAACGAGGGGGCGGGTTAAAATATTTGTGTAGGAAAGACAGCGGTCCGTGGGGTTACGACCTGTTTTTTTGTCCCCGCTAAAGGGGATTGGGTCATGCAACCATCCAGTGATAACCACGACCAGTCGATGATAGCGAGGTGCTTGCAGGCCAGCAAACCGTTCTGCCAGAAGCGTTCAAAAACGCCGGCGTCACGCCATTCCTGAAAACGACGGTGAGCCGAACTTGACGAGCATATTCCTGTTGCATTCAGGGCATTCCATTGGCAGCCTGTTCTGAGCACAAAGAAGATGGCATCCATAGCGGCGCAGTTATCAACCCGTTTGCGATGTGTACCTAGCGGATGCTGAGTTTTATGTTCGGGGATAAGTGGCATCATTTTTTCCCAAAGCTCATCACTGAGCCGCCATTTGTTGTTTGTCATACTCTCTATACCTTCAGAAATTATCCGTTCTAGAATATTATACAACATGACAATTCCTTTTGGGATAGTTTCTAAATCGGCATAACCTTCAACACCAAATTTTTATCCTTCTGAAAGAGAGCCTTACGAGCGGTATGATTGCAGGTAAAGCAATAGGTCATGATATGACTAATATAATGAATACGGAAAAATACGGTTAATATTATTTAAAAAAAATAGCCTCATAAATATTCTGACAGTTGACGTGGAATTGATAATAAACAATGTAATATATAAAAATTTAAATTTATTGAGGAAGAAAACTCTTATTAAATTAATTCCGCATTGAACTAATTATCAAATTGGGGATCAGACTATTACATGATCTACTAAATAGATTTCATTAAGATAATAGCTTACAAAATTGGGTAACATTTTAATCTAATTATTTTAGTAACAATAATCTTCAAATATTTATATTTAATGAAAAATGTGACACAATTATAAAATTATAGATGTGTCTATAGCATACAATTATTCCATCATGTATAAATAAGAATTCAAAATTGTAGATCATTTTACATAATGCCTTGTGCTGCAAGGGTTGAGAGCTCTTCATAGTAGAAGTATGAGTTGGTGCGGCCTACCGAGTATCAAGCTTCAAATGTCAATCAAGCGAACAAATTGTAGCACTATTATGAAAGGTTATTTATATGTTGCATTAGAATTGATTGTAAGGTGTTGATGTAATTGTTTTTTATGACAGATGTATTTTCTTTATTTCTAACTGAAACAATTAATCTTGCCTTACTTTATTGAAATAGAAAAGTATCTTATTGGCTAAAATATCTGAAAACCTCTGAGGTTCGTTGATAAAGAGAGTAAGACTATTATTGATTGGTATTATGTTTTTGTTGACTAAAGGATGAAAAAATAATCATGGTAATTCGAATGCATAAAGATAGTCTCATTAATTAGGCTAAAAAAGTATACTTGGATGGCATCAAGTCTAATAGACATGAAATGGATATTGAGCTTGGCCCATTTATTAGCCCTGATATGTTGATGCGAGATCCTGAAAATGATCTATGAATCCTGTTTGGAACTTATATTTGGCGATGTGTTCTTGAAAATTGAAGAATCAGCGTTGGCTCGAAAATCCTGTGAGCTTTACATGAAACTGGAAGGTTTTTCTATTGGAGGATCGATAAAAATAAAACCAGCATTGAATATGATAAAGCAACTTGAGTTGAGAGGAAGGCTTAGGCCAGGTGGGAAAATAATAGAAAGTTCTTCCGGTAATCTTGGAGTGGCTCTTTCAATTATTTGTGCAGTAAAAGGATATAAATTTATCTGTGTTGTGGATCCTAACGTTTTGGAAGCATCGGAGCGATTAATGAAGATTTATGGCGCAGATGTAATAAAAGTAAGGGAAAAGGATAAAAATGGAGGATATCTCGGTACTAGGATATCGGTAATAAAAGACATGCTGAAGGAAGACAGTAGTATATGTTGGACCAATCAATATGAAAATATGGACAATGTTAACGCTCACTACCTGACGACGGCACAAGAGATATACAAGTCATTTCCAAAAGCAGACTATATCTTTGTCGGTGCCGGAACAACAGGAACGCTATCTGGTATTAGTCAGTTCACGAGGAAATATATGCCTAATACAAAGGTTATCACGGTCGATACTCTAGGTTCAGTTACTTTTGGCGGTAAAAAAGGAAAAAGGCGAATTCCTAGACTAGGTACTAGTATCCCTCCTGAAATAAGTAAGTACGCCATATTTGATGACTTAATTATGGTGGAAGAATCCGAAACAATAAAAGCTTGCAGCGATATGGCTGGAAAAGGAATTTTATTTGGTGGATCTACAGGCTCTGTGATATCAGCGATACGAAAATATTCAGACTACATACCAGACAATAGTCAGATAATTGCTATATCACCGGATTTTGGCGAGCGATACCTAGATATCATTTACAGTTTGCATTCTGCCTTGAGCACTGTGTGAGAGCAACAGAAACTCACTTGAATTGCAAAATTTAAACACTAGAAACTTTTTCAAATAGAACATTTGGCTTGGGTGTTGAATTTCAGTCGTAGCGGATTTTATGCCTAGAGTTAGCGTCAGGGGCGCAAAACGGCCACTTATGAAACATTGGAATCTTTGCTATAGCCGTCGATACGCGCTAGGAAATATTAAAGCGGGGGCGGTAGCGTGCCTGAATCGCTTGACCATCACAGAGTCTTTTTTTCCAGTGATGACTGATGCGGTGCACCACAAAGACGTTGGTATTTGGTGTTTTTGTCCTGGTTCTCCACTATCCGGTGGTCAAATTCAATATGCCACTACAATGAGAAGTAAAAGATGAATATCTATGAAGAATTAAAGCAGCTTAGTTCCGGTGTCTCATTGGGGCTTCAGTGCAACCCCAAACGCTTTTATTATGGAAAAGGGGCAAGGTTATATAGTGAAGATGATCAGGAATTTATTGATTTCTCTGCAGGAATGTTTACAAATATTTTGGGACATTGCCATGAATACGTAGAAGAAAAGCTGATTAAAGCCATCAAAAGACCTTGGAACACACACGATTATTCTAATGAAGACAGATCTAGGTTATTAGAGAAACTACAGATTATTACACCAAAGCACATTGATACATTTGAATTCTACTCGACGGGCTCAGAGTCAATAGAGGCCGGTATAAAGTGCCTACTTTCGTTTTTGCCCCCGGGAAGGAGACGGTTATGTGTATTTAAGAACGCTTTTCATGGTAAGACGTTGGGGGCCAGGGGATTGAATGGTACCTGTCTTAGCGGTGAAAGAGCACCTAACCACGCTGTGATCGAAGCTCCGGGGGAAAAAAGTACAGAATCTGAGATTGATAGGGCCATTACCGAAGCTAGCCATGTTCTGAACGACGGCCGCATAGGGGCCATAGTTTTAGAGTCAATTCAAAATGGCCCAAGTGTGAATATTATATCAAAACGCTTCATGAATAGTTTGGCAGATATTTGTCGGGAAAGGGATATAAAAATATTTGCTGACGAGATTTGTGTAGGTCTGGGCCGGACGGGCAAAAACTTCGCATTTGAGCACTATAACCTAAAACCGGATCTTATCGCTTTTGCTAAGGGATTGGGTAACGGATATCCCATTACAGCACTGGGGGGACGGAGAGCAATGCTCAACACCTATCCCTACGGGAAGCCCGGCAATGCCTCTTCAACATTCGGAGGCAACGCGCTGGGATTAAGCATTGCCCTTTCCACTATGGAAGTCTACGAGAAAGAAAAACTAGGAATAAGGGCCAAGAAGCTCGGAAAAATTGTTGAATCAAAGCTTACGACCCTGAGAAGCACTCCTCAAGTAAAAATCATGGGATATATTGGGCTGTTCTGGGCTATTGGTATTTTCAATGATTCCGCTCAGATCCTATCCGATGAGCTTGCCATAAGAATACATAGAAGATGCCAGGAAAACGGACTTCATTTCGTATTATTTAGTGGGATGCTACATTTTGCCCCAGCTCTAACAATTACAGAAAGTGAGCTGATATTTGGTTTGGACATTCTTATTGAAGCCATTAAATTTGAAACAGGGATATGATATGCGTTTAATTAGAGAAAAGGACGTTGAATTACTGTGCAATGACTGGGATGAACTTGTATCTGCCATTAAAGAAGCTATTTTTATCAAAGAGATTGGCGAATATTCTCAGCCACTGAAACCCTATCTGAGATGTAGTGACCCAACCAACAGAATAATTGCAATGCCTTCGTGGGTAGGGGGAGATATTAACAAAGCAGGAATAAAGTGGATTGCCAGCTTTCCGAAAAATATAACAAAAGGCCTTCCAAGAGCAAATTCAATCACAATTCTCAATGATATAGAGACAGGAATTCCCTGTGCGATTGTTCTTGGGGCTGCAATCAGTTCTTTCAGAACGGCCGCCGTAAGTCTATACGTTCTGAAGCAATATATGGAATCATGGAGAGAAAAAAAGATAAATGTTGGGATAATAGGTTTTGGGCCGATAGGGGTTACCCATTATCGAGCGATTAGTTCCTTAAGTTATAGAGTTGGAAGCATAAAAGTTCATGATATTAAAAGCAGCAAACTGGCGGAGTTGGAACCAAACAACAGAGAAACCTCTTTAAAACGGTTGTTAGCCAATTCAGATGTCGTCATTACTTGCACTCCCAGCAAAAGCCCATATATATATGAAAAGCCCAAAAAAGGAAGCCTTCATTTAAATGTATCGCTTAGAGACTACAGCTTAGAATCCTTGAAACACTTTGATAAGCACATTGTAGATGACTGGATGGAGGTATGCCGGGAGGGAACAAACATTGAAAATATGCATCAAGCTGGGCAGTTAGCTCCAGAACAGGTCTCTGTACTGTCGATAGTAAACAGCTGTTTAAATATGAAAAATGGAAAGACTGTTATGTTTAGCCCTATGGGAATGTCCATCTTTGACATTGCTATTGCCAATTATGTCCTGAAAAAAGCAGAGGAAAGCAATATAGGAGTTTGTTTAGATGAATTATAATGTGAATTATCTATTCAAAGCAGCCATTAATGTTATACGAAAAAACAGAGAGGGCATTATTAATATCCTTACTGAGATTTCAACGTACAAAAGTGCGTCATCTGAAGTTAGGTCATCAATTAGTACTCTGAAAAAAGCCAGAATCGAGTTACTTTCTAGTAAGCCTATCAACATAGATAGTTTAGCTGTTTTTCACCCATCAAATGTTATCCTCTATTCATTCATACTCTATGTAATTATCCCGCGGGCATACACCAAGAAAATATATATGAAGCCTGCTTCTGTAGTGAAGTCTCAAACACTCAGAATAGTAGAATACTTTAAGGATGAATTTGGGGAAGATTTTGTAGAGTTATGTACAGTCGGGCAGAGAAAGTTCACGAAGATAGCAAAGGGCTGTGAGTTCTCGGTATTTACAGGAAAATATGAGAACTTTGTAGAGGTAAAGTCAAAGGCACCGGAAACAGTACATTTCTTTTTTGGTAGTGGATTTAATCCCGTAGTTGTGGAAGATATAGTTTGTATTGAAAAAGTGACAACTGATATTATAACCGCAAGGACATTCAACTCAGGGCAAGATTGTATTGGGCCTGACATTATATTTGTTAATGAAAGATATAAGGATGAATTCCGTGATAATCTCGTAGCCAAAATAAGAGATCTAAAGATAGGAAGGAGAGACGAGAAAGATACAGATATTTGCGATTACTACTACGATAGCGCAAAATCATTCAATAACGCTTATTTTATTGAAAATTATTCAAGAGTTTCTGTTGATCTAAGAAACAACTCATTGGTTGGGCCGGTTCTGTTAGAGTCCGACAATTTGAATGAGGAGGGCGATATTGAATTTTTTGGTCCAGTGTTCAATGTTAAATATTACAAAAAAATTGAAGATGTAGAGAGTATACTCTTTTCAGATAGGTATCTAAAGCGTGCAATGGGCCTGTCCATATATGGTTCTCTCCCTTCGGTAGCAAGGCTTTCTGAGAGATACACCATAGCATTTGATCAATCATATATAGATATCGAAGATGGAAATAAACCATTTGGCGGCTATGGAATAGAAGCAAGTTCTATCCACTATGGTTCGGTCTGTATTGCTAAGCCAATATTAATATCGGAAGATATTCTGAATGGTTTGAGGCTGAAACGTTCTGTTAAAGAGGAAATAGAGATTATCAAATGATAAAAGTTGAAAATTTAAGCAAAAAATTCTCATATTACGAGAAAGATGAAGGTTTAACATCTTCTATCCGCAATCTTTTCAAAAGGAAAAAGCTGATAAAAACGGCGGTTAATAATATAACATTTGAGATAAAAAAAGGAGAAATTGCATCTTTTCTTGGTCCTAATGGAGCAGGAAAGTCAACGGCTCTAAAAATATTGTGCGGGATTCTGTCACCGAGTAGCGGACATGTAGACGTAGAGGGGCATAAGCCGTTCGACAGGGAAGAAAGCTTCAAGAAAAAGATTTCAATTGTTATGGGACAAAAGAGCCAGCTCTGGTGGGATTTACCGGCGCTGGATTCATTTAACTTGAATAGAGTTATCTATAATATTCCCCAGGGAGAATTTAAATCCAGGTTAGAAAGATTAACAGGTCTTTTGAATGTTGAAGCTGTGTTGAAGGTACAGTTACGGCGGCTCTCTCTTGGCGAGAGAATGAAAATGGAGCTAATAGGGGCATTGTTGCATAATCCTTCTGTTCTATTACTTGATGAACCGACTATTGGGCTAGATATACAAACTCAGGATGCAGTCAGAAAGTTCATAAAAACATACAACCGAGAGTCAGGATGTACTGTGCTTCTTACCAGCCACTACATGGGGGATGTGGTAAGCCTTTGCGAACGTTCTCTTGTTATAAATAAAGGTCGGCTGGTGTTCGATGGGCTGACAAATGATATAAAAAGGGAAATTGAAGATCACAAAAGTATCATAATAACAACGCATGACAAAATACCAAATAGTACAACTATATCCAACTTGGTAAAAGATATCGAAAAGATAGAAGCAGGGTATGAAATAAAGGTAAGCCCTGATGATATTCAACACTTGATCGCTGAATTATTTAACAAAATCAGCGTTAAAGATTTGAAGATTGTAGAACCGCCGATCGAAGATGCAATCAGGAGACTATATGATAGAACAAGTATTTAAAAAATTTATGAAGGTCAGTTCTCTTGGGATACAGCAATCTTTGGAATATAGAACTGACTTCTTTGTGAGTTTGATAAGTGTACCTATAATAGTTGTTGTTCAATATTACTTCTGGAAGGCTGTTTACACAAACTCGAACGAAGTTTTTACATACTCCTTTAATCAGATGATATTTTATATATTAACGGCTCAGTTAATATCAAAAGTAGTATCTAGCGGGTTCGAAGATGAGATTCAGCATGATATAAAGAATGGTGGGCTGAATAAATATATAGTGATTCCAATGTCCTATACATTGTATCACTTCTCCAAATTTATAGGAGGGAAGCTGTTACAAACCGCTTTAGTGGGAACAATATTATCTTTTATTATCGTATCGTTCTATCTCGAAACAGGAAACCAAATAGAACTGAATAGGCTGGTACTGTTCATTTTATCAATAATCAATGCGTTTTTACTGACATTCTCATTCTATTTCACACTGGCGGCTTTGTGCTTTTACTTTCATGAGCTCGGCTACTTCTTTATGGCATTAAGATTAATTACAGGTGTCGCCAGTGGTGCGCTTTTCCCTCTTCATATTTTCGGTAAAGAGGCATTTGAAGCGATGAAATTTTTACCTTTCATGTATATGATTAATTTTCCAGTGAATATAATATACGAAAAGATTTCCATCAGTGATACTATATTTGGCGTGTTAACTTCATTTGTATGGATTTTAATTTTATTCTCCATGATGATTTTGGTTTGGAAGACGTCAAGTAATAAATATATTTCTGCGGGGGGGTGATGAAAAAATATCTGTGCCTATTTAATATCTTCGTCAAAAGTTCCTTGATGGTTCAAATGGAGTATCGAGCGAATTTCTTTATGAGTATTGTTCTTGAGTGTATTTATCTATTCATTAAGTTTATTACAATATATATTGTCTATAAGTCAGGCATCACGTTTTTAAATTATCCCAAAGAGTATATACTTTTAGTTATAGGAACTCACTCGATTGTCACAGCTATCTATCTCGGATTATTTGTAAATAACTTCTATACTTTAAGTCGAAATATCAATGATGGCACTCTTGATATATATCTTACTAGACCTGTAAATAGCTTGTTTATGATGAGCGTTAGATACATTGACTTTGGCTTGTCAATTCCTGAGTTTATTGCTGGTGTTGTCATGATTTATTATGGCTGTACAGTCTTAAGTATAGAGCTAAACCTATTCAACACTGCTGAGTATATATACTCCGTATTTATCTCAATATTGCTGGCCTATTCAATTTTTATTATCCCTCATATATTATCCTTCTGGTTTGTAAAAACAGGCTCACTCACTCATGTATTGGATCAACTTTGGGAGTCAAACTCTTACCCTTATATGATCTACCCCAAGAGTATTAAGATTTTGGGCATATATATGATACCACTATTCATAGTATCTAACTATCCAGCGGAAGTACTTTTAGGAACAAAGAACATATCTCATCTTGAAGCTACTTTTATTTCATTAGTTGTTTTCATCCTGACTTATAAATTATGGGTTAAAGGGTTAAAGGAGTATCACAGTGCAAGTAGTTAATTTATCGAAAGCCTCGCTTTTTCAAAGTGCAATTTATAGAGAATGGTTGGCAAAACCGACTCAGAAGTACAATGTGCCTATCTCTTTTGAAATAAATGGAATCATTGATAATCTTCGCCTTAAGAATTGTATAGAAGAGGTAATGAACAATAGACTCAAACTGGCAAGAAAATTTTTCATAGACAATGATATTGTCTATATATCGGAGTCGGAAATTAGCAACGGAGGCTATGTTGTTATAATTCAGGAACCCGGCAATATATTTGAGAAAGAGGTCCTGAACACAGTATTCGATCTCTCAGTTGGATTCTGCTGGAAAGGAGTAATTGATGTTCGGAGCAAGAGTATAGCCAAGCTTACTCTGGTCATTCATCATTCAATTGTAGATGCAACAACATATCAGTTCGTGCTGCAGGAAATTTCCTCTATGTATAAAAGGGAGGAAGTTAGCTTATCCTGTGAATACCATCCGATAGAAAGCTACATCACAAATGTGCAAGGCTATCTTGACTCCAGGCAAGGTATAAGAAACAGAAATGAGATAGAGCAGGAGTATCTTAAAATTGCCGACAATATAAATGAAATTAGTTTGGTTGAGGGATTAAGGAGCCAGGAAAACTTTTTTTATAAAGAATTCGACCATATCTTCTATCAGAAAGTGGAACAATACGCCAATGAGCATGATGTTTCTCCATTTAGCTTCATTCTCTACAAGCTTGCAAAAAATCTAACGCCATTTTTACGCTCTGACTACATTGTATTTTCTATCCAAGTTAACAACCGACCCAAGAATTTGACGTATGTTACCGGTCCTGCCATGAATTCAGTTCTTGTATGTGTTGATGTTACACAGGATGTGACGCCAAAGAGCATACAGAAATCACTGAGAAAATCCTATAAGTTTGCGAATTTCCCCTATTCTGAAACCCAAAGGTTGGTTAAATTTGAATTATCGAAGTGCATAAATGTAAGTTTCCATGAAACTTATAATAGTAGTTTACATCTTGGTGATGAAATAAACATAACGCAAGAGTCTGTCTGGCATGATTTATACAAAGCAAACCTTAGCATCGCTATAGAATATGGTGATGAAAAAACAAGAATAGAATATGAATACAACAGTGAAGTGATCAGCAAAGATTTGCTTGATTATTTGTCACACATTGCTGAAGAAGATGAAAAACGGACAAAAAGGCAAAGAGTCGTGGCAAAGCCCAGCTCCAATCAGTATGTGGCTGATCCCAGCTCATTCTTCTACTATCTGAAGGAGAAGTTTCTATCCTTGATGATAAGTGATAGTACTGGATTGCAACAAAGACAGCATGTTCTCTCTTTGTCTCGCAGTCTGGAAGAAAATATCTGCCGTGCCAATACTCCCATCATACTTATTGAGCTCCCGCGCAGCTTGGAGCAAGTATTAGTAGTTTTGGTCTGCTTGAGTAATGGCATTCCCTTTGTTCCTATTGATCCCAAGTGGCATGAGGAGAGGAAATCCAGTATTAGGTTAAAATTCGCTAGTTACACTATTTGTGCATTAAACGAGGGAGTCGTTAATTTTTCACATAGCCGTTCTGTATGCAGGGTAAGCGAGGATTTTGGCGATTCTGCATATGTGATATTTACATCTGGCTCTACAGGTGAACCTAAAGGTGTAGTTGTTAATCGAAGTGCTCTGGCTAGCCATATTATCGGCGTTGACGAATCTATTGACCTCAGCAAGAATACTAAGTCTCTCCTCTCTACCTCACCAACATTTGATATTTATTATCTTGAGCTATTGTTGCCTGTTTATAAAGGGTGGGCAATTAGAATTATTGACGACAATGAAAAGTTAGATATCGATACCCTGCTGGATATAATTGATAGAGAGCATATTGATTTTATACAGCATACACCATCAATGTGGGAAAGGTATCTTCACTCAACCCGGAAAATCTGTGTGGAAACAGCCATTTTCGGCGGTGAACCTTTGTCGGCCAATACCCTGAAAATTATGAATAGGCTGGATATCAAGCAAGCATTTAACTTCTATGGCCCGACTGAGACAACCATATGGTCGTCGTTTCACAAAATTGAAGCTGAACAGTTTAATGTTACTACAGTGGGAAAACCTCTTTCGGGGGAAAGTATCGCGGTGGTAAACCACAATGCCATCTCTACACGGGGCTGTATAGGAGAGATCGCGATATCTGGAGAAGGGCTTGCGAGGGGGTATCTGGATAACCAGTATCTCACCGGCGAGAAGTTCAAGGAAATCGAAGGGGAGAGGTTCTATCTTACTGGTGATATTGGCTATGTTGATAAAGAAGACAACCTTCATATTATAGGTAGAATAAATGACGAACTTAAGTGGAACGGTTTTCGGATAAACCTGGCAGAGATAGATAATATACTTGCTGGCGATGAAATGGTTGAGAGTTCTAAAACCATCTTGGTAGACGGTAATATTGTTTGCTTTTATATCTCCCCAACAGATATAAATCCGAATCTTGCGAGAAATAGGATCACACAAATACTGCCCCACTATGTACATTTATCAGAATTTGTCCGCATGGACACATTTCCTGTCACGACAGGAGGAAAAGTCAACAAAGTGGCGCTGCACGATGCCTATATCAAGAACCAAACCCGGGATTATTCCTGTCACCTGCCGAAGCTTTCAGATGTTTTGCATGTACTGTCCTCTATCAAAGGTCGTGTGCCTAAGGAAAACGAATCGCTATTGAGCCAGGGGTATACATCTTTGGATATTATTATTTTTACTTCGATCGTCAACAGCAAGTTCAGGATAAATATATCTCCAGTAATGGACCTAGCAAACAAGAATGTCGTCAATATCTATGAAAATATAAAATCAGCGGCTGTAATGGCCGGTTAATTACCACCGTACGGCTCAAATCTTATGTGAGACGCACGTCCTAACTTTGGAAAAAAGCTGATATCCCTGTGTATCCCGGTTAAAGCTGTACAGTAGGGTATTTGTCCTTCTATTGCCAAAATAAACAGGAAGCAAAATGAAAGAAATATATGCCGTTCAGTACGTAATGACTATCAGATGTAATGCTAAGTGTGACTATTGCCGGTACTGGAAAGATGACTACCAGCCCAAGCGGGAGGTGGGACTGGAGCGTCACAAGGAAATCATTGACGACCTCTACAACAATGGGGTGCAATATATAGATTTTACTGGTGGTGAACCATTGCTCAAAAAGTGGCTTCCGGAGCTGATGAGATATACGAAAGAGAAGGGAATTTTTGTAACTTTCACGACCCACGGTCAGCTGTTTCCCAAAAAGTTTGATGAGCTGAATGGTGCGTTTAGTGAAGTTAACTTCTCACTGGATGCAGCAACAAAGGAAGAGCACGACAAGGTTAGAGGCCTGAGAGTATTTGATTCGATTATGGAGTCGATTCGGTTGTGCAAATTAAATTCCCTTAATTATAAAGTTATCATCAGCACGTTAGAAAATGTCGAGAGAACCATTGAAATCATTAATCTCTGTCAATCGCTCGGAAGCAAAGTTCACCTCTCTCCGGTTTTTTCTTATTTCGGTAATAAAGGTGAGCAGACAAGTACAGCGGAAAAAATAGCACACTTAACAATGGAACCTAATGTAAGCATTATTTTGCCTATGTATCAGATGATCATATCAATGGCAAAGAATGAAGTTAACTTACCGCTATGCTCGGCGATGAGAAATGTGCTCACGGTATCCCCCTTTGGAACAGTGCTCTCGCCCTGCCAACAGTGCTATGACAAGGAGATTGCTATTGAAGGTAGGATTGTAGACACGCTCAATTCTCCGAAATTCAAGGAAGAAGCCGAAAAAGTTGGCAAGCATAGCTTCTGCGAGGGTTGTACCATTAACTTCAACCACTCTTTTAGCTTTGGTCTGAACTTTGACAAATTCTATTTCTTAGAGTCCATTGCCTGGGATAAAACCAATATAGAAAGGAAATTCGGTAATAATGGACTTTACATATATAAAAATTCACTTCAAACCCGCTTTAAAAAACTGTTCGGGCTAATGTCATCTTTGCCAACATATCCTAAAAGTGAAATATTGATATTTATCAGAGCTGATGATGTATTTCGGGATAAATGGATTGACTACGACAGTAGAAATTATCGCTTTGTCCAGCACAATATTGATAAAAAATTCGAGTTGTTACCCTCGTATTTTATTGAAAAACACCTATTCTCTATTCTGGAAGAGATGGATGGCTATGAATATGATATAGCCAGAATTAAGATATATAACTTCATGTTGGATCTATGGGGAGTTTTCTACCATACCTACTTGGCAAGACAATGCGATATCTACCACTTCAATCAGTGTCAACGTACACTGATTGACTATCTCAAATTATTGCCGGAATGTCACAGTAAGTCCTGCCTAACCGACTATATTGATTCCATGGTACAGAAAGTAGCAAAAGTAATATCTGCAAGTGAATTGAAAATCAAAAGTTTTTCATAGCGTTAATACATGATTGAAAACGTGCAGGAATGATATTTCTGCTTATTAGAGGGAGTGTTCAATGGATATAATTAAGGTGATCGCTGAGTTTCTCGCGGAAAACCATATTGAGAATATATTCGGTATGGTGAATGACGGTGATGGAATATTTGAGAAGCTCGCCGATTATGAACAGTTAAAAATACACGGATTTATTGACCAAAGGGCCGCATCAGCTGCAGCTCTGGGATACAGTTCAGCTACCGATGACGTCGCTGTCTACTGTACGGCGGTAGGTCCGTCTCTAGCCAACTCCTTGATGGGGCTGCTAGAAGCGCACTCGCTGAGAAAAAAAATTGTCGTTTTTAGCCTCGGAATAGAGCGGGATCGTAAAGACTTCGGCTTTTTTCAGGATGTCGAAAGCATGAATCTGGTACGGCCCATCTCAGTTTTCCAGCACCGCCTGGAAAGAGCCGATGGTTTGGTTCATGTCCTGAAAAGGGCGCTGTATCTGAGTAGAAGTCGGTCAGGGATAAGTTATATCGAGATACCCAAGGATTTCGTTCACCAGTCGTCGAGCGAGTTTCCCCTGCTGGACGGATATGAGGTGAGGTCGGCCTCCCGTGCCGAGGATATTCTTACTAAGATCCGGCGTCTCAGTGCACCTTTGTTTGTCTTTGGGGCCGGTGCAAAAATCTCTAGGCAACATGTGGAGAGGCTAGATAGTCTCGGCATCCTGTACGGAACCACTGCTACTGGGAACCATCCTGTCTTTGCGGAGGGGCGTAATTATCTAGGAAACATCGGCCTTTACCTGAAGAACGACTACGAAGACACGTTTCTTGACAGCGACGGGTATATATTCATAGGAACTCACATAGAAGAGACAGCCTTGCTGAAAACAGGGCACCAGACGTTCGAGGGTAAATATCTGGCACAGGTCAACATGGATCCCAGCCACATGTACCAGTATGTTCAGAACGGTGACCACTGTATCTGTGATGGGACGGAATTTCTGGACAATTTTCTGAGACAGAGTATGGGAAGTGGTTATGAGCATAGGGAACTGTCAGAAGCGGAGGTGCCGGAGACAGCTCTGGCCTCAATTATTACTGCCATCAGCAGCCTGGAAGGTAAGAAGACCTTTGTGCTCGATAATGGCTTACACGATATGGTTGCCTATGAAAAACGGGTTATCCACCTGACCCAAGGGGATAAACTCATTGTACCTGGAGAGCAAACAGGACTTGGGCTTAGTATCGGAATGGCTATCGGCGCTGGTATTGCTGAAAACACAGATATTGTTGTGGCGATAGTCGGCGATGGTGCACTTGCTATGGGAAGGCAGGCTTTCCACCGGTTGCACCTGAGCAAGGTGCCCATCATATTCGTGGTTTCTAACAATGGTGGCTTCTCCTGGCCGAAATTGGCACTAGATAAATCACGCTACGATATGTTTTGCAATTTTGATACGGACAAAATGATTAAATACATCGGATGCGAATTTGGTATTGAGGTCCTGGAAGTAGAGACGCCCCTAGATGCGGAAAAAGTACTCGGTGCGTCCTTAAAAGATGCTAGTCACCGAATTCTGTCTGTCAGGAAAAAATGGGACCAGGAACTGCCTAGCATTGTAGAGGGTTTCTTATAATGGATTGCTACATCAAAGAAAATGGCACCCTAGTCGATGATGAGAGATTCATCCATTTAGTCAGGGGCGGTACCTACACTGAGTTTACCGATAGACTGGATCAGTGTTTAGATAGCGGCAGGGTACCTGTTATCTCTGATCATCAGGTCCTGGAAGCTCACCTCGACAAAACAAGAGCTGGCGTACTACCTTTGCTGGAAAGCGAGTTTGCCACGGAAGACAGGAAACCCTACTATATCATCAGCACCTCTGGTACAACAGGCACCCCCAGGCTATATAAGTTCACACGTGATAGTGTCCTGGCGCATACAAATGCGACAATGAAAAGAATGGGATACGGGATGGGTACAAAAGTACTTTCTATTGTCCCTCCGTGGAGCAGCTATGGTTTTAGCCTGTATTGCCTGAAAAGGCTGAAAGGTGTTGATGTATGTTTTTCTAGACCTGGGCGCATTAGTTCACTTCTCTACTTTATCAAGGAGGAAAAGATCGCTTCTCTGGAAGCCTTCCCTGATATCTACCGAATACTGAACAACCACTTTGCGAGCAAACCGCAAGATACTGTTCTGCTGGAGTCGGTGGAAACATTTTGCTCAGGGGGGGAGAAGCTACCGCCGGCGATATTAGCCCGATTTACTGCACTGACCGGTAAGCTAATTCTTGATGGCTATGGATTGACCGAAGCCGGACCCAACGTGGCCATTGCTTGTAGAGACAACTATAGACCCGGCTCGGTCGGTACTTTTCTTCCTGGCATTGAATACAAGATATGTGACAAGCAAATCTTGCATATCAGATCCCCCTTTCAGGGGATCCCTCTCGGACAGGAAGCGGAATATTGCTTTATCAATACCGGAGACATTGTCAGATATGACGGTCATCTTGAGATTCTGGGCCGCTACGATAACCTTATTTACAATCGAGGAAAAACCATCAGCCCGGAGTACTTTGAAGGACAATTTAATACCCTTTTCGAAAAATATAACTTTATAATCAGGAAGAATGGAAAACACCTTTGTCTCTACGTATCCGAAGAGTTGAATGATCAGGAGCTTGCAAGACTCAGAGCGAGTACACCTTTCAGGGAAGTAGGAATTAGTAAAATACAGTTTAGCATGTCGCAGGGAGCAAATGGAAAAACGATTGTCAACCTGTAGTCTGAATTTAATCACTTCCCACAATTGGAATCAATGTTCAAGGTAAATCCTGTCATATACAAAAAGCTAACGTTTGGCTTTTGCTCAACATGTTAGCTCATTCGTAAGGGGAAAATTAAATGTTTGATTCGTTGCTTCAGATCGAAAATCTAAGAAAACAAATCAGTGAATTAGGATCCGATATATCGGATTTCCAACTGCTGTGGATAAATGCTTACGGTCATATAGAAAAAGAATTATTGAACGTTTTGACAAATGTTAACAGACAAAAACGAATAAGGCCAAAACACTCAATGGCTATAGAGCCATGTTTAATTCCTCAAGAAATATGTGAAAAACTTGATATAAAGAATTACTTTATGACTTTTAACAAAAAATCGGATGATGCATTTTTTGTGGCCAAAAAGCTCAGGTATAAAATGAATCAAAGTATGCTTTTTATAGGTATCTTACCTAATAGTGTGGAGTTAAGAATAGTATGAATGTGTATATAAACTATTTAGATGTCTTGACTACCCATGGATACTGGTCAGAGATTTCAAAAAGCCTTTTCTGGGGAGAATTAAATTCTATCGCGAATGATAGAGCATATTTTTCAGAAAGGAAAATAGATAGAAAAAAGGTTTGTTCCGAGTTGTATAATAGATTAGAAGAAAAAAACATATCCAGCAGTAACACACTATATATATATATTGATCGTACCTGTAGTGATAATTTAGAAATCCGCCAAGCAGGGTGGTCAGGCGATTATTTCATTGAAAAAATGATCAATAATTGCAGGTTTGAAATTACAGATAAAATTGTAATGTCGAATGCATGTGCTAGTATAGGCTATGCAATCAGTCTAGCTAAGAAATATATTTTCAATGGCATTTACGAAAACGTTATGATTTTTAGCCTAGATTTAATCACTCTTTATGAATACGAGTCAATGCGCTCATTAAAGGTTTTATCTAATGAAAGTGCAAAACCATTTTCCGAAGCCAGAAATGGTATTAATATCAATGATGGTGGTGGTATTTTACTATTAGGTTCTAATCCTCTTAGCAAAAACTCACCATTAATACTTGGCTGTGAGACACATGAAAATTTTCATTCGGGATCGTTAACCAATAGTGAAGATATATCGATACTCTTGAGAAATTTCTCTGACATAAAATTTGATGTAATAGTTGCTCATGCGGCAGGTACGCCAAAAGGCGATGCAGAAGAACTATCGGCGCTCCAATGTTTCGCTGGTTCGGAATATATTCCGATAACGTCTATAAAAGGGGCGATTGGTCACAGCCTTTATTCATCTGGTTTGGCTCAAATTGCATGTGCATTAGATATGATTAAAGTAAATTATATATACCCAACAGTAGGTTATACGAAGTCTGGGCATTCTTCTGGTGGTGCTTTTGTGAATACCCAACCTTTTAGAAAAAATGTGGAAAAAGTTTTAGTAAATATGTTTGGTTTTTACGGTAATTATAGTGCCATTGCGATTGGGGAGTAAATCATGTATGAAATGAGTATTAGTCAGTTTGGTATAGATAAGCATGTGAAATCTGTTAATCCAGACGACTACACTATCACGGCGTATTACGAAGTAAAAACAGACATGGCAATTAAAGAATACAAAGCATGCTTAACTGCCATTCTAAATGACAATAAGTTAATAACCTGTAATATTGAAAATAGATTCTTTATTCCGAATCGCAGTCAGGAAGAATGCTATACAGTTGGCATTAGCCATAATAGAAAGGATGCGGAAGCTAAATGTTTTAGCTATTCACTGTATCCGAAATCGTTGAGGAAAATTGCAATAGAATTAACGCCTTCCTGCTCTGGGTTATATATCTTTATAAGAGCTTCACATATTTATTTTGATGGTATGGGATGTGTGAACCTTTTGAGTCAAGCATTGAAAAAAGATAACGAAACAGTCAAGAATGAAATTCTTGCACTTGAAGCTTTCGTGAAACATGAAAAAGAAAAGGAATATAGTGATAATTATATAATTAGACTTGACCGTTTTCTGAAAGAAATAAAGATATTTAATCAGGAACGACTGAGGACGGCCCATCTTAATTATGAAAAAAAATGGAAAGCTTTGAGTTGTTATTATGCTCTGGACAATACACAGGCCGAATATGTCAAAAACCTAGCGAATATAATGAATGTAACCACATTTGTTGTATTTGGTGGACTACTATCTAAGCTTATAACACACTGTTTTTGCCTTAATAGGTTTATATTGGGGAGTACTGTGACCACTCGTAATTCTCTAGAGCTATTGCATGCTCATGGATCTTACACTAATATAATCCCAATACTAATGGATACCTCAAAATCCATAAGTAATTCTGACATGATTAAAGAATTTAATAATTCATGGTGTCATTCAGTGAATTATTTAGATATAAGTATGAGAAGTATCATATCTAAAATGGATGAATCTGATCTTTTTGATCCTAGCAGACATCCGTTGTTTGATATATCTTATAACTATGTAGCTAAACCTCATTGCGATAAAATTGAACCTCAAAGAATAATTGTTGAAAACAACAAATATGGTTTGGATTTAGAGGTTTGTGAAATTGGTGATGGATTCGAGATATACCTTAACATCAGTTACGATGTTTTCTCATGTGAACACATAAACTATATTCACAAAGAATTCCATCAGGGATTAGATTCTATTATTCACAAACAATCTGAGAAACAATTCATAGAAGTAAATGATGCTTATTGGGCCAAGAAAATGAATGGCCCTAGTATATCTAATATCAATATCTATGAAGAGATGCTCGAAACTACAAAAGAGTCGAAAAATTTTATTTACCATAATGGAGGCTCTATTAATCATCATGAGTTTATGAAAAAAGTCAACTTACAGATGCAATGGATCATGGAAAATTGTGGTTCTGAATCTACATTAGTGTTGGCAATTGATAACAAATTTACTTACTTTCAGTTAATGACAGCATGTCTTTATTTAGGACGTCCATTTACTCCTGTTCATTCAAACGTACCAAAGGAAAGATTTGACTATATAGTTGCTAGTATTGGTAATGCAACCATAATAACAGATATGGAAGAACGTCGTTCGAAGGATGTTTTGATATTCAGCAATTCACAATGTGAATCATATGATTTTGATGAAAATTTGATATATGACTTCAATATATCAGAAAGCGATGCATATATTATATTCACATCTGGCTCCACTGGAAATCCAAAAGGGGTGAGAGTTAATAGAATAGGGCTTAATAACCATCTGCTCAGCAAAGCTGATGTTGTCAAATTTTGTGACGGTGATCTATACATACAGTCGTCTCCCATTTCATTCGATATACATATATGGCAATTTTTCATTGCTCTGTTCAAAGGAATTGATGTTTATTTAATGGATAATGAACAGAGTGGAAATCCCTATTACTTCATTGAAATTTCCAGACAGTACAAGAATGTACATTTAGAAATGACCCCCCTCCAAACTGAGTTTATCTTAAATTCTCATTATGATGAACTGATAGTCTTAGCTGATAATATTCGGAGTTTTATGATTACAGGGGAAAAATTAAACGCCAGTATATTCAGGAAACTTAGTGAAATCATACCGGAAAATAAGATCATCAACGCTTATGGCCCAGCCGAATGTACAGATGACGTGCTTCATTACAAAGGATGGAGTCATTCATCAGATTATCCTATAGGATATCCGATTAGAAATACCAGGATATCGCTGGCGAATGGAGATAGAAGTATTAAAAGGCCCTACGTCGTCGGTGAACTATGTGTCAACGGAATATGTGTCAGTAACGGTTATATCGGTATAACTGATAGCAGTTCATTTTCAATCAATGGAGATGAACGTCAATACAGAACTGGGGATCACTGCTACTTCGACGTAGAGGGAGCCTTCCATTATGTTGGCAGAAAAGATAGCCAAATTAAAATAGCCGGAAATAGAATTGATCTCAAAGAGATAGATAGCTTGCTCTATATGGATAAGAAAATTAAACTCGCTCAAAGTTTTGTTATTGAAAAAAAGGGAATAAACTTCATTGGCACCGCATATGTTGCAGATACAGATGTTGATGCTGACTATATACGTAGTTTATTGTATGATCACCTACCGTGTTATATGATTCCAAAAGAATTTTTTCCCGTGGAAGAACTTCCTAGAACAATAAATGGAAAGTTTGATAAGGATTTCTTCTTTCAGAAGTTGAACAGAAGTAATAACGATGAAGCTGAAGATATATTTGATAGTTGCTGGAAACTTGTTTTAGGTTTAGAAAAAATAGATCAAAATGGGAGCTTTTTTGATTTTGGCAATTCTGTTGATGTTATAGTGTTCTCAAGTGAATTAAAGAAAAAAGGGGTCAAAATCTCTGTCGAGAATATTTACAAGCTTCGTTCTTACTCTTCATTAAGGAAATGTTTCTATGGAAAGATGTAAGATAACAAGGATCGCAGACCACAAAGATGATTTTTCATGGGCTGAGATAAGTTGCTTCTATCGTCCTTTTAATATCTGTCTAGCATCTTATCAAGATTTTTTGAATACTGTTCCTATCCTATACCAACTGCATATGATAGATCGATATTATTACGATGTTACTGAATCCGATGACTTCGTAAATCTGCTCTGTTGTCACGGGTTTGATGTCTCCTCAGAGGAAGTAAATGAAAAAGATTTGGACTCATATCTTTATACTCAAATAGATAAAGGCAAGATAGCTATAATTCCATTTGACTCTTCACTACTTCATTACACGACAAACTACAAAGTAAAATTCAGCCCACATTATCTGCTCGTCAAAGGATATAATCGTGATACCGGAATATTCTACATTACTGATTGCATGCAGAATGAAGGTTCTACTGAATACAAACATTTTACAATTCCGAACGATACTTTGGTGAGAGGTTATGCTAAATTTTTTTCCTATTTCATGGGATGTAAAATTAGCTGTTTTTCCATAAATGTTAGCAACAAAATGTTGTCAATTAATGTCGTAAACACTGTTTATAAAGTTGTAAGTCGGCTTTTAAAGTATGGAAATGGCGTTTCCGGGCTCTTTGAGCTGTTGGAAAAGAAGTATTCTTGTGCTATGTCCATGGCAGATAAAAACTATTTTCTGAATGAGATAGTTAGGGTGTCACATAGCTTTGCAGTATTAGCAAAAAGCTTGTGTGTTTTGGCGGGAATTCCTTACTCGCAAGCTGAACTATCGAATAAGTTTGTGGAATCTGGAAAGAAACTTGCTGAAGAAATTCTTAATGCAGGAGAGAAGGGTTCAGTTAAGGATTTGATTAGTGATATCTTCGCGGAAGTTAATCAAAGCATAGAGGATTTTTATCACTCCTGGGTTTTTCTGATAGAGTGCAATCCCCCAGAAAGATATCAGCGTGAAAATGAGCAAACAGATTTCTTTCTTCAGAGAAGAAACACTTCAAGCAGCTACGAGGAGGGACGGGCATGGTTATCAATCGACGGCTCTAAAATATACCAAAAGTGGTTGTATCAGGACAATGCTCCACAGCTTATTGCCACAAACTTGCCTAGCAACTTTATTTTTAATGCAACTATTGAACAGTATATCAGCGCAAATACAGACTCGACATTTACTGGTTTCTTTTTTGAAAGTGGTAATGTTGGATTACAGTTTGGTTTAAGCGGAGGATATATTCAACTTAGAGATAATAGTGTGTTAGGTAGAGATATTGTGTGGAGGTATTATGTCGGTAACTCAACCGTGGGATCTATAACAACCGTTAAGCAAAATGATACGTTTACTTTCAGCTTTTATCTTGATGGCCGTGAAATAGATTTAAAACACCATTTCCCTTCGGAGTTGGATAGTGCAGGTATTATGCTACGTTCTTGGGAAGCGTCCCAAGCAGAAGTATTATTTTCCAATATTGAACTGATTCAATAGCGTAAATAACGATTTTCAGCACAAGTAATTTCAGCCACTTACCTAGTCAAAGTTTTTAAAATACCTAAGACAGCGTTTAGGGTTATAACGTTGATGACATTTCTATAGATTAAATTTAGGTGATTAAATGACTATCTTATTTATTTACCATGGTCAAACCCCTTTATGGGTTAAACGCAATACGACTTCTATAACACTCACAATATGTACAGAGAATAACTCTGATATTGATAAAGTATTTGCAAGATGTGAGCCTGACAATGAGCAAAAGTTATTTGAAATGACTCCCTTTCTCATAAAAATTCGTCTTAAATATTGGCAGACGGAGATTCCCTATAATACTGATAAACCTCAAACTCTATATTGTTTCAAAATTCTCACCCGCACGTCATCAGGGGAAGAGGGCCAAATTTGGCTCCATGCAAAGGGAACTTCTAGCCGAATACCTGGGCGGGAGTACCATTTTCGCTGCAATATAAATTGCAGACCTCCTGAGTGGGTTGCTGATCAGGTTGTTTACCAGATATTTCCTGACCGATTTGCAAATGGCAATCCTGATATTTCTGTTAGACAAGGTGAGTACAATCTTTATGGAGATGATAAACGGGTTGTAGTTAAAGCGTGGGGAGATGCAGTCTCTGATCACGACACTAATGGCGCTTGCGAATTTTACGGTGGGGATATCGTAGGAATCAGGAATAAGCTTAATTATCTTCAGGAGCTTGGTGTTACGACACTTTATCTCAATCCAATATTTACTGCCCCCAGCAATCACAAATACGACACTGTAGATTACTTTAATATCGACCCTCATTTAGGGGGCAATGAAGAGTTTGCTAAATTCACCGCAGAACTTCATCGCAGAGGAATGAAAGTATTATTGGATGCTGTATTTAATCATACATCTCTTGATCACCCTTGGTTTAATCGGTTTAGCAAACACACAGAAGGTGAAGGTGCTTGGCAAAGTCCTAGTTCACCCTATCGAGACTACTATATTTTTGAAGGTGATAATTACTTTGGCTGGAATGGATATGAGACATTACCAAAACTTAATTATAAAAATCAGGATGTACAGAATTATTTCTACAAGGGAGAGCGTTCCGTTGTCAAACATTGGTTGAAAGCTCCTTACCATATAGATGGATGGCGATTTGATGCCATACACATGTTAGGTGAAGGCAAGGATGCCAGTAATAATTCATATTATATTAAAGAGCTTAGAAATGCGGCAAAGACAACGAATCCAGATGCATTAGTTATGGGGGAACATTTCCATGAGGCTACATCTTGGTTACAAGGCGAGCAGGAAGATTGTGCAATGAATTATTATGGATTCTTGCATCCTATCAGGCTTTTTTTGGCCAAGAAAGATATTACTTACCATTCAGGGAAGATTAATGCTGAAGAGCTTTATGATTGGCTGAATGAGGCAATTTCTAAGATACCCTGGGACAACCAGCTGTGCCAATTTAACCAATTAGACAGCCACGATACAGTACGATTTATAACTCTATTAAATGGTGATGAAACAAAAATGCGAATTGCATTGAGTTTACTATTTTGTTGGCCTGGTGTGCCGTGTATTTATTATGGTACGGAATTATCTTTAGAAGGAGGCGAAGATCCTGATAATAGACGTTGTATGCCTTGGGACAAGGCAAGGATAAACCACTCCATGTTAAGTTTTATTCGTCAGTTAGCATTTTTACGCCATAGATTTATTTCTTTGCGCCGTGGCAATCTACAGTGGCTTTTTGCCAGTAACGATACTTTAGCATTTGCCAGGCATATTCAGACGGAGAAAGTTATTTGTATAATTAATGCAGGAGACGAAGAAGTCAGTTTAACATTACAACTTTGGCAGATTGACCTAGACGAAGGATTGCTTATTGACGCTTTAGAGGCAACAAAGTATACCATTAACAATGGCGAATTATTTATCAGTCTTGTTTCTAAAAGCTTTTTAATTCTACATAATACATAATGAGGTAGGGTGATGAACAAAAGAGGAGGCCATTCCATATATCTTGAACCTCTTAATTGAACCTATCGTCGCTACTTTTATGTCGTACGAGATAGGATGAATATGTCATCCTATCTCATGCCTAAATAGCTTTCATAATAGTTATACACTTATTTTTTTCATTCCAGGTTGTTGTTGTAACGAAAACGCTTTCATGAACTCTTCTACATATCTAAGTCACTGCCACATATACTGACAGCAATGATTTCGTGTTACCGTTTCATGTAACGATTGCCACACACGTTCAATCTTGTTTAGCCAGGGAGAATAAACAGGTAAAAACAACAGATTAAATTTAGCGTTTTGCTTTAACCATGCCCTGACTTTCTGACTTTTATGAATACCATAGTTATCTAAAATTACTGTGATACTTTCTGCATGGCGATACTGGACATTCATTTCCTCTAACAGGGTGATAAATAAATCAGAATTCTTTCTTACACCACTGACATACGTGACTTCACCTGTTTGTGCATTGAGACAACCCGCAAGATAGTGTTTTTGATTTTTCCCCGGTGTCACTACCCATTTTTGCTGCCCCTTAAAGCATCCGTCCGCGCCGCTCTTGGGATTAAGGTCAATATCCACTTCGTCTTCGTAAAAAACGGGGTTTTGCTCTGATATGTTGGACAATGCCTTTGTCATTTTTGCCATTTTCTCGTCATACTCCGGGTCAGATTTTTTTAGGGTAGGCGCAGCCCTTCTCCACACAATCCCCCTGCGGCAAAAGTAGCGATATAATGTGCTTTTTGAGCATGATAAGTTTAATAATTCATTGATTATGCGAGTAATAAGCTCAAGACTCCAACGTGAACGCAGGTAGCCAAAATCCTGCGGGGAGTACTGTAATAAGAACGACAATAAAGTAAAAAGTGGAGATAAATGCCAGACAGCGGGTCTTCCTGCCGGCAGGCTTTTTAACCCTTCCAGGCCAGATAATGTAAACCAATTTATCCAGCGATTAACTGAGGAGCGTGAACAGTGAAGAGTCCTGGAGACGTGAGGAACAGTACTCCTTCATGTCACATCAAGAGCGCGGTGAGACGACGCGCATAGTCCTTATCCCAGGTTCTATGGATAAATTTTTTCATCTGACGTCGTTCGTTTCGAGGTATCGGTGTTATGATTGGCATCACTCAGTCCATTTTGAGATTTGTTTTGATTTGATGATTAATCAGATCGTAAAAATCGGACTGAGTTCCCTTCCAGTGATCTACTATTTCGAAATCTTATTTAGTGCACCGTTTGCTCATTAGTCACTTCCAGATAATTCTGTTTCACTTATCCTGACGACCTTAAAATACCTTACATCAACGGCCCACATTTACAGCACCGAATCCAGCGATATCATTGAACTATTGACAGCACGGCCATCATTGATGAGAATTTGACCATCCTCCAGCTCAAGACAATGATCGGCCAAGTGGAAAAAACGAGCATCATGGGTGATCGCCAGTACCGCCCTACCGCGTGCAGTCAACTCAGGCAATAGCTCCTGATAGAATACCGTCTTAAACAGCGGATCCTGATCAGCACTCCATTCATCGTACAGATAGAATGGCCGGTCTTCTAAATGGGAAACCGCTAGGGCGAGACGTTTTCGCTGCCCCAATGAAAGCTCGCGGGTTGAGAAACAACCATTCTCAATCTTTACCTTATGATCCAGATGCAGTTTGGCAAACAACATGTTAGCACGTGCATCCAGTGTAGAATCAGTATCACTCAGACCTATCAGTGTTTCGAAGAAATGGAAATCAGAGAAGATCGCTGAGAATAATTGACGATAGTTGACTCTGCTCTATCGAATAAGAACCGGCTGCCCTTGGCAGGATATCCCAGCCGCTTTCGGTCAATGGAATACTGTGTTCCGCCGTTTTAATTTATGGTCAAAGAAAGGTATTTTTCAGTTATTATTCAAAATGTTATCTTATCACGCCGATTCAGAATGGTTGTTCATTGATGGCAGTATAATCCTGGTACATCAGCACAGTGCCAGTGCAGCTTCAGGGGAAAATACATCGATAGGTCGAAGTCGAGGGGAACGTTCAACCAAAATCCATTTAGTGGTGGACAGTTATGGACTTCCTGTCCACTTTTAACTTTCAGGCGGTCAAGCAAACAACATTGTTCATGCCGAGAGCCTGGTCACTCAGTCACCTCCGTCAGAGTTTATGATTGCCAACAAGGGATACGACAGTGAAAAGCTCAGAGACCTTATCCGAAATAATAGAGCAACAATATACAACACACTTGAGCGAAATTATGCCAGTATGGTTGCCATGGCTTTTATGATGATGTGGTTACCCATGTGGGCTGTATAAGTTATATGCATGAAACGTCAACAGCCCCTAGGATCCTTACCCATAAAATACCAAATTAATCTTACTAATCCATTCTAATTAAGAAGGCATTATGTGGTTTCCCAGATTTAAACAAGCTTTTATCGCTCTTCTACTTCCCTGGCTGCTAGCTGTATCAATACAAATGACGGGAAGAATCTATCTTCTCCTCACTTATAGCAGTCATCAGCTCCTTGCTGACGCCATTCAAGATGTAGAACAAATGTTCTGGATTGGCGGGCTGTTTGATATCCGTATTGCCAGTCTGCTATTTGTTCCCTGTCTGCTGATTGCCGGCTTATTTGCCATTAACAAAAACAGTTTCAGCCTATGGCAACGTTTCTATCCGGGGCTGGCTGCAATACTCAATACACTGGTTGGGGCTTTAACTGTAGTCAATGTTTATTACTATGCCACTTATGAACGGTCGATCGATATTTTCATTTTCGGTTTGGTGGAAGATGATACGCAAGCCGTGTTACATACCTTGTGGAATGATTATCCCATTATCCGTGGTTTGCTCTGTTTAGTTCTGTTCACCGCTTTTGTTTTCTGGCTTTGTCTCCGCTGGCAACGCCGCCTTGCCTCACGACTAGAACGCAAAACCAGCCTGCCGGTTTCTGTTATAGCAACGCTGGCTATTTTGGCTGTCTGCTTTGTTGGAATGCGCGGCTCCATAGGGACCTTTCCACTGCGTCAATCCAATACACAAGTTTCAGAAGTGAAAATACTTAATATGCTGACGCCTAACGGTCCAATGGCATTGAACTGGGCCTTTAATGATCATTACAAAAACAGCTACTTCCCAGAGGCAACAGATGAACAAGGTCGCAAGCTATTAAGCCAATTTCTGGATAATCCAACGCCAGCTAGCCTGTCGCCGTTTATGGCTAAAACCGCCGACAATCCTGTCGCTCAGAAAAAACCACCCCATGTAATATTTAACGTGATGGAAAGCATGGGCTATCACCTGCAAAGCCTGGATCGCCCAAACCTTGATGTTTTTGGTGCCCTGCGCCAGCACTGGCAAAATGACTGGCGTTTTGAACGTTTTGTTTCTGAAGGAGATGGCACCATCGACAGTTTGAGCCGCTTCCTAGTCCGTAGCCCAAACAGCGCAATCAGCCAGTCCACTGCCCAAAATCTCGATTTCACCAGCAATATGTTTAAACCCTATCTGGCGAATGGTTATAAGATTATCTTCGTCACATCAGGTAACGGAGCATGGCGTAACTTGAATCAGTTCCTGCCAAATCTGGGCGTCAGTGAATTTATCGATCAGAATGGGCTAAAAAAACGCTACCCAGAAGCCAAATTCGGTACTTGGGGTGTACCTGATGAGTTTATGTTCCGTTATATTGAAGAACGACTAGCTCAGGCAGAGAAGAACGGCGAACATGTTCTGATTCTGTCGTTGTCCACTACCCATCACCCACCGTATAAGTCACCAAAAGGCTATCAGAAAACCGACATTAAGCTAAACGATGCAGAGAAACAACGCCTAAGCCGTCTGGCTAGCGGTGATGAGCTACAGGAGGTCTTCCATACTCTACGTTATACCAACGATCAGTTGGGGCAATTTATCAGTTGGGTAAAATCTCAGTCACTGGCTTCCCATACTATTATTGCAGCAACCGGTGACCATAATATGCGGGGCATCAGTTATCCAGATGCCCATGAACTGGCAATTGGTCACGGAGTACCATTTTATCTCTACGTACCACCTGCTTATCGCCAGAACATGACTTTTGATGCGACCAGAGTCGGCAGCCATAAAGATATCTGGCCAACTCTCTATCATTTAAGCCTATCCAATACGACTTATTACCGTACCGGCTGTAATTTGCTGACTGAACATCTGGACTCTATCTGGTGCCAGGGATATAACCCGGAAGTGACTATTACACCGCAAGGTGCCTATATCATGATAGGTAAAGGTGAATTTCGACCATGGGCAAACCAAACAGGATTATTATTAGGTGAACCACAACCAATGACAGCAGAGCAGGCTAAACAGTTTCATCGCTGGCAGGTATTTACTGATTTACTATCATGGCAGTTAAACCGTCAGGTTCACTACCAGCAGTAACTGAAAACGCTTTAAAGCATCCGGTAAAACCCGTCAATTTATATCGCTATTTGGGCGGGTATGCTATCTGTATAGTGACTTTATTCGATACTGCTTTATGCCATGTTTTTACTCTGCTGATGTTTTGATACTTTTCAGTAAATTATACCGGGGATGTTTATAGCAAAAATTATATTATCTCTTACAGTTAGTACAGACGATCTGATCAAAAGTATAAGTGGATATGGTTATGGCATTGTTAGACATGAAAGAGATTATCCTCTGGCTATTTAAGCAAAATAATTTTTCAAAATAATATACAGGAGCCACCTATGATCGATTTACGTAGTGATACTGTTACCCAACCCAGCGAGGCTATGCGTAAAGTCATGGCATTAGCGGAGGTGGGTGATGATGTTTATGGCGACGACCCTAATGTTAACCAGCTTGAACACGAAGGCGCTGTACTGGCTGGTAAGGAAGCTGCGCTGTTTCTACCTACTGGTACGCAAGCTAATTTGGTGGCATTGCTCACCCATTGCCAGCGAGGTGATGAATATATTGTGGGTCAGAAAGCGCATAACTACCTGTATGAAGCGGGTGGTGCTGCCGTATTGGGCGGTATACAGCCACAACCGATTGATATGGCGGCTGATGGCACATTGCCTCTGGATGTTGTTGCTAGTGTTATTAAGCCGGATGATGTTCACTTCGCCCGAACCCGTTTACTCAGCATAGAAAATACATACGATGGTAAGGTACTACCACTTGCATATTTGCAGCAGGCCAGCGTTTTTACACAGGAGAAAGGCTTAGCATTGCACGTTGATGGAGCGCGGATTCTCAATGCGGCTGTGGCGTTAGATGTGCCACTGAGTACTCTCTCTCAGTATTGCGATACTCTGACCATCTGTCTGTCCAAGGGTTTGGGAGCGCCAGTGGGTTCTTTACTGTGTGGTGATGCAGAATACATCAGGCAGGCACGACGTTGGCGCAAAATGACTGGGGGAGGAATGCGTCAGACGGGAATATTAGCTGCCGCAGCACGTTATGCATTGCAGCATAATGTTCAACGGTTACGCGAGGACCATGATAATGCCCAGTGGCTTGCTGAACAATTGAGTGCGCTGGGTGTGGAAGTTTTAGCACCTGGGGCACAGACTAATATGGTGTTTTTACGCATACCCACGCATGAAGCCGCGCAGTTGGGACCTTGGATGAAAGAACGAGGTGTGATTCTGAGTGTAGATTCTGTCACCCGCTTAGTGACGCATCTTGATGTTTCCCGTGCTGATCTTGAGCGACTGATTACGTTGTGGCGTGAGTTTCTTACTGTTGCTGGATCTTATAAGCGTGAGAATGTGACTGAAACTCGTTCTATTTATGGTTAAAATTCTGGTTATAAGCAGTTAAGTAAAGTCAGCTCTGAGGCACGTAGATTCAAATGGTTTTTTTGGGGGAAGGAGTAGGTAATTAACACTGCTGCTACGTTTAGCAAAAAGCCTACTGACGTTGCGTGCCTTGAGTGTTTCATAGTCCTGATTGAGCTGGCTCTTAATAAGTTTATCTCTGATTATCAACAACGTAGGGTGGGATTCCACTGTGGTTTCCCTGCCATGTTTAATTCATTTATCGGCAATACTATCCTCCGCTTATTTTACATTTATATAATCTGCCATAACCATTTAAAAACACGAATTCGGCCATTTAAACTCATTTGACCAAGCCATTTTATCTATATCTTCGAATAGATTTTCAAATTGGTTCATAATTACTAAAACTATACCTCGTGCAACAGCTAGGGCAGCAATTTGTGTAGCTTTATCATTTTATTCTAATGCTTGTTTTAATAAAGACATCTCCCGATTTAAAAGAGCTACATGTTCTGAAAAACTCATATCCCCGTCATTTTTATAGTTACTTTACCAATGATCATGTGAATCCACCCAGTTAGAAAGTTTTTATGATTGAACATAATGAAGTGTTATTCAAAATCAAGAAAAATATCGGGTTAAATAACCCGATATTGGTTAATTAAATGACCTAGACAAAGTGATCATTAATTAATGAAAAAATGGGTGCGACAGTAGACAGAACAGTTTCACCGTCTTCATCATCAACGTAATAATAGGATATTGGAGAATTCCTTAAATCAGATTTATTCACCAGCCTGACCATTTTACCCTGGTTCATTATTTTAACTCTGTAATCATTCCAGTTAATCGGTATCATTTTGAAGCTTTTTGTTTTGATATTTTTGTAAACAGATTGATCGGTGAAAATGCTTTCTTCATTTTCACCGGTTGACCAGGCCCAGGCTTTAAGCGCGACTTTTTGTTGTTCCCGGATAGTCTTTACATCTTTGGCATTATAGGCTTGCCAGACAGCCATATAAGCCTGTTGCAGTTGCTGACGTTGTTCCGGTGTATCGGTATAAGGCGTTGCTTTAATCCATTCCCATTCAGGTAAGCCACTGATTTTTACATTACGACTAAACCGGTATAAGGTCATATTAGGCGGAAATTTTCGGTTATCAAAATAGTTTTCATCTTTATGACCAGCTTCCACGTTTTCCGCTTGTATTACATGACGTACAACCGGCGTGCTGATAGTGGCATATTTGGCTTCATCCACTGGTGTAGTTACCACAGGTTGACCGTCTTTATCCATTGTTACTTTAATTGCTGTCAGCACCTGGCTGTCTTTACCGCGTATGGCAGTCAGCTCCAGCTTGCATGTCGCTTCATGGTTGAAATGATTACGGGTTTTATTTGACAGTTTATCTGGGGAAAACCAGCCCAGTGCACCAAATTCCAGACTAATTTCGTTTTCGCCATTGACCATGAACAGCATTGCCCCCGTGCTGGATGTGCCAAATCCACTGCTTGCCCGAGCCGAATTACGATTACTGAACCCCGTGACACCATTGGTTTTGATATCACAAAAGGCATATTGGATATCGAATACGCTGCGGATATACAGCCTGGGTTCATTTGCATGAGCACTAAACATAAAAATCACTCCTGATAACAGTAATAACAGTTTTAATTTCACTTTTTATCCTTTCATTGTTGCTTACATTCTTGGGAATCCGGTGATAAACGGGATATTATCCAGCTTAGGTTTAAAGTTAGAATTATTGTTCATTTTTAGTGGTGTTGTTTCTGCGCCTGAGACAGCCTCTGGTCGGGTCACAGACCGTTCTTCCCCTATCAGGTTAATTCTTAATGGGGATTCACTGGCTTTTAATGGATCGGCAATAACCCATTTCTTCTTAATTTTCATTATATCCTGTGAAGTGGTTTTTTCTTTGATATCTACGTATCAATGATTATTGCAGGATATGGCTATTTTCAGCCTAAGATCGCTTTCATCTTAGGCTGAATGATTATCGTGATTTTTTTACTAATTGACTTTATCGTTAAGGGAATAGGCTTGTCATCTTCTATCACCATATAGATGGCAATATGATAAACTTTTCTCATATTATTCCCATATTGTGTGGGAATATGTTCTTAAACCTATGTGCAGTTATTATAGGGCTGGCGACTATACTGGATTTATGTCATATGGATCTGCTGCCACCTTTACTGGTATTTTTATTATCTTACAATGATTCAACTGCAACAGATGACATTGTTAGGTTCTGGTAGCGGGTTTTCCATCCGCTTTTATATTGGTAAATCCTAAAGTGATCAGTGTTTTTTCATAATCATCATATATTGTACTGATATATCCAATTTTACTGCATTGTCCATATGACTTTTATTTAAATTTATCATTAGGTACTATTGTCTATTATTCAAAGAGGGATAAACCCTCTTTGTTTTTCATATCATTATCGGGTTAAAATAAATTTTTTTCCGTCAAAACGATATTTGGGATTTAATAGTGTCTTGTTTTTTTTATTGTATTTATTAATAAATACAAGTGGTGAGGGAGACATAAAAACAACTCGACCATCAAGAGAGATATCAATTTTAGATTGACTAAAATCTAAAGGTAAAAGTTGAATATCAGTTGAGTTTATAACTTCATCTAACCCTATTGATGAAAAATAGTCATCATTATTTCCACCATTAGCTCTTACTGATTCATCGAGGAATTCCTTATGTAGCTGTTTTAATCCTTTAAGATCCTTGTTTTTTAAGAACGCCCAATATTCTTTATAAGCAGAAATAAGAGCTGATTGATACTTTTCTGGCAATGAGTCTATCACATTATTTTCTTTTGAAAACTGATATGAATTTACCCAGTTCCATACAGGGTAATCACTCTTTATGTCAAATTGTTGTGAATACTCATAATAGTACTTTTCGTTATTATGATTTATCTTATTTCGGCCTAATAATCTCGCCAATTGTTCATTTTCAGATTTTATATTAAGAGATGAGGTAGATATATTATTCTCTATACTGTCATTAGGATTGTATTTTATACTCATAACTGGTTTTAGATCAGGAGTTTCGAATCGGTTTCTTGCTTCTAGTGCAAAGTTACAGATTGACCCAGAATCGAAAATGTCTTTTTTTATATCAGGTGACTGAACCGATGACTGAGCATAAAATTGTATTGTATTATCTTTAGGTTTCAGATATTCACCTATGCCGATTAGTGTATTCATCGGCTCTTTATCATAATATGAAAGGATCCTCATTCCATTAATAAATAACTCAATTGCGCATTTATTAACTTCAATTTCTAATCTGTAATCAATGGGTTCTATTTTGTTATTCATGAAATTTTTACTCTCTTTAGACAATCCGGCTATGGGCAATGTAAATAATAATACTGCTGCTAGAAAATGTTTATAATTAAACATAACGTCACCTTATTTTAAATCAAAAAAAATTCAGCTTTATTACATTCACTTTAATTAGAATGATATTTTAACTTTGCTAACTTACTTGCCTTGTTTTCATACATTTCTAGAGTTTAGATTTATTTTCAAGTAAGCATTTATTTCACCATGTGAAAAATAAACCTCTAAGCCTGAACATCATCTCTTAATGAATCTAGATTTTTATGCCGGTTATGGTTCATAAATACCTTGTTCTTCGGCTTCATTTTTGAAATTGTTTGGAGAAAACAGGTTAATGTATCAATGATTATTGCAGGATACGGCTATTTTCAGCCTAAGATCGCTTTCATCTTAGGCTGAATGATTATCGTGATTTTTTTACTTAACGGGCAATCATCACTTTGCCGTTGATGATCGATAAATAAGGGTTGTATTTGAAAATCCTATTCGTTATTTTATTCTCCATTCTGACTGGAGAGCCACCTAGTGCTCCCGCTTCCAACCGGAACATTCTCCCTTCTTTATAGCGTACTAACTTATATTTATCCCATTCAGGTTGTATGACGACATAATTTTTATCATCCAATTTTTCTTTAAAACCGAATGAGTTAAAGAAAGTCTCTGGTCGGCTATTTTCACCTATTGCCCATTCGGTCCAGGCGGGTTGACTCATTTTCCATAATTGATTTAAATCTCGTTGATGCAAGGTATTGCTGATTTCCAGATAGAAATTTTTTATCGCCTCCATATCATTTTTTTCCGACACTGGTCGTGCTTTTATCCACATCCAGTCCGGTAATCCACTGAGGGTAAAGGTTTTCTGTGCGGCAAAAAGCCCTTCTTCCGCCTCTATTTTCGACATGGCTGCGTAATCAAAGCCAGCCTTACCATTGGGTAACTGGCTCTGCGATTCTCGTGTTGTGACATTGCCTTTATCATCAACAGTCAATTTGATATGGCTGATCACTTCTTTATCATCATACGGAGACGCCTTAGTGAGGGTGGCTTCACACTCATTGTCTGGGGAAAAAGTATCCGAATTTTCATCCAGAGACCCCATCAACAATTCCATCGTATTCTGACCATTTTCGACAAAGGCCGTCATATTAAAACCACTCGATTGTGTGCCTGTCTTTGACCCGACATTATCCAGGGCCATCACGCCATTAATTCTCGCCACACAGAGACTACGATGGCTCTTAAATGACAACAGATATTTATATTCAACCATATTTGTTTTTCCTGATACTGAATAACTTATCACTAGTAGTAAAGCCAGCAAAGTTTTAACCCAGTTGTACTCTGAACTTTGATTTATCTTTTGGTAATGGCTCTTGAAATATCCACTCTTTTTCAATTTCATCTTGTAAATTTTTCTTATACGTTGATTGCCGACCTTCAATTTTTCCATTATTTTTCTCCTTTTCTCTTCCAACTGCTACTCCATAGGCCACATTACTCTTCGCTTTAATCCCTTCATGGTAAAAGACCAGAGCCAGCTTATCTTTCCGGCTGTTATCCAATGCAACACACACTTCAGCCATAATCTCAGCACTGGCCTTAAAATACCCTTCTACAGCCCAATACCAGACTCCACCTCGAATATTAGTTTCTGTGCCAATAGCCAGGCTGACTTTGACCAACGCGCCGGGCTCAAAATGCCACGCCTTCTTCTCATCCGAAGCCCAGCTAAAACCCAGATCGATGCTGCCTTTCACGATTAAATCCAGTTGAACACCAAGGTAGGCACCATCTTTACCCTGTTTAACTTCTTTTTCCTGTTCTTGCCCCTTTTACTAATTGACTTTATCGTTGAGGGAATAGGCTTGTCATCTTCTATCACCATATAGATGGCAATATGATAAACTTTTCTCATATTATTCCCATATTGTGTGGGAATATGTTCTTAAACCTATGTGCAGTTATTATAGGGCTGGCGACTATACTGGATTTATGTCATATGGATCTGCTGCCACCTTTACTGGTATTTTTATTATTTTACAATGATTCAACTGCAACAGATGACATTGTTAGGTTCTGGTAGCGAGTTTTCCATCCGCTTTTATATTGGTAAATCCTAAAGTGATCAGTGTTTTTTCATAATCATCATATATTGTACTGATATATACAATTTTACTGCATTATCCATATGACTTTTATTTAAATTTATTATTAGGTACTATTGTCTATTATTCAAAGAGGAATAAACCCTCTTTGTTTTTCATATCATTATCGGGTTAAAATAAATTTTTTTCCGTCAAAACGATATTTGGGATTTAATAGTGTCTTGTTTTTTTATTGTTTTTATTAATAAATACAAGTGGTGAGGGAGACATAAAAACAACTCGACCATCAAGAGAGAGATCAATTTTAGATTGACTAAAATCTAAAGATAAAAGTTGAATATCAGTTGAGTTTATAACTTCATCTAACCCTATTGATGAAAAATAGTCATCATTATTTCCACCATTAGCTCTTACTGATTCATCGAGGAATTCCTTATGTAGCTGTTTTAGTCCTTTAAGATCCTTGTTTTTTAAGAACGCCCAATATTCTTTATAAGCAGAAATAAGAGCTGATTGATAATTTTCTGGCAATGAGTCTATCACATTATTTTCTTTTGAAAACTGATATGAATTTACCCAGTTCCATACAGGGTAATCACTCTTTATGTCAAATTGTTGTGAATACTCATAATAGTACTTTTCGTTATTATGATTTATCTTATTTCGGCCTAATAATCTCGCCAATTGTTCATTTTCAGATTTTATATTAAGAGATGAGGTAGATATATTATTCTCTATACTGTCATTAGGGTTGTATTTTATACTCATAACTGGTTTTAGATCAGGAGTTTCGAATCGGTTTCTTGCTTCTAGTGTAAAGTTACATATTGAATTTGAATCGAAAATATCATTTTTTCTATTTGATGGCCAAACATAGAATTGTATTGTATTATCTTTAGGTTTCAGATATTCACCTATACCGATTAGTGTATTCATCGGTTCTTTATCATAATATGAAAGGATCCTCATTCCATTAATAAATAATTCTATTGAGCATTTGTTTGCTTCAATCTCTAATCTGTAATCAATAGGTTCTATTTTATTATTCATGAAATTTTCACTCTCTTTAGAAAATCCGGCTATGGGTAATATAAATAATAATATTGCTAGAAATTTTTTATGATTAAGCATAATATTTCCTCATTAAAAATCAATAAAATAGAGTGGACCAAATTCATCTTTATCGCATATCAACACATCTGCTTTGATTAGTTTCATACTAGGTCCGTTATTTCCACCTTTACTACCAATTCTTGATTGGCTAATTGAATCATTAGAGTTTTTTATATAATCTGCTTTTACTTCCACCTCAAAATAAGCTTTTATCCCTTCATGTGAAAAATAAATTCCCAGTCCTGAATCATTACATCTCAATCCCGTTGCCAGCGCTGAGTCAACACCTCCTGTTGCGGTAAGCATGCCTTTTATAAATAAAATTCTGACTCCTGCTTCAAAGCCTACTTTAAGTTTTAAAGATAATTTGTTCTCTATTTCTCCTATTAACTTTACATCATTAGCACGCTTTTTTACAGTGACTCCGCCATTTAAAATTTCACCAGAAATAATAAAATCCACATAGAACAGTCCATAGCCGTCAGCTACTCCTTCTTTCCTATCTTTCATTTTCTCCTTTTGCTCTTCCATTAATTTCCTAAGATCATGCCATTTTTTACCCGCAGCAGGGCTACCTAATATAGCAATCAAGACATTAATGATATCTAATCTGACTTCCAAGCCCAGTAAAGGCGCCAGTTTTAATTTGCAATTGTATTCAAAACTTGGGATTGAATTAATAATTTTTAATTCTTTATTACCACTTATTTCAACTGATGGTCCAAGCAAGTTAATTTCTTTAATTCCGGCCATTCCTCCTTTATCGGCTAAAATTCGTGATACTGCTTTTTCAACCGCATTTTTCACTTTTTCTACAAGAGATTTTTTATCTTTCCATATGTTTTTTTTGCCTTCAAAAATGGTAAAATCAGAATTATTCTTTTTATCGAATAACTGAAATTCAGTTTTTCCTGCTGCTGTATATTCCCTTTCATGGACATATCGTCCAATTTCACTCCATTTTGTCTTACCTAATTCGTTTTTAAGTTTCTAAAATTGATCTTTATTATAATCTAAACGCTTGGCTTTAAAAGTCGAATGTGCAGCATTTTTAACGTCTATTTTGAGTTCACCGGATAAAATATACTTTGGATATACATCAATTTGTGTTTTCTGAACCAGTCCAGAACAATCAACGGTTTGAGAATAGTAAGTTACTTTGTCTATTTCATTGACATCTCTGGCAAAGAATTCTTTGAGCCATTCCCATGGCGTGGTAAATATAGGAAGTTTAGCTTGATCATTAGTTATTGTATAACTTTTATTCGGATTCTTAGGGGTCAATTCTATGTTTTCAGTGCCACCTTTCCTGAAAGTATAGGTTGTAGGACAGTTTTCTTTATTGTTTATACATTTTGTTGGTACGAGTTTTAATGTTAGTTTGTATGTTCTTTTCTCAGAAATAATATTAACTACCTCAAACATTTTACTAGTTGATGGAAAATCAATATATTTGATACAGTCATCTGTTAATATATAACGATGGGTACAAGGTGGTGGTATATCGCAGGTTGCACAGGCTTTTCCCGCATTAACGCCTACTACAGTATCCATTTTTAAACCTCTTCATTAATGTCATGAATAAAAATATTAGCTCTATACCAGCCGGGTTTCCCATTATTAGTGAGGCCGGACAAAAGATTTTGATTAAAATTATCAACAGTAAAATATTCATGCTTAATCAATTTTTTCAATATGCCTTCTATTGAACGTGTGTCACAAATATCTTCTTCAATTAGAAAATCATACAGATAAATAATAAAACTCATTGAGTTTTCTGTGTTTATTTGTTTGATGTATTTAATCTTATCTACTTCGGATAATAATAATAAATTGAGTTTTTGTAGGTATTTTTCTTTCTGTTTTAACTCTAATATATCATACTGGCTTGTACTTATTTTTAATAATTTCCCTCTGCTGGTTGCATTTTCAGGATATTTATTCCGGCTCTGTGCAAAACTATCCTGCCTGTCAATCCCCGGATAATTTGTGGCAATTTTCTCTATCGGCCCGAGAAAACAGTGAATTTCCCAGTCACTCAGGACGCCGAGAAAATCCCAGATATTGCGCGGGTCATAAAACCGAAAAAACACCGGCTTGTCCTGATCGGGCAATAAGACCTGAAGATATTTGCGTAGATGCTGGCGCAGTGTTCTCATGTCGGCTGGCGAGTGAAGGAAGATCCCCCAGGGCGTTCCCCATTCGGCCAAAAAAAGCCCGACTTTCTCCGTCACTTCCACCAGATACGGGGCCACTTTCAAGAGTTCAGGTTGTAAAGACTCGTCATACAGACACGTCACGGGCGGGTCAAAATGTTCCAGGATAAAGAACAGCCGGGGTTCGGCGGCACCGTCAATGACGGCATAACGTTTTTCTTCTGTCATTACTGATCATCCTTCATCGGACAGTGTGCTACGAACATGGAGCCGGGTCCCAGGCAAATTGCACCCGCACCCGTCCGTATTCATCACAAAAGATTTCTTCCCCTTCCGGGCCAACCACGGTCGCAATTTGCAGGCCATCGATGCGGGGTTTGGGGTAAGGCGAAGGGCACCATGAACGGCTGCGATCACCAAAGGTGAAGTGGTTCGTTAATCTTGTTCCCGTTTCGCCGTAACGGGTTTCATCCGCCTGGGGTTGTTGTCCGTGGTGGCTGATTTGGATCACCTGCCACGGGACATTGAATTTTTCTTTCGGGTGGTCGGTAAGGGTAAACAGGATCCCCGGCCAGAGGAAAAACCCGTCACTTTGACCTCGGCCCAGGAGGTCGTTGCTGCGTAGTGCCTCCAGACGATAGCGGCTCATTTTCTCACCGCGTTCATCTTTGTAACGGCCCGGAAAATCATAGTGATAGTAACTGGGCAAATCTGTTCGCTGGTTGGCGTGTTTAGACTCGTAAAAATTATATTCTGCGGCCCAGGGGGGATTTTTAAAGGTGCGGTCTTTGAGAAAAACCCCTTGTATGCCTACCTGTTCACGCCAGCGGAATTGATTGATACTGGGTTGTATCCCCTGTGGATCGGGCACCGGGTTATAGGGAACAGAAAAGCGGTTACCGAGTGCCATACAGGTATCGGCAAAGAAGATCGTTCGCCCGTTCTGGCCTTGATGAAACTCAAAGTAATAAAAAATCCCCTCGTCAGCCAGCAGACGCTGTAAAAAGGCGAGATCACTTTCGTCATATTGAACACAAAATTCCCGCTCTGGGTGCGCATAGTTGAGGGTATAGGCTATGTTTTGAATGCCATTTTCTTTCAGCAGCGTGTCAATCATGTTGGTAATGGACTGATGCTGAAAAATCCGGGAGTTCACCCGCAGGCCTGCCCGCCATAAGGCGGGATGCACGGTCAGGGAATAATGACTGCGATGGCGGCCAGTGGTTTCCTGTTCAAAGCGGGTGACAATGCCACTGACACAGCGCTCCGGTTGCCCGTCACGGTAGACGGTCAGTGTTGCTTCATTATCCAGCACATCGGCAAAGTCAATATCCGGGTCAGCACTGGTGAGAGTGGCTTCGAGGCTAAAGAGGGTTGAGAGGGCTTCATTAAGGGTAAATTCAACCACCGCAAAAGTGTGTGCCGGGAGATTACCGGCCGTGAGGGTAAAAACCAGTCCTGAATCTGCCATTATTGTCTCCCTGATTGAGTGATATCGGGGTGGAAGTTGTTGAATAAGGGTCTAATAGTCATAACCTAATCTTTGTATGATTGATGGAGATGAGCATCGGGCTGGGTCGTTTGCACGGGATTGGCCGTCAGCCCGGCGTCTTGTTGTAACGCATAATAGCGACTGAGCAGGGCGTTAAAACGGTCGTCGGTCTTTTTTATCAGGGCCGGTGAGACGGTGTGCCCCTGTTCAACCTCCACGGCCAGCTGACGCAGCAACTCTTCCAGCGGCACGTCGCGGTTGT
>NZ_PUJU01000042.1 GCF_011189505.1 Photorhabdus tasmaniensis
TTTTTACGTAGCAGGGCTTTCCCCGAATGATCCTGACAATGGACATGAAAGGAATGCTTGCCGAGATCGATACCAATCAGTGCGATAGTGTTCATGATGATAACCGCTTAAAAAAATAAATCACACGCTGTCAATATATCGCAAACAGGGTGAGGGCGACCATCTTGTATTTATAGATTACTTTCATCGTTTTCTTGATGCCAAAGAGTCTGCGGAATCATTTTTGAACACATTTAAAATATAAATAAGATTTCATAATACCGATACAGTAGGTCTATTCGATTGATTATCTCAAAAGGGCCACTCTGACGTCTGATGAACCGCTTTGTGCTATGCATACCGCAACCCTTACTGTGTAAGGTGTTGGCAAGGTGTATCACTATTTTGAAAAGTTATTTATCAGCCAGTAAAAATAGTAATCTCCGATTTACCGTGGTTTATCGATGATAAAAATCGCCCTCTTGAGCAATACGATGCTTTAAGCCCAGATGATCCGCCATTCTGGTTACGTTAAAAAAGATCCCGGCCAGTGTGAACTGACCTCATAAAGTTGGATAGGTTACATTTAGCGACTAATCATACCTGAGTCCAGAACTACCGGATTCAAGCCATTTAACCTTGGACGCATTAGCCGCAGAACTGGCGGCGCTAACAGTGGAGCTAATGTCTGGGAAATCGTGATCCTCTTCAATTACCTGCATTCCATGAGTGTTTGCAATCTGACCAGAGGGCTTCAAGAAGCCAATAAGCCGGGCACCTCTACCGAAGCCATCTGGAACAAATACGGGGCACTGAGCGCTGTACAACGGGCAGAAATGTTGTCTGACTGTGCCGGGAGTGGTGGGTTATGTACGCTAACCTACCAAGCTGAAATGGAAGGGGGGATAAAAACAGCCGATGCCGTTAGTGGCCTGAGATGGATGTTTAGCTTGTCGGAAGAAGATGCTCATCGTCTTAGCCAGTTTGTGACGACAGAAAACCAGAACGATTTAGGGCTGTTATATAATTCATTGCCCGCCTGGGAAAAAGGTGCCCTGATAGCCAAAGAAGCGGTAGAATCTGCCGGTATTGTTGGTGCAGTTGGTAGTAAGGTTTCAGTTGCTTCGATTGTTGAAAGGAATAAGTCAACTACTAACATAGGGAAAGGAAATAATGTACGCATTAATAATGAATCATCTGTAAGATCAAATAATCAAGTCACTATTTCTGAGTCTCGAGTTGGACATATTTTCCGCAAAGCGGAAGGGCATATTGCTGATACTTCTGAAAATAGAAAATTAATATTGGATGTTGCAAATGATAAAGCGGCTATTTTAGGTGGTGATCGTTATGGTAACAGCTGGTCTGCACGTATGTTACCGGATGGAACTCAAGCTTGGGTTCAAACTCGTGGGGATACAGTGATAAATGCTGGGATAAATAACCCACCTAAATCATATGATCCTCAGACGGGATTATCTTCACTGAAGCCAAGAGGTGATAAAAATGGAAAATAAGATGATTACAATAGAACAAGCTTACAAAGCTATGTTTTATTTTTTGGAGCATGAATACGAACTGACAAAGTCGGATGATATAGGTTGCTTATTGGGATCAATGGATTGGACGATCTGGGATGATTTATCCGGCCCAGCAGATCCAGCTATGTGGGAAGATTGGCTGATCGCTGTCAAACGGACTTTATAATAGATTAGATCCCGACCAGAAAGTCGGGATTTCCCCCTTTGGCTGTCAGTTCATCTCAGCCAGTTTGTGACGACAGAAAACCAGAACGATTTAGGACTGTTATATAACGCCCTGACCGCCTTGGAAAAAGGTGCACTGATAGCCAAAGAAGAGGTAGAATCTGCCGGTATTGGTGGTAAAGTTTCGGTTGCTTCGATTGTTGGGAAGTATTCATCGACGACGTTATCCTTCGCTTATTTTACATTTACCTGTCCTGCCATAACCATTTAAAAGCACAAAAACAGATGTATTAAAGATTTTATATAAAAGACGGATTTAACTATAAGTACAGTTTTCTAGATGACATTAGCCATTAACAGAAAACTTAAAATAAATCAGCGAGAAAAAGAATATTATCTGAAAAAACATAATGGGGTATCTTTATACTACCAAGCTATTTACGAGTTTATTTATGAAGATAAAACAGAGGATGGTAACTTATAAAAGCTGATCAGAATTGCCAGTAAAACAGCTTCAATAAAGATAAAGCGAATATGGTTAACATTGATTAAACGTAAAAAACAATATACCATAATGATTAAACTTAATAAAAAACAAGTGTTAAAAACAGTAAAAACAACGGTTAAAACCTTATTACACCAATTAAAACCAGAGGTTAAAAACCTACTCATCATAAATCTATCAGTGAAAACGAGGAAAATCATTATATTTATTAATGCTTATATACCCTGCAAAAAGACACATAAGAATATATAATGGGTTATTCAGACAATATATTTAAAAAAGAACCGGATTTAATCACGCTTTCAATCTTAAAATTGATTATTTATCAAAAAGTTATATAATTATTCGTAAAAAATAAGAATAACAAAATCCTAAAATAAATGATTTAATCGAATCCGCCTTGCATTTATTGTGTGAATCCGTCCACTTTAAAAATCCTTAATAAATTATTTTTACCTTTAATGATTAAAGTTTTCACCTGTTTTTTTCATGATGCGCTTGCCATTTTTTTCAGATTTTAAAACCACGCTGACAGACAAAACAATAGCTTTTCTTAACGGCTATTTTATCACTTTCAGATAAAGCGTATTTAATCTTACCTTACTAAATACTCAGCAGTGATAGTCGAGGTGCTAAAAGGTCAGCAATCTGAGATACAGAGCAATGCTGTGTTTGCTAATTTCATATGTTATCCTACAGTTATTCACTAACTCACACTGAATAATACCCATGTTTGCCAAGTTACTGCGTTCTGCTTTTTTGGGATTACTTGTAGCTGTAATTTTGCTGATTACCGTTCCATCGCTGCGCCCTAACGGGCTGGTATCTGCAATAATCAGCAACAATAATGATGAAATTCCATTCAGCTTTAATCAAGGTGTCCGCAAAGCAGCACCCGCAGTGGTTAACGTCTATAGCAGTAACATGGGTAGTTTTTCTCATGAAGGCAGAGAAAATCATACCCTCGGTTCCGGTGTCATCATGAGTGATAAGGGTTATATTCTCACCAATAAACATGTCATCAACAATGCAGGACAAATTATTGTTGCACTGCAAAATGGTCATTTTTATGAAGCCCTGGTTATCGGCTCTGATAGCTTAACGGATCTTGCTGTCCTGAAAATTGATGCCGAGAACCTGCCTGTCATTACTATTAACCCAAATAGAGTTGCTCATGTGGGAGATGTCGTTCTCGCCATTGGTAACCCTTACAATTTAGGGCAAACCATTACCCAAGGGATTATTAGCGCTACTGGTCGCGTTGGATTAAGCCCCACCCGACGCCAAAACTTTCTCCAGACCGATGCTTCGATTAATCAAGGTAATTCTGGCGGGGCGTTGATTAATACCCTTGGTGAACTGATAGGTATCAACACATTATCATTTGATAAAAGTGAAAACGGTGAAACACCAGAAGGGCTGGGTTTTGCTATTCCTACCGAACTCGCCACAAAGATTATGCAGAAACTTATTCGTGACGGACGGGTTATCCGGGGCTTTATCGGCATAACATCACAGGAACTTCCACATATTCGCTCTTATAACGGCAATATTAATCAAATTCAGGGGTTACGGATATTCCAAGTTACTCCAAATGGGCCCGCTCAAAAAGCCGGTATTAAGATCGATGATATCATTATCAGTGTAAATAATAAGCCGGCTATTTCTGCGGCTGAAACAATGGATCAAGTGGCTGAAATACGCCCCGGCAGCGTTGTTCCTATCACTTTATTGCGCAATGGGAAAATATTATCACTGCAAGTGACCGTTGAAGAGTTTGAAAGTTAACAGTAATCTATAATGCTTCAGTGAATTACCATTCAATTAAAGAAAATGTTTGTGGACCATATCCAGGTGAAGTTATAGATGGAAAGCTTTCAACCAGTTTATCTTGCTGGATAAAATTGTGAGTGGTGGGAGCAAGTCACATGAGAATTATTTTTAGCGCGCGGGCAAATATGTGTCAAAAACATCCGCATTTGACACTGTATATAGGAACGTCTTTAGCATTAAAGGAAATAAGAAAATTGGCGATTACCGCAGCTACTCGATCACAACCTCTATTTCTTATTTCCAAATTAAGAAAGCAAAATCACTTTTCCGCTTATTTCACGCGTTCAATATCCGCACCAAGCCCACGCAGTTTATCTTCAATATGCTCATAACCACGGTCAATATGATAGATGCGGTCAACAACAGTCACACCTTCCGCAATACAACCCGCCAGAACCAAGCTTGCTGATGCGCGTAAATCAGTCGCCATGACCTGAGCACCAGAAAGCTTTTTAACACCGTGACAAAGCACCGTATTGCTTTCAATTTCAGCATGAGCACCCATACGAATTAATTCAGGGATATGCATGAAACGGTTTTCGAAAATAGTTTCGGTGATCATCCCAACCCCTTCTGCAACCAAATTCAGTAAACTGAACTGTGCTTGCATATCTGTCGGGAAACCGGGATGTGGCGCAGTACGCAATGTCACAGCCTTGGGTCGTTTACCGTGCATATCAAGGCTTATCCAGTCTTTACCAATTTCAATATCAGCCCCCGCCTCACGCAATTTAGCCAATACGGCATCCAGTGTATCCGGTTGAGCATGACGGCAAACAACCTTACCACCGGATATCGCAGCCGCAACAAGAAAGGTACCTGTCTCAATCCGATCGGGTAATACCCGGTATACACCACCACCAAGGCGTTCTACGCCTTCAATGATGATATGGTCAGTACCTGCACCTGTAATTTTTGCGCCCAGAGTATTGAGAAAATTGGCGGTATCTTCAATTTCAGGTTCGCGTGCCGCATTCTCAATAACCGTTGTCCCTTCAGCCAGTGTTGCCGCAGTCATAATCGTGACTGTCGCCCCAACGCTGACTTTATCCATCACAATGCAAGCCCCTTTCAGACGCCCATTAACGGAAGCTTTAACGTAGCCCTCTTCCAGCACAATTTCAGCCCCTAACTGTTCCAGGCCACTGATATGCAGATCAACCGGACGTGCGCCAATCGCACAACCACCCGGTAAAGAAACTTGCCCCTGACCAAAACGCGCGACCAGCGGACCTAACGCCCAAATAGAGGCACGCATCGTTTTTACCAGATCGTAAGGCGCACAATATTGATTTACACCGCGGGCATCTACAAAGACAGAACCATTACGCTCAATTTTGGTGCCAAGGCGATTCAATAATTTGATAGTGGTATCAATGTCTTTCAGTTCTGGAACATTTTGCAACTCAACAGGCTCTTCAGCCAACAACGCGGCGAACAGGATTGGCAGTGCAGCATTTTTTGCCCCGGAAATAGAAACCTCACCCGACAGACGAGTTGGCCCCTTCACACGAAATTTATCCATCTGTGATGACTCTCTTTATATAATTTGCTGTTCGCGGCGAGGCAAACAGCATTAAAAACCGTTGAGTTTACGATCCCGTTTCCAATCATCCGGTGTATAGGCTTTGATTGATAAGGCATGAATACGATTGTCAGCAATGTATTCCATCAAAGGCGCATAAACGGCTTGCTGCTGTTTTACCCGGCTCATGCCAGCAAACACTTCACCAACCACAATAACCTGGAAATGGCTGCCATCTCCGTTAACGATGACTTCATCCAGTGCTAATTTATCCATCAGCACTTGTTTAATCTCATTGGTATCCATAATTGCTCAATTCTGTAGTTAGAAATAATAGACCATCGTCTATCCTAATAGAATCCGACTGACTCTTAAACGATGAAAACGCCCTTGTCACATTTCTGCTTACAAGGGCGCTGATTATACAGATAATTACTGAGATTATCGGCTAGCTATCAATGATAATTTCTTGCAGATCGTAAAGCGTAATCAAGGTGCCAAGCCGTTCACTGACGCCGGAAAAGAGCAGTTTAACCCCTTCTTTTCGCATATGATGTTTAAAACGGATTAAAAGAGCCAACCCAGTAGAATCCACATGCTCAAGCTGTGACACATTGACGCCGTTGATACCGGCCAGTAATTTTTCTTTTTGCTGCCAGAGAGGCCGCAAAGTGTCACGATCCAAAATACCTTTGAGGATCAATATTTGCCCTGTTTTTTCCCAGCTCAGTCTCTCATTCATGTTACTTTTTCTCTTCCAGAGTAATGGGCTGCCGGGCACTGATTTCAAGTTGTTTAGTCAAACCATCAATACCTTGCCGACGTAAGATAGAAGCCCATTCACTCTGCTTAGTTGTAATCATACTGACGCCTTCAGCAATCATATCGTATGCCTGCCAATGACCCGTTTTGCTGTTTTTACGCCACTGAAAATCAAGGCGAACTGGCGGGCGACCATTCGAATCAATGATAGTGACACGAATCGCAACAATATCGTTGTCTCCCAATGGTTTTTCAGGATCAATTTGATAAGTTTGATCGTGATACATTGCCAGAGCCTGCCCATAAACCTGCTCAAGGTAAGATTCAAATGCAGTAAAATAAGCCTCGCGTTGTGCTGGCGTCGAATCTTTATAATAGCTCCCCAGAACTAATGCCCCAGCATATTTGATATGTACATAGGGCAGTAATTCTTCTTTCACCACCTGGCGCAAATAATCTGGATTTTGACTAATCTGTGCCTGACTATTCTTCAAGCGGGTAAACGTCTTTTCTGCCGCATCCTGCATCAATTTGTAAGGGTTCGTCTGATCAACTGCGCTAGCAAATGGCGCAACCACCAACAGCGCCACCATTAATAATCTCTTCAACATAATTGGTTCCTCTTAATGATATTCAATTGTGGGTTGGTGCTGGAGTCTGTTCTGCCCCACTCTGGGCGTTATCGCCCCCCTTATACAAGAATTGACCAATCAGATCCTCAAGTACCATCGCTGATTTGGTATCCTGCACACGGTCTCCCTCTTTCAAGATACGGGTTCCCATATCGGGATCTTCAAACCCCATATTCAGAGCAATATATTGTTCACCCAATAGACCAGAAGTGCGGATGGAAAGAGAACTGGTATCAGGAATGCGGTCATATTGCTCCATGATATCCAGTGCCACCTGGGGTGTATAAGTTTTTTCATCAAGAGAGATAGTTGCAACACGACCAATCACCACACCCCCAATTTTTACCGGTGAGCGCACTTTAAGACCGCCGATATTGTCAAAAGTTGCGTATAAACGGTAAGTCGGTTGGTTACCAACCGATTTAATATCTGCCACTTTCAGGCATAAAAAGACGATTGCAGCCAGTGCAATCAAGACAAAAAACCCAACCCAAATTTCAATTTTCTTGCTTTGCATTGACTTAATTCCCAAACATGAGTGCTGTCAGCACAAAATCCAAACCTAAAACGGCTAACGACGCATGAACTACCGTTCTGGTCGTTGCTCGACTGATCCCTTCTGAGGTGGGGATCGCATCATAACCATTAAATAAAGCAATCCAGGTCACAGTAATGGCAAAAACGACACTTTTAATAAAACAATTAAGTAAATCTTTCTGCCACTCGATAGCAGACTGCATTGCAGACCAGAAGAAACCGCTGTCGATCCCCTTCCAATCAACACCAACCACTGCGCCACCCCAAATGCCTACAGCTACAAAAATCAAGGATAATAACGGCATACTGATAAACCCGGCCCAGAAACGAGGTGCTATCACACGTCGTAATGGATCTACCGCCATCATCTCCAGACTGGAAATTTGTTCCGTGGCTTTCATCAAACCGATTTCTGCGGTTAGCGCTGATCCTGCACGGCCAGCAAACAGCAATGCAGTGACAACCGGCCCCAGCTCACGTAGCAGAGACAGCGCCACCATCATACCAAGGCTGGCTTCTGCGCTGTATGTTGTCAGTATCAGATACCCCTGTAAGCCAAGTACCATGCCAATAAATAACCCTGAAACCATGATAATCAACAATGACCGAACACCTACGCTGTAAAGCTGTTGTCGAAGTAATGGCCATTGTCTGGCAGGTTCTGGCTTGCCAATTATCGCGCTAAACAGCATAAGACCTGCACGGCCAAAAGAGGCGAATACCTCAATAGCTCGCCTGCCAAGCGCCACCAGCGCCTGTGTTAATATCAACATTCCACTATCCTAATAACTCAGTTTTATAATCCCCTGCCGGGAAACGGAAAGGTACCGGCCCGTCAGCAATGCCATCAAGAAATTGCCGTACCCGCTGATCAGCATTAGACTGCAACTGTTGAGCGGTACCCTCGGCAATAATCTGTTGTTCAGCCATAATATAAGCATAATCTGCAATGCTCAGAACTTCCGGCACATCGTGGGAAACAACCACACAGGTCACACCAAGCGCCTTATTCAGTTCGTCAATGAGTTTCACCAAAACCCCCATCGTAATCGGGTCCTGACCAACAAAAGGCTCATCAAACATAATCAGATCAGGATCAAGGGCAATGGCGCGAGCCAGAGCAGCACGCCTTGCCATACCACCGGAAAGTTCAGAAGGCATCAAATTCGCAGCACCACGTAACCCAACAGCTTCCAATTTCATCATGACAGTCGTCTGTATAATTTCTTCAGGCAGATTCGTATGTTCACGCAACGGAAAAGCGATGTTCTCAAAGACATTTAGATCAGTGAATAATGCCCCAGACTGAAACAACATACTCATCTTCTTACGGGCAGCATACAAGCGAGAACGGGATAAAGCAGGAATATTATCACCATCAAACCAGATTTCTCCCTGTTCAGGACGCAACTGCCCGCCAATCAACCGTAATAGTGTTGTTTTCCCTATCCCAGAAGGCCCCATGATTGCAGTGACTTTTCCTTTGGGCACCGCCAGATTAATATCAGCAAAAATCGGACGGTTACCACGGGTAAAATACATGCCACGGATCTCGATGAGATTTGCTGTTTGTTGACTCATTATTGATAGACCTTAACGGTTAATAAATTGGCTTTATATTTGGTTCATATATTAATCATACATACTACAAAAAAGCGGGAGAATTTTCGCCACTAAAGTTGTGACAAATTTTACTTTTCCATCCTCCGCCGTCAGAATATACCCCATCTCACTGAACAAACAATTTTTGTTTAAGAAATCAACCAACGTTAATATTAAATTCGGAATATACCTTACAAGGGACGCTCCATGCTTCTGACCTTTTTACTCTTAATTACCGGGTTGATTTTACTGGTATATGGTTCCGATAGATTAGTATATGGTGCTGCAATTTTTGCCCGTACTCTGGGACTGCCTCCCTTTATTATTGGCACTACCATTGTTGGCATCGGAACGTCTCTGCCCGAATTAATGGTTTCAGCTACTGCCATGCTAGACGGCCAACCTGATATGGCTGTCGGTAATGTTATTGGCTCCAACATTACCAATCTGCTGCTGATAACCGGCGCTGCTGCACTTATTCGCCCACTGGAAGTAAAATCAGAAATGCTGCGGCAAGAACTGCCTTTAATGCTGCTGATCACTGCTTTCTGTGGTTATTTGATGAGTGATAACTATCTCAGCCGGATGGACGGGTTAGTATTACTGGTTTCTGGCATTGCGTATATATTACTGATGATAAAAATGGCTGCTCTGCCACGCTGTGCCGAAGCTGATATTTACACACAAGAGCAGGTTTCTGAATTACCGCTGGAAGGCAATAAACGCATTGCCCTGCTTTGGATACTCTTAGGGTTGATTATTTTACCTATGGCAACCCGTATGGTTATTGATAATGCAACGGTTATTGCCCGCATTTATGGTATTAGTGAATTAGTTATCGGGCTTACTGTGCTTGCAGTCGGCACCAGTCTGCCAGAATTAGCGACCTCTATTGCAGCCGCGTTCAAAGGGGAAGATGATATTGCATTCGGGAATATTATAGGGTCGAATATATTCAATATATCAATTGTTTTGGGCCTTCCCGCATTACTCTCACCAGCAACCATTTCACCTGAATCTTTCCACCGTGATTTTTGGGTGATGATGGTAGCCAGCACAATATTTGCTGCATTTTGTCTGGGTCGTAAACACCGGTTAAACCGATTTAAAGGTGTCCTGTTATTAAGCTGCTTTATCGCTTATTTTATCGTGCTGTTTATTTGCAATTACAGTACTGAATAAACACAAATTAGTAGGAAAAAGAAATGCCTAAGATTGATTTTCAGCAAGCGGGTAAGAAAGTTTTACAGGTAGAACGTGATGGGTTGGCAGAACTTGAACAATATATCAATGAAGATTTTGCCCGCACCTGTGAACTGATATTCAACTGTGAAGGTAAGGTTATTGTCATGGGGATGGGCAAATCCGGCCACATCGGGTGTAAAATTGCCGCAACTTTCGCCAGTACGGGTACACCCTCCTTTTTCGTTCATCCGGGAGAAGCCAGTCACGGTGATCTCGGTATGGTTACACCTAAAGATATCGTTTTGGCCATCTCAAATTCGGGTGAATCCAATGAAATTCTGTCATTGATCCCCGCATTGAAACGCCAAAAAATTCCGCTTATCTGCATGACTAACAATTACAACAGCAATATGGGAAAAGCGGCGGATATCCACCTGTGTATCAAAGTCCCACAGGAAGCCTGTCCGTTAGGTTTAGCGCCAACAACCAGCACAACAGCAACATTGGTTATGGGTGATGCTTTAGCGGTTGCATTGCTCCAGGCTCGCGGCTTCACTGCTGAAGACTTCGCACTATCACACCCAGGCGGTACACTTGGACGCAAACTTCTGCTGTTGGTGAGTGATTTAATGAATACAGGTGATGATATCCCAAGAGTGAATCGCGATGCCTCTTTACGTGAAGCACTGGTCGAAATCACCCGCCAAAAACTGGGTATGACCGTCGTTTGCGATGAAAATATGTATATTGATGGTATTTTTACCGATGGTGACTTGCGGCGAGTGTTTGATATGGGAATTGATTTGTACAATGTCAAAATTTCAGCTGTTATGACCGCTGGCGGTATCCGTATCAAACCAAATGCCCTTGCCGTTGATGCATTAAACTTAATGCAGTCACACCATATCACTTCCTTACTGGTTACCGAGGAAAATAAATTACTTGGTGTATTACATATGCATGACCTGTTACAAGCTGGCGTAGTTTAACCCGAGAGAACATCTTAATGAGCCAATTAGTTTATCTGGATACCTGTTATGGTCCAGTTAATAAAGACATTATTGAAAAAGCCGGTAGAATCCGTCTGCTGATTTGCGACGTTGACGGTGTGATGTCTGATGGCCTGATATATATGGGCAATAACGGCGAAGAATTGAAAACGTTTAACGTTCGTGATGGTTACGGGATTCGCTGCTTGATTACTTCAGGAATCGAAGTCGCTATTATTACCGGCCGTAAGGCAAAATTGCTGGAAGATCGAGCAAACACACTGGGCATTACACATCTTTACCAAGGACAAAGTGATAAGGTTTTGGCGTATAGAGAACTGTTAGATAAACTGGGGCTAACACCAGAACAAGTTGCTTACATCGGTGATGATCTGATTGACTGGCCAGTCATGGAACAAGTGGGCTTATCTGTCGCTGTGGCAGACGCGCATCCACTGCTATTACCAAAAGCACATTATGTCACCCGGATTGCTGGGGGTCGCGGTGCGGTAAGAGAGCTTTGTGATTTGGTGCTTTTCGCTCAGAATAAGCTGGAAGAAGCCAAAGGATTATCAATATAGTAGGTTGAAACGAAACGAGAATGGATAAAATCAAATCCTGGCTGGTCATAATACTGGCGTTAATCACCCTGGCGTTAATTGGCTGGAACTTATCTGATTCAGACGAGACTAACTCATCTTCTGTTACAGATAACAGTCAGCCAACATACCAAAGTCAGGAAACCATAACCTTTGTTTATGATCCTACGGGTAAGCTGACGTATAAACTGGTCGCTGATGACGTCCAGAATTATGCTGAGTCAAAACTTACCTGGTTTACCAAGCCGGTATTAACGACATATGACTCAAACGCCATTGCTACATGGACAGTTCGTGCGAACAAAGCCAAACTGACCAACGACAAAATGCTCTATCTTTACGGAGATGTGCAGGTTGACAGCCTGACTGATACGGCACAATTACAGCGTATTACCACAGAAAATGCTATCGTCAATCTGGTAACTCAGGATGTTTCATCCGACGATCAAGTCACACTGATTGGCGTAGGATTGAAGTCCGTCGGTATGAAAATGCGTGGCAATCTGCGGAACAAAACCGCTGAACTGATTGAAAAGGTTAACACCTACTATGAGATCCAACATGAACAACAAAATCCGTAATGCTGTTATTGCCAGTGCCATTTTCACTGCCAGCCTTCCCGCTCTGGCGCTGAAAGATGATACACAGAAACCGATTTCTATTGCTTCTGTTAAACAATCTCTTGACATAACAAGGAACACTTCTACATTTACCGAAAATGTGATCATTAAACAGGGTTCTATTGATATCCACGCTGACAAAGTTGTTGTAACCCAACCAGACGGTGATTCGAAGAAAATGATTGTTGAGGCATTTGGTAATCCGGTAACTTTCTATCAGCTACAAGATAACGGTAAACCAATCAAAGGCCACGGTTCTAAAATGCGTTACGAAATGGATAAAGAGTTGGTTACACTGACCGGCAACGCTTACCTTGAACAGTTAGACAGCAATATAAAAGCCGACCGTATCACCTATCTGGTCCCAACCCAGCAAATGGAAGCGTTCAGTGACAAAGGTAAACGAGTGACAACCATTCTGTTACCTTCTCAGTTACAACAAGAAGAAGACCCTGCGGTTAACAACAAGAGTAAATAACGAGATATGGCAATACTAAACGCAGAAAATCTGGCAAAAACTTATAAAGGCCGTAAGGTCGTTGAAAATGTCAGCTTAAACGTGAACTCCGGTGAAATTGTTGGCCTGCTTGGCCCTAACGGTGCAGGGAAAACCACGACTTTTTATATGGTCGTAGGCATTGTTTCACGGGATGCCGGGACTATTACCATTGATGGCGAAGATATCAGTCTGCTGCCACTTCACGAACGGGCGCGCCGTGGTATTGGCTACTTGCCTCAGGAAGCTTCTATTTTCCGCCGTCTGAGCGTCTTCGACAATCTGATGGCCGTATTGGAGATCCGTCAGGATCTGACTCAGGAGCAACGGAAGGAACGTGCCGAAGAGCTGATGGAGGAGTTCCATATCAGCCACCTGCGAGACAATCTCGGTCAATCACTTTCCGGTGGTGAGCGTCGCCGCGTAGAGATTGCCCGTGCGCTGGCAGCCAACCCTAAATTTATTTTGCTGGATGAACCTTTCGCCGGCGTAGATCCAATCTCAGTTATCGATATCAAAAAGATTATTCAACATTTGAGAGATTATGGGTTAGGCGTCCTGATCACAGATCATAACGTCCGTGAAACATTGGATGTATGTGAGCGTGCTTATATTGTCAGCCAAGGGCAGCTGATTGCTCATGGCACACCGAATGATATCCTTAATAATGAACAGGTTAAACGCGTTTATTTAGGCGAAGGTTTCCGGCTCTAATTCAGCCAGGAGAATTGATTTAACGCTATGAAGCAAAGTTTGCAACTCAGGCTCAGTCAGCAACTGGCTATGACACCACAGCTCCAACAAGCCATTCGTTTGTTGCAACTTTCTACGCTTGAACTTCAACAGGAAATACAACAAGCGTTAGAAATGAACCCTTTGCTTGAGCAGGATGAAGATCATCAAGAAATTAATAATCAGGAATCTCCTGACAACGAAACTGACGTTATGGATACACTTGATGCCCTGCAACAAAAGGATATGCCAGATGAGTTGCCACTGGATGCCAGCTGGGATGAAATTTATACAGCGGGTACACCTTCCGGTACACGTAATGACTATAGTGATGACGACCTGCCGCTTTACCAAGGTGAAACAGTCCAAACCCTGCAAGACTATTTGATGTGGCAGGCAGGACTGACCCCTTTCACAGAAACAGACGCGGCAATTGCCACATCAATCATTGATGCCGTAGATGATACAGGCTACCTTACTGTACCACTAGAGGATATCCTTGCCAGTATTGGCGACGATCAACTGACTCTGACAGAAGTGGAAACCGTGCTCAAACGAGTGCAACATTTCGATCCTATCGGTGTCGCTGCCCGTAATCTGAAAGATTGTCTACTGATCCAGCTATCAATGTTCCCACCGGAAACACCTTATCTGAAAGAGGCGAAACTGATCGTCTGCGAACATCTGGAGTTACTGGGTAATCGGGATTTCCGCAATTTAATCCGCTTAAGTCGCTTAAAAGAAGATACACTGAAAGAGGTAATTGATTTAATTCAGTCACTTGAACCAAGACCTGGCTTGGCGGTAAACACAGGTGAATCAGAGTATGTCATCCCTGATGTGCTGGTTCGAAAAGAGAGTGAGCACTGGCAAGTAGAATTGAATACAGATAGTATTCCGCGTTTACACATTAATCAGCATTATGCAGAACTTGGGCAACATACACACAATGAAAGTGACAGCCAGTTTATCCGCAATAACCTACAGGAAGCTAAGTGGCTTATCAAAAGCCTGAAAAGCCGAAATGACACTCTGCTGAAAGTGACGCGCTGCATTGTAGAACAGCAACAGGAATTTTTTGAACATGGTGAAGAATATATGAAGCCCATGGTTTTGGCAGACATTGCCTTCCAGGTTGATATGCATGAATCTACCATTTCCAGGGTGACTACCCAGAAATTCCTACACAGCCCACGTGGCATTTTTGAATTGAAGTATTTTTTCTCCAGCCATGTTAATACAGAAAGTGGAGGCGAAGCCTCTTCAACTGCAATACGGGCTTTGGTGAAAAAACTGGTAGCAGCGGAGAACTCCGCCAAACCATTAAGTGACAGCAAACTGACGAGCATGCTAGCCGATCAAGGCATTATGGTTGCCCGACGGACTGTCGCAAAATATCGAGAGTCGTTATCCATTCCGCCATCAAACCAACGTAAGCGTCTGGTTTGAAATGAACAGAGAAGGAAGACAATATGCAACTCAAAATAACTGGCCACAATATTGAAATTACTGATGCATTACGCGACATTATCACTGCAAAATGCAGCAAGCTGGATCAATATTTCGATAGGATCAACCTGACTCAGGTAATCCTCCGTGTGGAAAAGGTACAACAAATCGCCGAAGCCACGGTACATATTAACGGAGGCGAGTTGCACGCATCCTCAGAACATGAAGATATGTATGCAGCAATTGATGGACTGGTCGATAAACTGGCTCGTCAGTTAACCAAACATAAAGATAAACTGAGACAACATTAACAGTTATTTAACAATGGCTGTAGTAAAAACAGCGGAGTTTTGCTGTAAAACAGTGCACAAATACCGGATGCCACAGCTAACCTATGACATCCGGTATCAATTAAGCACCTAAGCGAATAGAAGAATGAATAACCAAGCAGATTTACTACTAAGCTCTGTACTTTCCCTCGAGTGTACGCGCAATAATGTACATTGCTCGAGCAAAAAACGGGCTTTAGAGATTATCAGTGAGCTGGCATCTAAACGGCTTAAATTACCCGAGAATATCGTATTCGAAGCAATATTGACCCGAGAAAAAGTAGGCACTACTGGAATTGGCAGTGGTATTGCTATCCCTCACGGTAAGCTGGATGAAGAAAGCTCAGATCAAGCTGTTGGCGTTTTCCTCAATCTGGAACAACCCATTGCTTTCGATGCCATTGATAATCAACCAGTTGATTTGCTGTTTGCTTTACTGGTTCCAAACGATCAATGCCAGACACACTTACACACATTGTCATTAATTGCCAAACGCCTTGCAGACAAAAATCTCTGCCGTCGTTTAAGATCGGCACAAAGTGATGAAGAACTTTATGCAATTATCACTGAATAGCTGTTGCAATGAATGGAGAGCAACAGATAACAGTGGCTCATAATAATAACCACTGAGAAATTAAGGGGAGTCGTCTCATGGTGCTGATGATAGTCAGTGGCCGTTCCGGTTCGGGTAAATCCGTTGCCTTACGCGCACTGGAAGATATGGGTTTTTATTGTGTAGACAACTTGCCGGTAGTGTTGCTGCCGGAATTAGCCAATACGCTGGCTGACCGAGATATTTCCGCTGCTGTCAGTATTGATGTAAGAAACATGCCGGAATCCCCCGAAGTTTTCGAAGAAGCCCTGACTAAACTACCAGCCAGTTTCTCACCGCAATTACTGTTTCTTGATGCTGACCGTAATACACTAATCCGCCGTTATAGTGATACCCGCCGTCTGCATCCACTATCAAGCAAAAACCTTTCTCTGGAAAGCGCGATTGATCAAGAAAGCGATCTGCTGGAGCCACTTCGTTCAAGAGCTGATCTAATTATCGACACTTCCGAAATGTCAGTCCATGAACTGGCTGAGATGCTAAGGACCCGTCTGCTGGGCAAACGGGAACGTGAGCTGACAATGGTCTTTGAATCTTTCGGCTTCAAGCATGGCATTCCAATTGATGCCGACTATGTTTTTGATGTACGTTTCCTGCCAAACCCACACTGGGACCCAAAGCTGCGGCCAATGACGGGTCTTGATCGTCCCGTAGCCGCTTTTCTCGACCGCCATACAGAAGTGCATAACTTCATCTATCAGACCCGCAGTTATCTTGAACTTTGGCTGCCCATGCTTGAAACCAATAACCGCAGTTATCTGACCGTGGCTATTGGCTGCACCGGCGGTAAACACCGTTCTGTTTATGTGGCAGAGCAGCTGGCTGACTATTTCCGCTCCCGTGGCAAAAACGTACAGTCACGCCACCGTACTCTTGAAAAGCGGAAATAATGACTGTCAAGCAGAAACTTGAAATCAAAAACCGGCTGGGAATGCACGCCCGGCCAGCAATGAAGCTGTATGATCTGGTACAGCTCTTTGAATCTCATGTTGTCTTGCGCAATGATAGCCATGTTGAAGCTGAAGCCAGCAGCGTGATTGCCATGCTGATGCTGGATTCGGAAAAAGGCAGCTATATTGAAGTTGAAGTCAGTGGCCCAGATGAAGCACAGGCTCTTGCCGCTATCATTAATCTATTTGATGCAGGATTTGACGAAGAATAACCTCCCCCTCCCCTCTGGCTTATCATGTTCTTAACTGCTTTCATTAGCAACACAAAACAGTTCGTGATCATGATCTCTTTCTTTTCCAGTAAGAACAGCCTACTATCAGGTTAATCATTTTAAATAACACCCCCCTCCTCACGGTGCGGGGTGTTATTTTGTGTTGGATTCCATTTGGAGTGTGGTATGACTAAACCAGCAATTATCATCAACGAATTAGACGCAGAACGTTTAGATTCCCTGTTGGAACAGCCAGCGTTTGCAGATACTAGTATCGCTGACGCTTTGAATGAGGAGCTGGATCGTGCAGAGATTGTACCTCCAGCAGAAATTCCATCAGATGTTGTGACTATGAATAGCCGGGTTCGCTTCCTTGATCTGACAAGCAGTGAAGAGCGGGTGCGCACTCTGGTTTACCCTGCGTCACTGCAAGACAGTTCAGACCAGCTTTCTGTTATGGCGCCTCTGGGAGCAGCATTATTGGGCCTTCGTATTGGCGACGAAATCAGTTGGAAATTGCCAAACGGCGAAGAAACCCGGGTCAAAGTATTAGAATTACTTTACCAACCAGAAGCTGCCGGTGAGCTCCACCGTTAATTCAGCCAGCCCATTTCAACAGGGCTGGCCACGGTAACCGAATCTGAGTATCCCTTATTGACCAGCGATACTCATTTCCGGCAGTAATACTGAACCACATTGGATATTACTGCGAGTTTCAATATCATTCCCAATAGTGACCATATTGGCCCACATATCTTTCAGATTACCCGCAATAGTAATCTCACTGACAGGATACTGAATCTCACCATTTTCTACCCAAAAACCGGCGGCACCACGGGAATAGTCACCCGTTATTACACTGACTCCCTGCCCCATCAGTTCAGTAACCACTAATCCCGTTCCCATCTGACGCAGTAAACCAGCAAAATCTTCACCTTGCCCTGCAATGCACCAGTTATGGATCCCACCAGCATGGCCTGTACTTGCCATTCCCAATTTACGGGCAGAATAATTTGTCAAAAGCCAAGTCTGTAATACGCCATCTTTAATAATATCCCTGTCACTAGTGCACACACCTTCGCTATCAAATGGAGAGGATGCCAGCCCTGCCAACAAATGTGGACGCTCTTCAATCGTCAGCCATGATGGCAGGATTTGTTTGCCCAGATGATCAAGCAGGAAAGAGGACTTACGGTAAATACTGCTACCACTAATAGCACCAACCAAATGACCGAAAAGACCCGTTGCAACTTCCGCAGCAAACAGCACAGGTGCTCTCATAGTCGGTAATTTACGTGGAGATAAACGGGATAACACACGGCGAGCACACTCATGCCCAACCCACTCCGGCGATTTTAAATCTTCAATACGACGACTAATGGTATACGCATAATCCCGTTCCATATCGCCATTAAATTCAGCAATCACACAACTCGACATCGAATGACGGCTAGAGCAATAGCTTTGCAACATACCGTGACTGTTGCCAAACACCCGGATACCATAATGGCTATTAAAACTACCGCCCTCAGTATTGGTAATACGTTTATCTACCTGTAATGCTGTTTGTTCCGCGCGGGCAGCCAGTTCAATTGCTTTATCAGTATCCAATTCTGTTGGGTGGAACAAATCAAGATCTGGCGCATCAAACGCCAGTAACTCTTTATCCGCCGGACCAGCACAGGGATCCTGAGAAGTATAACGGGCAATATCAATCGCAGCCTGAACAGTACGGGCAATAGCATCCGAACTTAAATCTGTTGATGATGCACTGCCTTTACGTTGCTGATGATATACAGTGATCCCTAGCGCACCATCACTATTAAATTCTACATTTTCTATTTCGCCAAAGCGGGTACTGACACCAATACCCGTTGTTTTATTAACAGCAACTTCCGCAGCATCACAACCCGCTGTTGCCAGTTCTAATGCCTGTGAAACTGCATTTTCCAGTTGTTTGCGTTGTTCCGCGATTTGATCAGTGATTTTCATTAATTACCCGTAATTTGATGAATAAAGGGAAAATCTGTCAGGAAAACAGAACCATTTTATCTACACAGTCAATGCCGAGTGGTAATCAGGTGTTTTTCCCAGTTACAATACCCAATATTAGGATGTTAACACCCACCGGGCTACAGGTCATGCTCCAAAAATCAACCTGCCAGATCCGGCCTTTTTAAAAGGAAAACCACCATGGCAAAGCAGCCTGAAGATTGGCTCAATGATTATCCTGCTGAAGAGGAAGAAGAAGAAATAATTTGGGTCAGTAAAAGCGAAATTAAACGTGATGCCGAGGCATTGAAAAAGCTAGGTGCAGAATTGGTTGATCTCAGCAAAAATGCGCTTGAACGCATTCCGTTGGATGAAGATCTGCTGGCAGCCATTGAACTTGCACAGAAGATAAAAAGAGAAGGGCGCCGTCGCCAATTACAATTAATTGGTAAAATGCTGCGTGCCCGGGATGTCGAACCAATTACCATTGCACTCGATAAACTGAAAAATCGTCACAATCAGCAAACCGCTCTGTTCCATAAGTTGGAAGAATTACGTAATAAATTGATTGATGGCAATGATGATGTTATTGATGAAGTTGTGGAATTATTCCCACAAACCGATCGCCAGCAATTGCGTACGCTGATCCGCAATGCTAAAAAAGAAAAGGCGGCTAATAAGCCACCTAAATCTTATCGTCAGATTTTCCAGTATCTTAAAGATATGGCCGAATCAGCCTAACTACCTAAAACATACAAGACGCTCATTCTGTTAGGGGAAAATATTAACGCCAAGTTCCCCTTCCAGTTACTCTTCTGCGTCTTCAAACAAGAGTATTAATCAGCCAAAAATCAGGCAGTTCCTCCAACGGTCAAGTTGTTCAGCTTCAAAGTAGGCTGACCAACACCAACAGGAACGCTCTGGCCCTCTTTGCCACAAACCCCAACACCTTTATCCAGTTCAAGATCGTTTCCTACCATAGAGATCTGCTTCATCGCCTCAATACCGGAACCGATAAGGGTCGCACCTTTCACTGGCTTGGTAATCTTGCCGTTCTCAATCAGATAAGCTTCAGATGTCGAGAACACGAATTTACCGGAAGTAATATCCACTTGGCCGCCACCAAAATTTGGCGCATATAAACCATTTTCTACACTAGCGATGATCTCTTCCGGTGTGGAATGACCCGCCAGTAAATAGGTGTTAGTCATACGAGGCATAGGCAGATGGGCATACGATTCACGGCGGCCATTGCCCGTCGGCGCAACCCCCATCAAACGTGCATTCATTTTGTCCTGCATGTAACCTTTAAGAATGCCATTCTCAATCAATACATTGTATTGCCCAGGAACACCTTCATCATCAATTGCCAATGAGCCACGACGACCTTTTATCGTGCCATCGTCAACCACCGTACAAAGTTCAGAAGCCACTTTCTCACCAATCTGCCCCGAGAATACGGAGGTACCACGGCGGTTAAAATCGCCTTCCAGCCCATGACCAACAGCTTCATGCAGTAGTACTCCCGGCCAGCCAGCTCCCAGAACAACTGGCATTGTACCCGCCGGTGCGGCAACAGCGGAAAGGTTCACCAGCGCCATACGAACCGCTTCACGCGCAAATTGTTCTGCGCGGATCTGACCATTCATCATGTCCAGAAAATATTCATAACCGTAACGACCACCACCACCGCTAGTACCGTGTTCACGTTTACCGTTATCTTCCACCAATACAGAAACAGATAAGCGCACCAGCGGACGAATATCGGCAGCCAAGGTGCCATCAGTTGCTGCAACCAATACCCGCTCGTAGACCCCTGTCAGGCTGGCATTGACTTCTTGCACTCTTGGATCTTCAGCACGAGCGACCTGATCCACACGATGCAATAACGCAATCTTTTCTTCACGGGAAAAACTTTGCAACGGATCAATTGCCGCATAAAGTTGGGAATAGGCCACTTCTCCAAGAGTATGGACTTTGCCACTTCCTTTTTCATGGACGATGCTACGGGCAGCTTGTGCGCTTTGTTGCAACGCATTCAATGTGATCTGGTCTGCATAAGCAAACCCCGTTTTCTCACCACTGATGGCCCTAACGCCAACACCCTGATCAATATTATAGGAACCATCCTTAATAATCCGATCTTCCAGCACCCAAGATTCATGATAGCTGGACTGAAAATAGAGATCGGCATAATCCAGCCGACGTTCAGCCAGTTGACCAAGTACTGAAAACAGATCTTGATGGCTTAATTTATTTGCAACCAGTAAATGCTCACTGACAGAAGTTAAACTCATAATTGATACTCTTTAATTTGCTGTATTCTTTTCAATCAGGGAAGTCAATTGCGGCCGGAAGCGATTATGTTTCACCACTCTCATCTGCTCACGCATAATCTTCAGGCTATCCACCCTGACATTCAGTTGTAATGCACTGACTGCATCTGGGTTTTTCTTAATGACTTTCCCCCAGCCGTCTACCACCATTGAGTGGCCCCATGTCTGACGGGTTCCGTGGACACCAACCTGAGCAGGTGCCAACAGAATACACTGGTTTTCAATAGCGCGGGCCCGTAACAATGGCTCCCAATGTGCTCTTCCTGTTAAACGGGTAAATGCGGCAGGAACAGATATCAACTCAGCACCTTGCTCACGCAAAGCCTGAAACAACCCGGGGAAACGCAGATCATAGCATATGGTCATACCAAGACGACCAACCGGTGTATCCACGACAGTAATACGTTCTCCGCGCTGGAAAATAGACGATTCGTTATATGAGCCATGTTCATCATCAATATTGACGTCAAACATGTGGATTTTGTCGTAACGAGCACGGATTTCACCCTGATCATCAAACAACAGACTGCTACTGGTGATCCGTTCAGGATTTTCACGACTGATAAGCGGCATAGAACCGATCAATAACCAGACACCATAACGACATGCAATCTCACTGACGGCCTGCTGCAAAGGCCCTTTTCCTTGCTGTTCTGCATGATGACGATAGCTGGCAGCATTCGCAAACAACAATGCGTTTTCCGGGGTCATCACAAGCTTAATAGTATCCGGCAACGGCTTAATTTGTTGTTCAATTTGCGCCAAATTATGTTTGATATTCTCACCGCTACATAACTGCAAGAGTGCAACATTGACGTTTCTCATGTTCCTCTATTCTCCTTAAGCTGACGCAGGACTTCATCAATTTTCGGTTGTTCAAGATTACCCGTAATCCGGTAACGAATAACCGATATCTTATGCCATAACGGCCCCAAAACCTTAGTTGCTGCGAATAATGCAGCACCGGCTACCGGATTGATAACAAAAGCCGTTGCTACACCGACAGTAGCAGAAATTTCTGGCGTGACGATGGCTTCTATATTGATCTGTTGGCGAACAAGATCAATCTCTCCTTTCGTTATCACATCAGCAATCAGTCCATCGATCCGTAAATTTTTAGTCTTGAGTATCCCATTATTTACTGAAATATCACCACGGAGTGAATCAAATTCAAAATCCTGGCTAAAAGTATCACTAAAATCGAGCTGCAATTTACGCAACAAAGCATCAAAACTGACCAATTTTAGTAACTGACCAGCACTTCCTCCTCCCAGTTTCTCAATAGCACCTTTACCTAAATCGCTTTTAAGATGGCCATTCAGTGTCTGTAAATCGGGTTTCCACGGTGTATCCCGCCAGTTAAAATCAAAACGGAAAGTAAACGGTGACTTCACAATCGGCACGACGATACCAAGGTAAGATGCCATCTCATCAAATTTTTCACCGGAGAATTGCCCCATAAGATGAGTATTACTCCCTACAGCACTTTCTTGCCAACGACCGGCCAAATTCAGTTTACTGGCGCTGTTTTCCACCATTCCATCTCTTAATATAAGCGAATTACCTTCGGGTATCAGGGAACCAGACACTTTCCCAAGTTTCAACCCCATAATCCAACACTCAGAGCAGACAATATCTAATGAAGGCCATTGGTTCAGCGAATAACGCTGAGTTGTACCTGTTTGAGATTGCTTAGATAAATCTGATTCAGGTTGCTGAGGGCTATATTGCAGAGGGTTATAGTAAAGATGGCTCAAATTCAGCTGCCACGGGCCACTATTACGCATATTAAGCTTACCGTTGATTTCCTGACCATCAGCACTAACCTGTGTTCCCCAGGGCTGTTGTTCTATATCTAACGATAACTGATTCCAACGCTGTCCCCCCACATCCAATGACGGAAGCGACACACGCAGATGTTGTGGCAATATTGCCCTTCCTGCAAATGAAGAACTTGAAGTCAGAGGCGCAATTAGCCCTAACCACTCTTCACCCTCAATTGCCGGAAGATTCAATGCCAATAACGATTTTTCAGGTAAGTCAGGAATTTTGTCACTGTTACTTTGTAAAATTCCCCGTGACAGTTGAGTACTTTTCTCTGCCAAACTCCATTGAGTATTAAACGCATACTGCTTACCTAACGTCCCTTTTACCCGCAGCTGAGCCATATCACCATCAGCCAGAATATGAAGCACTTTCAGTTTACGCAGTTCATCTGCTCTCAAGACAGATAAATAGCTATCTACTTGTGACAAATCAGCATCGATTTTCACATCATATTGGACCTTACCCTGAAACGGTAAACTAACGCCTACTTTCCCGACCCAGTCAACGGAACCAGAAAGCGTTTTAGCAACTGCTGGTGGTAGTTCAGGTAATTTTGCCACAGCCCAATGGGCATTCAGACCAACATTTACCCGATAATTTTTTGATAAGTTCCCAGTAGAAAAATCAACAATAACAGGCTGTCCAAACCATTGCACTGATAATTTGTCACTTTGTAAATTACCATTATCAAAGCGGAACCGGCCACTGACATTTTTCATTTCACTGCCCAGCGGCTTAATCAACAAATGGTTATCTTTTAAAGTGACCTCACCACTGGCATTCACATTGCCACCATTGAGTGGAATATCCAAATGCAAATTACCCGCAACCTGACCACCAATCTGTAATGTATTAAGCGTTTCACCAACAGAATCCGCTAACGGGCTACGGGTAAAATATTCATGAATATCTTTACCATCCCCCAGAATATCGGCATCGATTAACAATTTCTTTCTACTATAATCAGAAATTACCGCTGAAACATTATTGGCTTTCACTTTACCAAGCGCAGTTTGCGCAGCCAGCATCCACAAACCGTTATTATGGAAATTAAGATCAATATTAAGATCCAGCAGCGCAGGCCAATTTGGTTGATATTGGAAAGTAGCATGACGCAGGGGAGCAAAAACCTGAAACTGACCATCATTCTTTACAAATGGGAAACCTTTGGGATTACCTTGAAAAACAAAAGTTGCGTTTTCTATTTGCCCTTTAATAATTGAAGCGGTCAGATAGTCAGTCAGAGATGTCCCCATCAAAGGCTCAGGAAAATATCTCCAGGCATCACCCGCATCATAAACCCGTACTCCCGCCAGAATACTCAGCGCCGGAGGCTGCTCTTTTGGTTGTTGATAACGAAAATCACCACTGACCCACAATGATTTCGCCTGCAAATCCAACCCCTGACTCCAAAGCTGTAAACCTCGCTTATCCTGCCGCCAAAATATTTCTCCATGACTTTGGGATATCTCAAACGGTGCCAGGAACACATCGCGATAATCAGCTACGCTATCTTTCAAAGCAAAGTTAAGTTCGCCTTGCTGCAAGCTACCGTTGAGAGAACCAGAGAAATTATCAATAGAAGGCAGCCCCTGCCAGCGCTGCCAACTCACATCCTGCCATTGCATACTCATTTGGAAATCATCTGCAATTTCCGGTGTTATATCGAGAGCGAGATGATTTACCAATCCTTGCGGCTGGCGACGCTCCCAATCTCTGACAACATCAGGGGTCAAAAAAGAGAAAGTGGGTAAAATGTTGCTCAACCGTTCAAGTTGAATATTTTCTGCCCGGATACGCCAATGATCTTTACCATCGTATTTCTTGGTTTCTGGCAAATAGAGCACAGATGCCTTGCCTGATGGCCATTGCTGACCGTCAGTAGCCAGGCTTGCCAATTCAGGTGCATCAAACAACCAACCATCATCCTGGCGGCGCATCCGTAACACCAGATCACTGACAGAAAGACGGTGAAATTTGTCAGCAACCTTCCAGTTAGCTTCTCCCTGCCGTAGTTGCAGTTGACCACCATCAATTCGCCCATCTTTGAGCGTAATCCAGCTAGATAAACTAAATTCAGCATCTTTCAGCCCAGTATTATCCTGCAACCAATGGCTCAACCACGGATGCATATCAACATTATCGGCCTGTAAATAAATAGTACCGTTATCCAATACGCCATGAGTGTCACGTAAATCAAATTTAACCTGTACATTTCCATGCTGATTATTAATAGAAGAAAGGCTAATTTCCCCTTGAGCACGGTGGCGGTTATTTTTATTCAGCCAGGTTAATTGTGGTAATAGCAGATCAGCCCGTTCACCGGAGGGGGTAAGAAAAGTAATGCGGCTATCTTGCAGATTAAAATGATCAAATTGTTCGAGAAACAGATTAGAAAACGTATCTGATTGGGAAAACATATTACCGCGTTGATCATCAAGCAACGGTTGATGGTAATCCACCTGTAATTGATAAAAAGTCAGATCGCGAAAATTCCAGCGCATTCTCAACAAAGATAACCAGATATCCAATGCCACCGTGATTTTTTTTGCCTTCACATCTGCACTGGCCGTTTTCACATCGATATCACGTAATTCAAGAACAGGCCCAAAAGATTCCCATTTTCCTGCAATATATCCAACATCAACAGGTACACCGACAATTGACTCAACTGTAGCAAGCAATTGCGGACGATAACCATTAATATGCGGCAGCAGAAAACGTAACCCACTAACAAGCAAAGCCATAATAATAATGACTATTGCGGCTGTCGCTAATAATACTCCCGGCAGTCGCCTCACACGCATCTCCTTGGTTGCCAACGCTGTTATATGCCAGCAAACCAGACAATTACATCATAACTACGTCAAACTGCTCCTGACTGTAGAGCTGTTCTGTCTGAACTTTTACCTGCTTACCAACAAAAATTTCCACTTCCGCCAGTGCATGAGATTCCTCCCCTTTCAGCGCTTCAACCACTGCCGGTGAAGCATAAATAAGGAAACGATCTGCATCAACTGCCCGGTGAACACGCACAATTTCACGCATAATTTCATAACAGACAGTTTCAACAGATTTTACCGTCCCCCTTCCATGGCAGGTAGGACAGTCGTCGCAGAGTATATGCTCAATACTTTCACGGGTCCGCTTACGCGTCATTTCCACCAGCCCGAGTTGTGAAAAACCATTAATCGTTGTTTTAACACGATCTTTACTCAGAGCCTGTTCAAGAGAAGCTAATACCCGTCGGCGATGATCTTCACTATTCATATCGATAAAATCAATAATGATAATACCACCCAAATTACGCAGCCTTAATTGCCTGGCAATAGCCTGCGTCGCTTCAATATTAGTATTAAAGATAGTTTCTTCCAGATTACGGTGCCCGACAAATGCGCCAGTATTAATATCAATTGTGGTCATCGCTTCTGTTTGGTCAATAATCAGATAACCACCTGATTTCAATTCAACTTTACGATCGAGTGCCCGTTGGATCTCATTTTCTACATCAAACAGATCGAAAATAGGTTGATTACCACTATAAAGTTCCAATCTGGCTGTCATTTTAGGAATATATTCACTAATAAATTCCTGTAACTGATTAAACGTCAGACGAGAATCCACACGAATACGATCAAGGGCTGCTCCGGCGAAATCGCGCAAAATACGATGGGCCAGAGCCAATTCGCCATAAAGTTTATTTTTAGTGATATTACGCTTTTTACGCTCTATCACCTTACTCCACAATCGTTTCAAGAAAGCCGCATCCTGAGCTAACTCTTCGTCGCCAACTCCCTCGGCAGCAGTTCTGATAATAAAACCACCATGCTCATCACAATAGTCAGCAACAATATTTTTCAGGCGATTACGCTCTTCTTCACTTTCGATACGTTGTGAAACCCCAACATGAGAAGCGCCGGGCATAAATACCAGATAGCGGGAAGGTAAGGTAATATCCGTAGTTAACCGGGCTCCTTTGGTGCCAAGTGGATCTTTCACCACCTGAACCATCAAATCCTGCCCCTGGCGAACCAATTCAGCAATATCTCTGACATGGAAGTTCTTGCGTTCTTCGCCGGCAATACATTCCGTGTGGGGCATAATGTCTGAAGCGTGAAGAAAAGCCGCTTTTTCCAGCCCAATATCAACAAAGGCCGCCTGCATCCCGGGTAACACCCGGCTGACACGACCTTTGTAAATATTGCCGACAATGCCCCTTTTGGCTTCCCTTTCGACATGGATTTCCTGCAAAATCCCACCATCAATGTAGGCAACGCGCGTTTCTGATGGTGTTATATTGACTAATAACTCTGCTGTCATGTGTTCCTCTTTCCATCAACCAACGCGAAAAACTTTGTGATTAATTCATGCGTTTCCACTAATGGCAAACCAACAACTGAGTGATAACTACCCTTCAGCGTTTTGACAAAGCAACCTGCTTTTCCCTGAATACCATAAGCACCCGCTTTATCCATTGGCTCACCAGTCGCTACATAATCCAAAATTTCCTGCGTGGATAATTGGCGAAAGGTCACATCTGTAACGACTATATCACTTAAAGTACTCTGACTATCTGATAAAGCAATAGCTGTAATTACCTGATGACACTGACCGGAAAGTGCGTTGAGCATTTCAACGGCATGTTGTTCACTACGAGGTTTTTCCAAAATCTTATCATTCAATATAACAATAGTATCCGCTCCCAACACGGGAAAATCCTCTGGCGCAATAACAACCCCCGCCAGAGATTTATCTTTTGCTAATCGGCTGACATATTGACGCGGAGTTTCACCCTCTTGCCATTGCTCCTTTACCTGAGGAGAAAGAATTTCAAATTTAAAGTCCAATAATTCAACCAGCTCACGCCGCCTCGGTGAACCGGAAGCCAGATAAAGGGTTTTCATGATGATATTGTCCTTACTACTTATCTCATTAGGGCTTTTTAACCATTCTTTACAATAAAGAACTCAAACAAAAGCAATCGCTTTTGAACGCACTTTAGTGCGACCCGAAGGGTGAGCAAAACGAGTTATCCTCACGTGCTCTATATCCGTCCGGATTATGTACTCTGCCCGTATCCACGATCTATTGGTGAGAATGGCCTGCATCAATAACGTCTACCGGAATAAGCTCTTTGCCAAGACATCAAAAACCGCGATCCGACCACTAATGCACATTAAATTGACGACGGATTTTTCGCATTAATAGGAATAACCACGGCCAAAGAATACCGTTGACCAAACTGTTCCAGAATATTTCTGGATGAAAAGCAACATTTGATAACAAAAACTCTGCCCAAAAAACACTGAGATCCATCAGCACCGATAAAGCAACAACGACTAAAGCCTGCTGCCAAAGTGCCATATTACGGAATAATTGAAACTTAAATGACACCAAATAGCTAACAAGGCTATAAGCCAAGGCGTTAACACCCAGTGTTGCCCCCTGAATCAGGTCTATGATTATTCCCAATAAAAAGCCCGTACCAACACTGACTCTATGAGGTAATGCCATCACCCAATAAATGAGTAATAGTGCTGACCAGGTAGGCCGGTACATATAAATTTGTTCCGGCCACGGCATAATTTGCAACACCATTGCAATCAAGAAAGATAACCAAATGATCCAACGCCCATGACTCCGGTATTGATTCATTAACGATTTCTCGCATTTATAAATTTAGCAGACGTTACTAGTGGCTCAGAATTTTCCACCCTTCCTGTCGTTTTGGTTATTTCATTAGAAACAGAAGACGGCGCTGGCGGCCCAATTTCATTTGCATGTGGTAATACCTGAGGCATCATCTGCATTAAGCGCTCATTAGCTACACGATAAACTTCTGATGGAGGCAATGGTTCGGATGGGTTATTATCTGCCCCCCACAATAACAGCAAATAACGCAAACGCTGTAATTCTGCGGTTGGCCGAGCCTGAATCACCGTATAGGCCCGCTGATTATCGACTTTAACCGACGATACCACCGCTACCGGATACCCTTCAGGAAAACGCCCACCTAAGCCAGAAGTGACCAGCACATCCCCAACCCGAATATCGGTATTACTTGGTAATGACTCAAATTGCAAATCATCAGCACAGCCTGCACCCGCAACAATAGCCCTGATATCATTACGTAAAACCTGGATTGGCAAAGCATGGGTCGTATCACAAATCAGTAATACCCGGCTGGTAAACTGACTGACAGCAACAACCTGACCAACAATGCCTTTATCACTGATAACCGGTTGCCCTTCATAAACGCCTTCTCTTGATCCCTTATCAATGACCACCTGATCACTATAAGGATTAGCCTTACCGGAAATCACCTGTGTCACCATCATGTGTTCATCCTGACGCAAAGGAGATCCTAACAGTTCACGCAAGCGGGAATTTTCCTGCTTAAGTTGCCCTAACAACAGCATCTCACTGTTTTTAATCAATAACTCTTGGCGTAAGGCGCGATTTTCCAATTGCAGTTGTTCACGGGAGGCAAGCGTTTCTGACACACCATCAAGTACTTGACGCGGGCCATTGGCAAGAAAATAAAATGGACTGACCACTGTATCCATATAGTTACGGACTTTACTGAGAGCATCAAGGCGGCTGTCTGCCACAACCAGAGTAATGGCAACAATAACAGCAAAGAAAAGTCGTAATTGCAGGGAAGGCCCCCTGCTAAAAATTGGCTTCATAAGCTGCGCTATTCCAAACTGTGCTGTTTCATAAACAATGGAATTCCCAGACAGCAATAGCAAGGAGGTCTGATCTACCCATCATCCCTTCCTCACTTGCAAGTTAATACTCACTCCTCACTGAAGAGCTCACCACCATGCATGTCGATCATTTCAAGCGCTTTTCCACCACCACGGGCAACACAGGTCAACGGATCCTCCGCAACAATGACCGGAATACCGGTTTCCTCTATCAGTAAGCGATCAAGATTACGCAATAGTGCACCACCACCGGTCAGGATCATACCACGTTCTGAAATATCGGAAGCCAACTCTGGCGGACACTGTTCAAGAGCGACCATGACAGCACTGACAATACCCGTTAACGGCTCTTGCAAAGCTTCAAGAATTTCGTTGGAGTTAAGGGTAAAACCACGCGGTACGCCTTCCGCCAAATTACGACCACGCACTTCAATCTCCAGCATTTCATCGCCAGGATAGGCTGAACCGATAGTATGTTTAATTCGTTCAGCCGTTGCTTCACCAATTAGCGCACCATAATTACGGCGGACATAGTTGATAATAGCCTCATCAAACCGGTCACCACCAATGCGCACAGATGATGAATAAACAACGCCATTCAGAGAGATAACCGCGACTTCTGTAGTACCGCCGCCGATATCCACGACCATTGAACCTGTTGCTTCAGAAACAGGCAGGCCAGCACCGATAGCCGCCGCCATAGGCTCTTCAATCAAAAACACTTCGCGGGCTCCGGCACTGAGCGCCGATTCACGGATGGCCCGGCGTTCAACCTGAGTTGCGCCGACTGGCACACAAACCAAAACTCGCGGGCTTGGGCGCATAAAACTGTTGCTATGAACTTGTTTAATAAAATGTTGCAGCATTTTCTCTGTAACATAAAAATCGGCAATGACACCATCTTTCATCGGACGAATCGCCGCGATATTACCCGGTGTACGACCCAGCATTTGCTTTGCTTCCTGCCCAACGGCAGCAACACTTTTCGATGAACCTGCACGATCCTGACGGATTGCGACGACAGAAGGTTCATTCAATACAATACCCTGGCCTTTGACATAAATAAGGGTATTGGCGGTACCCAAGTCAATAGACAAGTCGTTGGAAAACATGCCACGAAATTTTTTAAACATAGCGAAAGGATAATCCTGCAAGCTGGGGACGGAATAAAACCCGTCTACTCTACCAACCACATGAAGCAGCGACAAGGCGCATAAGCACCTGCTTCAATAAAAAAGTGGCTACGTTATTCATATCAACAAAGCAATATTCTACGTTACTTTTTCCAAACGGAGCAGAAAAAAACTGCATAAAAATGGGTTAATTTTACCAATTGTTCCATAACGAAGTGCAGGAACCACCCGGTTTTGCATAATTCAGCGTTACAGTGCCACCGTTACCGTCGCAACCGATCTGCTTATCTCTATTTCGACCAGTATCTATTGCTGTAAGTTCACATACGATCGACACTTCTGCTCACTATTTCCGATAGTTAACTGTAAGTATCAGTCTGTGTAGTGAACAAGTTAATAATGTAATAAATTATAGCTAAAATACAGTATTTTCTGCTATAAAATAATAAAAAACAGAACTTTCTGAAATAACTTACAATATACTGATACTGAAACCTAACACTGACATCACAGGAAAAATGCGAACAGATTCTGTTTTATAATCCATCAACACTTTATTTTTTCTTATATTCTTTATGTAAACTGCCAATTTTTATCTATTCTTATTTAATAACAAAATGACTTACAGAGAACGGAACCATCTAATGAAAGCTCTGCTACTTAAGCAACAACAGAATCAACTATCAGCGTCCATAGAAGAAGTTGATGCTTCTCACCTTCCCGTGGGAGACGTTACCGTCGATATTCACTGGTCAACCCTAAACTATAAAGATGCATTAGCAATCACAGGTAAAGGGAAAATTGTCCGCCAATTCCCAATGATACCGGGTATCGACTTCTCTGGAATTGTACACAGTACAGAAGATCCTCGTTTTCATATCGGTCAGCATGTACTATTAACTGGCTGGGGTGTAGGCGAAAATCATTGGGGTGGCCTGGCAGAACAAGCCAGAGTTTCAGGAGAATGGCTGACCCCCTTACCAACCGGCTTGAATAGCAGGCAAGCAATGATCCTTGGTACTGCCGGTTTTACCGCGATGCTGTGTGTTATCGCGCTGGAACAAGGCGGCGTTAAACCAGAAAGTGGTGATGTTATTGTAACCGGTGCCAGCGGGGGTGTAGGAAGTACTGCAATAGCGCTCCTTTCACAACTTGGCTATTCTGTTGTTGCCATTAGCGGCAGACAGGAAAATCACGAATATTTGTTATCCCTTGGGGCAAAAAAAGTTCTGCCACGTAATGAATTTAGCCAACCACCTCGCCCATTAGAAAAGCAGCTTTGGGCTGGAGCAATTGATACGGTAGGCGGTAATGTACTGGCAACAATACTGGCCCAAACTCACTATAACGGTACCATTGCAGCCTGTGGGCTCGCTGGTAGTGCAGATCTGCCAACAACAGTCATGCCATTTATTTTACGGAACGTACGTCTGCAAGGCGTAGAATCTGTCACGGTTCCATCCACCAAACGATCTGCTGTGTGGCAACGCTTGCAAAAACTGCTACCCGCTTCTTTTTATCAACAGTCAACGACTGAGATAACACTGGACCAAGCCGTGGAATACGCAAATAAATTGATAACTAACCAAGTGACAGGACGTACATTGGTAAGAGTTCGTTAAGAATTGTGACTAGCCTCTAAAGTACAGTGGCTTTATTCTTGACATTTTTTCTGATAAGACCAGTATTTAGCTGCTAAATGCTACGATATCATTATAATGTCGGGCTTTATCGCCGAAATGAACTTGTGGCTGTTTTAAAAAGATGACAAATCGTTAATATAGGATTATGTTGGGCAATTGTTGACAAATTGCCGGAGATACCAGCACAATGGCAGACAAGTTTCACATTTTACTCCTTAATGGGCCTAACCTGAATATGTTAGGAACCCGGGAGCCTGATATCTATGGCAACTTAACGCTCGACGATATCGTCAGCAAATTGTCTGAAGAAGCCCATCAATTAGGGGTTAAATTCAGTCACCTGCAATCCAACGCAGAGTTTGAGCTGATAAATAGCATTCATTCTGCACAGGGTAATACTGATTTTATTTTAATTAACCCTGCTGCACTCACGCATACCAGCGTGGCACTGCGTGATGCATTGCTGACTGTGAAGATCCCATTTATTGAGATCCACCTCTCCAATGTTCACGCGCGCGAGCCATTTCGTCATCACTCATATCTTTCAGATCTTGCTGTTGGTGTAATCTGCGGTTTAGGGGTGGATGGCTATAGCTTTGCATTACAGGCAGCGGTAAACCGCTTGTCAAAAGTCAACTAAATGAAACAGAAGAGTACGGAATCACACTCATGGATATTCGTAAGATAAAAAAACTGATCGAGCTGGTTGAAGAATCTGGCATTTCTGAACTGGAAATTTCTGAAGGGGAAGAGTCAGTGCGCATCAGCCGCGCATTAGCCCCCCAGAGTTTTCCGGCAGCTCAACAATACATTCCCGCCCAGGCACAACAACCTGCACTGGCTAACGCGGTTGAACCTTCTCAGGCACTGCCTGAAATCAGTGATAGATCGGCTGCGTTCAGTGGTCACATTGTTCGTTCTCCACTGGTAGGGACTTTCTATCGTACACCTAGCCCGGATGCGAAACCGTTTATCGAGATCGGCCAACGTGTCAATGTAGGTGATACCCTCTGCATCGTTGAATCAATGAAAATGATGAACCAAATCGAAGCCGACAAAGCCGGTGTGGTTAAAGCGATTCTTGTGGAAAACGGTCACGCCGTTGAATTTGACGAGCCATTGGTCGTCATCGAATAACGAGGCGCTCCCATGCTTGATAAAATTGTAATTGCTAACCGTGGTGAAATTGCCCTGCGTATCCTGCGAGCTTGTAAAGAGTTGGGGATCAAAACCGTTGCGGTACATTCCTCTGCGGATCGTGACTTAAAACACGTCCTGTTGGCAGACGAAACAATCTGTATTGGCCCGGCAACTTCTGCAAAAAGTTATCTTAATATCCCTGCGATTATTTCTGCGGCAGAAATTGCTGGCGCAGTCGCCATTCACCCTGGCTACGGTTTTCTGTCCGAAAATGCAGATTTTGCTGAACAGGTTGAACGTTCTGGCTTTATTTTTATCGGCCCAAAAGCAGAAACGATCCGCCTGATGGGTGATAAGGTTTCTGCTATCAATGCGATGAAAAAAGCTGGCGTTCCTTGTGTACCTGGCTCTGATGGCTCATTGTCTGATGACACAGAGAAAAACAAAACCATTGCTAAACGCATCGGCTATCCTGTCATCATCAAGGCATCCGGTGGCGGTGGCGGTCGCGGTATGCGCGTCGTCCGCAGTGATAAAGATCTGGAACAATCAATCAATATGACCCGTGCGGAAGCAAAAGCCGCTTTCAATAACGATATGGTTTATATGGAAAAATTCCTTGAGAATCCACGTCATATTGAGATCCAGGTATTGGCCGACGGTCAAGGTCAAGCCATTTATCTGGCTGAACGTGATTGCTCTATGCAACGCCGTCACCAGAAAGTTGTCGAAGAAGCCCCTGCACCCGGTATCACGCCAGAAATGCGTCGCAGTATTGGTGAACGTTGTGCTAACGCATGTATCGAAATTAGCTATCGTGGTGCCGGTACTTTCGAATTCCTGTATGAAAATGGCGAATTCTATTTCATTGAGATGAACACCCGTATTCAGGTCGAACATCCAGTGACAGAAATGATTACCGGTGTTGATCTGATTAAAGAACAATTGCGGATTGCCGCCGGTATGCCACTTTCAATTAAACAGAAAGATGTTGTTATTCGTGGTCATGCTATTGAGTGTCGTATCAACGCCGAAGATCCGAATTCGTTCCTGCCAAGCCCAGGTAAAATTACCCGCTTCCACTCGCCAGGTGGATTTGGTGTACGTTGGGAATCGCATATTTATGCTGGCTACACCGTACCACCTTACTATGATTCAATGATTGGTAAGCTGATTACTTACGGTGAAAATCGTGATAACGCCATTGCCCGTATGAAAAACGCGTTGGCAGAATTGATTATTGATGGCATCAAGACGAATGTCGAGCTTCAACAGACAATTATGAATGATGAAAACTTCCAGAATGGTGGCACCAATATCCACTATCTGGAGAAAAAACTGGGATTACAGGAAACTTAAAACCGGTTTAATGACATCAGTATCTTTGAAGGGGCGTTTAAACGCCCCTTTAACTTACTGATAAAATACGACTTTTTAACCAAGTGGCAAAATGACCGTGTTAACGAAGAATATGAGATTTTATCAAAACATTTAACAGGATTAATAACATTAAAAAAAATCATTAAAATAAAAGATTTTGCATGACTGAAAGAAGTTTACGAAAAATGAAAAATAATCGTTAAAAAGCCGGGAAGCTTTTAGATTAACCGGATTAATAGAGAGGAAAGAATAAAAACGTTTAGCAATATTAAAAACGATTAAAGGAATAGGCTTTGATTTTAATATCATTGTAATATATGTTACCCTCTGGTTTTAAACCTGAAAAATCAAATAAAGGAAAAAGAAAAAGAAAAAGAAAAGGTATTAAAGCTTTTGGCTTTTTTATCAAGATCGGATTTAACTCGGTAAATGCGAGTTTTTAGCGGGGGATTTAATGGCATTTAAGCGAAAATGATTAACCGTTAAAAGAGAGTTGAAAAGAAATCCACATATAAAAGAATATTATCCGAAAGGAATAGGTATTAAAGCGTTTTATCGATGGTTGTTTTACGGATAAAACTCTAAAAGTAATGTAATAAAAAAGGGATAAAACGGTTAATGTGGCAGGATTTAAACTCTGAAAAAAATCCCGTATTAAAAGGGGTGAAAACGAGGATTAAAATTTTATGCGCGATTTATTTTACATTTACCTAACCTGCCATGAGTATTTAAAAATGCAAGTGAAAAGGTATTAAAGCTTTTGGCTTTTTTATCAAGGTCGGATTTAACTCGGTAAATGCGAGTTTTTAGCTGCGGATTTAATGGTATTTAATCGGAAATGATTAACCGTTAAAAGAGAGTTGAAAAGAAATTCACATATAAAAGAATATTATCCGAAAGGAACAGATATTAAAGCGTTTTATCAACGGTTATTTTACGGATAAAACCTTAAAAACAATGCAATAAAAAAGGGATAAAACGGTTAATGTGGCAGGATTTAAGTGCTGAAAAAGACGGGTAAAACAGCGTTGGTAAAGATAAAAAGTGGAGGTGTTTAGGGGTTGTTAAATGTAAAAAATGATATTTTATGGTGATTAAATGTAATAAAAATCCCGTATTAAAAGGGGTGAAAACGAGGATTGAAATTTTATGCGCGATTTATTTTACATTTACCTAACCTGTCATGAGTATTTAAAAATGCAAGTGAAAAGGTATTAAAGCTTTTGGTTTTTTTATCAAGATCGGATTTAACTCGGTAAATGCAACTTTTTATCTGCGGATTTAATGGTATTTAATCGTAAATGATTAACCGTTAAAAGAGAGTTGAAAAGAAATCTGCATATAAAAGAATATTATCCGAACGGAATAGGTATTAAAGCGTTTTATCGACGGTTGTTTTACGGATAAAACCTTAAAAACAATGCAATAAAAAAGGGATAAAACGGTTAATGTGGCAGGATTTAAGTTCTGAAAAATGCGGCTAAAACAGCGTTGGTAAAGATAAAAAGTGGAGGTATTTAGGGTTTGTTAAACGTAAAACATGATAGCGGATGATGATTAAACTTAATAAAAAGCAGGCGTTAAAAGGGGTAAAAAAACGGTTAAAACTTTATACCGATTAAAATCATCAGTTAAAAAAATGACGTTTAATAACAACTTAAAGCCTGCCTTGTGTTTTGTGGGTATTTTAATTAATGGCTTTGGAGTTTGATCTTTATGACCGTACCTTTAATCGACAGGCTCCGGTCGGGCAACCACAATTAACAAGGTGTCCCGCCAGTGCAACAGGTATTCCCTGTATATTGAACAAGTTAGAACCTTCCGCAATAGCACCGGTTTGTTTACAGGCGGGACAAAATACCGGGTCACCTTTACGGGCAACCTCCAGTTGTTGGTTGACTAAATCGGAACCATTTAAAACGTTTCCTCCGGTTGTCGTGGTATCACCGTTAAGGATAATTTGTCTTCCTTCTACTACACTTCGCATTATATTGACTCCTCTCTATTTTCTGCTTCCCGGATCAGATGCCATACGGTTGTGCCCGGTTCTGCTCCCTGAATATCAAAGGCAGTTGCGCCCTGAACAAAGAAATATTGTTTGTCAGGCTGGCTGTCAGTTCGCCAGAATCCGCTGACAAGCATCGGTTCGCCGGCTCTCACCGGGGTGACATGCAGAGGGCCACAGTCATAGCGGGCATACCAGGCCAGCGTGGAAGTTGAATTAAAATGTCCTTCACCATAAAAATGCAGAGAATGGCCTTCACGAGGAATAACCCGTATCGGGCGTATCAGCTGGTTAATGGCAAAATAACTCGTCGGGACATTGCCCGGTAGTGGTGTTAGATCCGGGTATTGACCGGCCCGGATCATCAGACCATTGGGGTAAGAGCTAATCACCACATCCGAATAACGAGCCAGCGTCTTGCGTATCCAATGTTCCCCACCCAGTCGGTTAACAAAGCGTTTGGACAGCAGGGTGATCCAGTTAATGCCCCGGATGGAATGTTCATACTGTAATTTAGCTGTGTGCACTGCGGAGTTCACTTGCAGGGAAGGATAGCGCTGTGCTAACTGGTACTCCAAGGGAAAGTAATCATGGTAATCTCTGGGCAGGACCAGACAGTAACCACAGTCCCCACTGTCAGGCTCAAGCTGTTCACACAGAAAGTCCAGCCAGGCCATAAAGCGAGCCATACCCTCTTGTTCTTTTAGATAATCCCAAGGAAGTGTCAGGCTTAGGTAAGAGCTACTGTCATCACCATCGTCCTCGTCGGAATCTAGATAACGCATCAGATAGCGGGGAGCTTCATAGAGATTTTTGGCGTCACTGACTACCCAACTAGAGGGCTGATTCTTTTTCTGATTAAGAATACCTTCTTCCACTTTAGCAATATTTTCTGGTGAATATTTTTTTAGCCCTTTCAATGCATGACGGTGAAAACGCAGGTGAGTGCTGAACTCTTCGCGAAAGCGGCAATAACAGGCCAGAATGCGTTGCTTTTTCTCCTGAGTGTAACCCTGTTTAAAAAACAGGGTTATCGAGATACCCAGACGGGAAACAGTCAGCCCATCGCCATTGAGGAAAGTAAACGCAGCCAGTTGTGATCTTAACTGGGAAAAATAATCCAAAGTTTCCATCTTCTCTCCTTTCATGATGAGGCGGTGGATAATCCGTTATTCCCACATATTCGCCGCTTCCCGTATCAGATGCCATACGGTTGTGCCCGATGCTGCGCCCTGAGTATCGAAGGCTGTAGCCCCCTGAGCAAAAAAGTACTGCTCGCCCGGCAAGCTATCGGTTCGCCAGATCCCGCTGACCAGGGCGGGTTCGCCGCCTCTAATCGGTGTTATATGCAGAGGGCCACGGTCATAGCGGGCATACCAAGCTTGTGTGGAAATATCATTAAAATGACCCGCGCCGTGAAAGTGCAGGGAATCACCTTCTCCCGGCACAAAACGTATCGGGCGTATCAGTTGGTTAATGGCAAAATAACTCGCCGGGACACTGCCCGGTAGTGGTGTCAGATCCGGGTATTTGCCTGCGCGGATCATCAGACCATTGGAGTAAGGGCTAATCACCACATCCGGGTAGCGTGCCAGTGTTTTACGTATCCAGATTTCCCCGCCCAATCGTGCGACAAACCGTCTGGACAGCAGGGTGATCCAGTTCATGCTCCGTATAGAATCGGCATAATCATCCAGTGTGGTATGAACCGTAGAGTTGACTTGCAGGGTGGGGTAGCGCAGGGTCAATTGGTACTCTAAGGGAAAATAATCATGATAATCTCTGGGCAAGACCAGACAATAACCACAGTCTCCCCAGTCAGGTTCAAGTTGTTTGCAAAGAAAGTCCAGCCAGGTTATAAAACGAACCATGCCATTTTGCTCTTTCAGATAATCCCAGGGCAGTGTCAGGCTTAGGTAAGAGCTACTATCGTCACCATCAATTTCTCGGGAATCCATGTAGCGCATCAGATAGTGAGGAGCTTCATAGAGATTTTTAGCATCACTGACTACCCAGCTAGAGAGCTGATTCTTTTTCTGATTAAGAATACTTTCTTCCACCTTTGCAATATTTTCGGGTGAATATTTTCTTAACCCCTTCAGCTCATGACGATGAAAACGCAGCTGAGTGCCAAACTCTTCGCGAAAGCGGCGATAACAGGCCAGAATGTGTTGCTTTTTCTCCTGGGTGTAGCCCTGTTTAAAAAACAGGGTAATTGAGAGTCCCAGGCGGGAAACGGTCAATTCATCACCATTGATAAAAAGGAAAGAGGGCAGCTGTGATCTCAACTGGGCAAAGTAATCTAATGTTTCCATCATTTTCTCCGTGAATTATGAGGCGGTGGCAAATGTCACACTCGCCAATATTGCCAGGACGGCAGCTAACGCGGCGGCGCTGACCGCAGCAGCAGCGGCTAAAATTTCCACCAGTGCAATCAGCGCAGCAGCGACAGCAAGGGTGACGAGGATAACAACGGCAACACCGGCAATAATTACCACGACTTCCAGAATGCCTTCACCCACTTTTTTCAATATTTGCATCCAGCTAATACTTTTTAGCTCTTCCAAGGTGATATCCGAACCCTGTTGCACGGTCTGCCATTGGGCTTTTATCTCACTCTCAGTCCAGGTCACGATTTTTCCCGTTTGTTCACTGACCCAGGAAAAAGCGTAGCTGACCTGATGGGTTATCGGGTCAATAATCTCTTCACATACCCACTTGCCGGCTTCACTAAGCCATACGCCAAACTGGGCAAGGAGTTCACGGGTACTGTTACGGATATAATCTATCCCTTGTTCTGTCAAGCTAGCCACCTCCTGTCCGAGGATAACCCAGTCTTCATAGCTGGGAAAAAAAGACCAGGAAGAGGTACTGACAAGCGGCAGGTTTTTTGTCAAGGGTTGAGGGATAGTCCCCGGCACGCCCTCTTCGGGTGGTGTGGGGGCATCATCAGAAGGTGAACCGGGCGGTAGGGGAGCTAGCGGTATTGGATTTTTATAGTGTTGTGAACCGGGTTGGTAATGTTTTCGCCACGCTTCATCATACTGTTTTTGTTCCTCGGTGCGGTTATCGATAACACGCATCACACCGAAACGATCACGGGTAGCAATCTGGATATAATCTTTTTCCTGTCCATCAGAGAGCTCATCCCCCGGAAATTTTACTTCAATCAACATTTTTAGGTTATCAGGGTGTACAGAACCATCGAAGTAGGTGGCATTTCTGCCCGGCCAGCGGAGAGCCTCATCTTTAACCAGAATAATATCGGGACGGCGGATACCAACAACCCCAAATTTCTCCGCATCAACAGCAGAAGGCCGGGCAAACGGATTACTGGATTGCGGTAAATTATCACCATAACGCTGCTTAGAGATTTGACTGGTCGCCAGCATAGGCAGAGGAGCGTCCTTTTTCCCTCTGATAGCAAACACCACTTCTGCTTTATAAGGCCACAGGAAATCGTGCTTATACTCTTCAACTTTGATTAATCCGCTCATGACAATCTGTTTAAGAAAGCGAATCGCCCCCAGTTTAGTGATAATCATTGCTGGCAGCCGCTGGGCATATTCGGCTTTTTCCGCCAGATAGCAGGGATCTTCATCAGCGGGAAAAACCCCTATTTCCATCGTGCAATTAATTGAGGTCACGGCTGGACACATCTTGCCTTTGTTAGATATTGCCATACTTATTTCTCCTTAAACTCCATCACATATTCTACCGGTGTGTTACCACTGAACCGGTATAAGGTTTGCTTCGGTTTCGGCGGGGCTTCTGGTGAATCCAGTTGCAGATTTTCTTCTTCCTCACTTTGTATGGTGACGGTTCTGCCCAGCGCATCGGTTTTACCAAAGGTAATCTGACCGCTGTTGTTGGTGATGGTATAGAGAGTATTCACCAGCGGCTTACCGCTCTGCTCACTGAGCAGGGTATAGCGGGCAGAATAGTCAAACAGCGCATCGGCGGATTTCTTCCCGGTGAGATGGTCAGTCATGGTGATACTGACCCCTTCGATACGAATATTCCCCATCGGGTCAATCACTATCTGGCCGCCAGCGTTCCCAATAGTGATTTGTCCGCTTTCAGAGTGCACAGTGATATGTTTACCCACGGTAATTTGCTGATTATCGGCAACGTTCAATTGATGGCTTTTACCAATTGAAATGGCTTGCTGGCCTTTAATGGTCACCGTTTGATTTTTGCTAACTGCCAGCGTCTGGAAGCCCTGCACAGCTTCGTCATCATCGTGTTTAATTATCACCGTGCGGTTATGCTCAACGTCTGTTTTCTGGTCATGGTTTATTTGCGTGGTTTTATCCCGGAGAACCTGCGTATTCATATCCCGTTGTGCATGAATAAACACTTCCTCGCTGCCGTTTTCATCCTCAAAACGCAATTCGTTAAAGCCATTTCCTTTGTGGGTTTTGGTTCTGAATGTGGTACGGGTCTTTTCCGCCGGTAAATTCAACGGCGGAC
>NZ_PUJU01000043.1 GCF_011189505.1 Photorhabdus tasmaniensis
ATTAAACGTCATTTTTTTAACTGATGATTTTAATCGGTATAAAGTTTTAACCGTTTTTTTACCCCTTTTAACGCCTGCTTTTTATTAAGTTTAATCATCATCCGCTATCATGTTTTACGTTTAACAAGCCCTAAATACCTCCACTTTTTATCTTTACCAACGCTGTTTTAGCCGCATTTTTCAGAACTTAAATCCTGCCACATTAACCGTTTTATCCCTTTTTTATTGCATTATTTTTAGGGTTTTATCCGTAAAATAACCGTCGATAAAACGCTTTAATATTTATTCCGTTCGGATAATATCCTTTTATATGTGGATTTCTTTTCAACTCTCTTTTAACGATTAATCATTTCCGATTAAATACCATTAAATCCGCAGCTGAAAAGTTGTATTTACCAAGTTAAATCCGACCTTGATACAAAAGCCAAAAGCTTTAATACCTTTTCACTTGCATTTTTAAATAATCATGACAGGTTAGGTAAATGTAAAATAAATCGCGCATAAAATTTTAACCCTTGTTTTCACCACTTTTAATATGGGATTTTTATTAGTCGAATCCGCCTTGCATTTAATCTTTTCCAGCACTTAAATCCTGTCACATTAACCGTTTTATCCCTTTTTTATTACATTACTTTTAGAGTTTTATCCGTAAAATAACCATCGATAAAACGCTTTAATATTTATTCCGTTCGGATAACATTCTTTTATATGTGGATTTCTTTTCAACTCTCTTTTAACGGTTAATAATTTCCGTTTAAATACCATTAAATCCGCAGCTAAAAACTCGCATTTACCGAGTTAAATCCGACCTTGATAAAAAAGCCAAAAGCTTTAATACCTTTTCACTTGCATTTTAAAATAATCATGACAGGTTAGGTAAATGTAAAATAAATCGCGCATAAAATTTTAATCCTTTTTTTCACCCCTTTTAATATGAGCTTTTTATTAGTCGAATCCGCCTTACATTTAATCTTTTTCAGCACTTAAATCCTGCCACATTAACCGTTTTATCCCTTTTTTATTGCATTGTTTTTAGGGTTTTATCTGTAAAACAACCGCTGATAAAACGCTTTAATACCTGTTCCGTTCGGATAATATTCTTTTATATGTGGATTTCTTTTCAACTCTCTTTTAACGGTTAATTATTTCCGATTAAATGCCATTAAATCCCCCGCTAAAAACTCGCATTTACCGAGTTAAATCCGACCTTGATACAAAAGCCAAAAGCTTTAATGCCTTTTCACTTGCATTTTTAAATAATCATGTCAGGTTAGGTAAATGTAAAATAAATCGCGTGTAAAATTTTAATCCTTGTTTTCACCCTTTTAACACGGGATTTTTATTACATTTAATCATCATGAAATATCATATTTTACGTTTAACAAACCTTAAACCTCTCCATTTTTTATCTTTACCAACGCTGTTTTATCCGCCTTTTTTAGAGTTTAAATCCTGCCACATTAACCGTTTTATCCCTTTTTTATTGCATGGTTTTTAGAGTTTTACCCGTAAAATAACCGTTGATAAAATGCTTTAATACCTATTCCTTTCGGATAATATTCTTTTATATGTGGATTTCTTTTCAACTTTCTATTAATAGTTAATGATTTTCATTTAAATGTCATTAAATCCGCAGCTGAAAAGTTGCATTTACCAAGTTAAATCCGACCTTGATAAAAAAGCCAAAAGCTTTAATACCTTTTCACTTGCATTTTTAAATACTCATGACAGGTTAGGTAAATGTAAAATAAATCGCGCATAAAATTTTAATCCTTGTTTTCACTCCTTTTAATACGGGGTTTTTATTACATTTAATCACCATAAAATATCATATTTTACGTTTAACAAACCTTAAACCTCTCCACTTTTTATCTTTACCAACGCTGTTTTACCCGTCTTTTTCAGCACTTAAATCCTGCCACATTAACCGTTTTATCCCTTTTTTATTGCATGGTTTTTAGGGTTTTATCCGTAAAATAACCGTCGATAAAACGCTTTAATATTTATTCCGTTCGGATAATATTCTTTTATATGTGAATTTCTTTTCAACTCTCTTTTAACGGTTAATCATTTACGATTAAATACCATTAAATCCCCCGCTAAAAACTCGCATTTACCGAGTTAAATCCGACCTTGATAAAAAAGCCAAAAGCTTTAATGCCTTTTCACTTGCATTTTTAAATAATCATGTCAGGTTAGGTAAATGTAAAATAAATCGTGTGTAAAATTTTAATCCTTGTTTTCACCCCTTTTAACACGGGATTTTTATTACATTTAATCATCATAAAATATCATGCTTTACGTTTAACACCCCTAAACCTCTCCACTTTTTATCTTTACCAACGCTGTTTTACCCGCCTTTTTCAGGACTTAAATCCTGCCACATTAACCGTTTTATCCCTTTTTTATTACATTACTTTTAGAGTTTTATCCGTAAAACAACCGTCGATAAAACGCTTTAATACCTATTCCTTTCGGATAATATTCTTTTATATGTGAATTTCTTTTCAACTCTCTTTTAACGGTTAATCATTTTCGCTTAAATGCCATTAAATCCCCCGCTAAAAACTCGCATTTACTGAGTTAAATCCGATCTTGATATAAAAACCAAAAGCTTTAATGTCTTTTCCTTTATTTGATTTTTCAGGTTTAAAACCAGAGGATAAAATATATTCCAATGATATTAAAATCAAAGCCTATTTCTTTAATCGTTTTTAATATTGGGCGAATTCGACTAATAAACGCAGTCTGGTAACAGACTGCGTTCAATTCAATGAATATTTTTTTAATTCAAGAAAATGCCAACAATGGTGAGATACACAATAGGAATCCGGTAAAGATAATCAAGATTAGCGATATTCCTTTATATTTGTGCAACGTTGGCACTTTGTAGACCAAATAAGCCGGGATTAGGCAACCGACCATACCGAATATGGGGCTACAGATTGAAGTAAAACTCAGTACTGGTGCATTCAGAATAATCGCTCCCCAAGCCAGCAGAATAGCGAAAACCATGATGCCTTTTTGTACCCAGTTTTTATTGATTTTTTCTGCTGGCATGATCCGCGCCAGAATATTCATCACTATGCCTTGGGTTGCTTCACGGAAGCCAAGATAAACGCCAAAGAAGGCGGTCATCACCGCAAAGATATTCAGCAAGACACTGATAACCGTTACCCAGCCACCGGGGAAGAATTTTGCCGCAATTGCCAGAGCAGAGATATTTTGTTCATAAGCTTGAACCGCTTCATCATGTCCCATTGCCAAGGTGAATGAAACTGCATAGAAGAAGACCGTACAGAACAGGACGCCAAAGGCAATATTCATTGCTCTTAATGCTTTATAGCGGGCAACTTCACGATTTTTCTCGTGATGGCGGTAAGAGATAACCATTGGGCTTAAGGTTTGAATAAACAGAATGGAAGTCAGGGTAAATGGCAGTGTAATGATCGCCTGTTTTATCAGCGTTCCGGCTGGTGGCAGTGCGCCGATATTATATAAGTGCCACATGCCTATCATGGATAAACCAAGTACCGCGACGACAAGCAGTTTGGACAACACCATAAAGCTGGATAATTTGAACAGGAGCCGTTCACCACAGGATGAAAGCGCAACCAGAATACAAATCAGTACCAGTCCGTAGAGAGGATTGTCAGAGAGTAGGCCGTCAGTGACACCGAAAGTTTGCAGATAGGAAGCACTGTCATTGGTGATGGCTGTTGAGTAAACAAACATCCAAATGACCAGCATAACAAAATAGAGTGTACCCAGCAAAATTCCCCAATTTTTTCCGAGATAGCCGCTGATAATACTGGGATAATCTTTACATTCGGGGGATTCTGCCAGCGTGTTGATAAACAGACGTTGGAACAGGTACATCGCCGGATAACCAATCACCGAGGATAGCAGGAAAACCCACAATCCCATTAAACCAACCTGAACCGGCAGGAAGACAATACCGGCACCGATTGCCATGCCGATACTCATGATGACCCAGCCAGCATCAAGATTGTTGAACTTGATAGCCTCCCGCCATTCACTTTCAGTCATGTTTGCCCGTTTTGCCGCAGGAGAATCTGCGACCATAATATGGTTGTTTTTTGCCGTTTCCATAATGGCTCTCGCTTATTATTTCCGTTAAGAATGTCAGTGTTATAGGGAAAAGATGCTGCATGATAATGCAACAATCCTAATTTTTGAGGTTCGTATTATAGTCAGTGTATTTCACTATGCAGATTGATTCGCCAGTAAGAAGGTAACGGGAGAACATTTTCATGTTATAGAATAATCGATCAGGTATAAGTGAAAAATAGAAATTACTTTTTAATGACATAAATTGATAGATCATAGTGAAGTATTGTAATTAACTAATTTTAATTTCTTTTTATTCTGTTATAAACAGAGAAAAGAAGAAAACTGAGTAAAAAGCCCACAATTATAAAAATAATTGTAAATGGCTTTCACATTAGGTAGTTTAAACAGGAATGACCGAATAAGATAATGATTTATATCAATTAAATATAAAATATCAAAATATTTCACTGCCAATATCGGGTATTATTGCAAATAATAAAGAACCATGCAGGAATATCTCTGTCAGTTATTCACATGGCATGGTTCAGGTAAATTCAGCAAGAAAATAGGCTAAGAGTTTTTCTCTTCCTGCTGCTCTTTTTGACGAATTTCTCTATACCAGCGAGGATGATGTTTCTTCGCCCAGCCGCGAGTTACCCAGCCTTCCACCATCGATCGGATAGAGCCTTTCACCCAAAATGCGGCATAGGCATGTATCATAATCAGCAGGATTAGGCCAACGCCGGCCAGAGAGTGCACCAAAAGCGCAAGCCGGATCAGCGGAATAGAGAAGAAATCGGCAAAATAGGGACGCCAGATGATCACGCCGCTGATAGCCAGTAAGATCAGGCAGCCGCTGATAGACCAGTAAATGCCTTTTTGACCCAGGTTATATTGGCCGATATCGCCAGCTTCCTCATTTCTCAGCACTTTATGGATGTTTTTCAGCCAGACAATGTCTTCTTTGTCGATAAAGTTATGTTTGAAATATCTGAAAAACATAAAGATAAACAACAAAAACATCATTGAGCCGATAAACGGATGCAGTATCCGTGCTAACTGCGGTGTGCCGAAAATATTCATTAACCAGTTAAAAGAGGGGAAGAAGAACCCCAACCCACTGATAGCAGTAAACAGAAAACAGAGCACTACTGACCAGTGATTCACCCGCTCAATCGGTGAGTGGCGGAGAATCGTATCCTGCTTTTTCATCACAGTTCCTCCCGATTAGCTGATTTTGCCGGTGTTTCGTCATCCTGACGGGCATGTTCTTCGTCTTCTTCACTGGTGCGGTTTGGACCAATGCCGACATAGTGGAAGAGGCTGGCGGCAAATGTTGCGGCGAAACCTACCGCTGCCAGTGGTTTCCAGATACCTTTCCAGAAAGTTACAGTTGGGCTGATGGTCGGATTATCCGGCAAGCCGTGATAAAGCTGCGGTTTATCCGCGTGATGCAAGACGTACATAACATGCGTGCCGCCAACACCTGCGGGATCGTATAACCCCGCGTTCTGATAACCACGGCCTTGCAGTTCAGTGACCCGCTCAGACGCCAGATTTTTCATATCTTCTTTGGTGCCAAAATGGATTGCCCCGGTCGGACAGGTTTTCACGCAAGCAGGCTCCTGGCCGACACCAACACGGTCAACACACAGGGTACATTTATATGCCCGGTTGTCCTCTTTATTGATCCGCGGCACGTTGAACGGGCAACCCGCGATACAATAACCACAGCCGATGCAGTGCTCTGACTGGAAGTCCACAATGCCGTTCGCATACTGGATAATCGCCCCTTCTGACGGACATGCTTTCAGGCAGCCCGGATCAGCACAGTGCATACAGCCATCTTTGCGGATAAGCCACTCCAGTTTGCCGTGTTCTTCCACTTCGGAGAACCGCATCACGGTCCATGATTTAGCGGTCAGATCGGTTGGATTATCATAAACACCGACGTTAAAACCCACTTCGTCACGGATATCGTTCCATTCTGAACAGGCTACCTGACAGGCTTTACAGCCAATACAGGTGGTAACATCGATCAGTTTTGCCACTTCTTCCTGATGATCACGCACACGAGGTGCCGGGGTAAAGGAATGAGTGGCGGATTTACGAATAATGTCTTGAGATTGCATTGCCATAATTCGCTCCTGTTAGACCTTTTCCACATTGACCAGAAACGCTTTGTATTCTGGTGTATGTGCGTTGGCATCACCCACGGAAGGGGTGAGCGTATTTGCCAAAAAACCTTTCTGGGTTGCCCCAGCAAAACCCCAATGGCAAGGGATACCAATGGTTTCAACTTGCTTGCCGTTAATGGTCAGTTGCTGAATTCGTTTGGTGACAACTGCTTTGGCTTTGATAAAACCGCGTTTAGAAGACACTTTGACTTCATCACCCTGAATAATGCCTTTTTCTGCCGCCAGTTTTTCACCGATTTCAATAAATTGTTCGGGCTGAACCACAGCATTAAGCTGCGCGTGTTTTGTCCAGTGACGGAACAGTTCGGTAATGGAATAAGTCGTTGCGACATAAGGGAATTCATTCGCTTCTCCCATATAAGCAGCATCGGCATGAAAGATGCGGGCAACCGGGTTAGAGACCACATTCGGGTGGAGTGGATTGGTACCGATAGGGGATTCGATCGGCTCATAATGTTCAGGGAATGGCCCGTCAGCCATTTTATCAATGGAAAACAGGCGGGCGACGCCTTCTGGTTGCATGATAAACGGTCCGACATGGGTTCCCGGCGCAGCGTTGCTGTAATCAACAACATCAAAGCCACGCCATTTGTTGCCATCCCATTTGATCAGCTCGCGGTTCGGATCCCACGGTTTGCCCTGTGGATCAACCGATGCGCGGTTGTAGAGCACCCGACGGTTTTGCGGCCATGCCCACGCCCAGCCCGGAGTACAGCCCAAACCGGATGGATCTGAGTTATCACGGCGGGCCATCTGGTTACCTTGTTCGGTCCAACAACCGGTGTAGACCCAACAGAAACTGGAGGTGGAACCATCATCTTTCAGTTGAGAGAACCCGGAAAGTTGCTGACCTTTTTTCAGTATGATATTGCCGTTTTCGTCTTTAATATCCGCTAATGCTTTACCGTTAGCTTCACGGGCAATCTCTTCCGGTGTCGGATCTTCAGGATTTTGGTAATCCCACGACAGATTCATAATAGGATCAGCATAAGCGCCACCTTCTTCACGGTAGAGTTCACGCAGACGCATCAGCAGCTTGCCAAGAATTTTACCGTCGTGTAACGCTTCTCCCGGTGGATGAGCGCCCGCCCAGTGCCATTGCAGCCAGCGACCGGAGTTGGCAATGGATCCATTCTCCTCGGCAAAACAGGAAGAGGGCAGGCGGAAAACTTCGGTTTGAATATCCGCCGGATTGACATCATTCATCTCACCGTGGTGCTGCCAGAAGTTAGATGATTCTGTCACCAGAGGATCGATTACCACCAGATATTTTAGTTTTGATAGTGCTCTGCTGGATTTATTTTTATCCGGGAATGCCGCCAGCGGATTAAAACCCTGAACAATGTAGCCGTTCATTTTGCCTTGAGTCATTAATTCAGCCTGAGCCAGAATATCGTAGCTTTTATCCCATTTAGGCAGCCAGTCGTAACCCCAGTCATTTTCTGCTGTGGCGTGTTCGCCCCAGAAACCTTTTAACAAGCTAATGAAGAAGTTTGGTGTGTTTTTCCAGTAATTAACCTGATTTGGTACCAGGGTTTTCGGTGTGGTTTGCGCCAGATAGGTTGCCAAGTTCTCCTGTTTTTCACTCGGCAGCGGCAGATAACCGGGCAGGTTAAGCGACAATAAACCAAGGTCACTGTAGCCCTGAATATTGGAGTGACCGCGCAATGCGTTAACACCACCGCCCGGCATTCCCACGTTACCTAACAGTAACTGAACCATTGCGGCGGCACGAATAATCTGAGCACCACCGGTGTGGTGAGTCCAACCCAATGCATAAAGAATGGTTGCAGTGCGGTTGGTGACCGAGGTACTTGCCAGTTGAGAACAGATATAGAGGAAATCCGCTTTTGAAGTCCCACACAGGTTGGAAACCTGTTCCGGGGTATAACGTTCAACGTGATTTTTCAGCAAGTTCCATACACAGCGTGGATGAGACAAGGTGTCATCCCGTTTGGCATAACCCTGTTCATCGGTTTCGTAATGCCATGAAGATCGGTCATAGCTTTTGGTGGCTTGATCAAAACCGCTAAATAAACCGTCTGTAAACCGATAATCTTCACGAACAATCAAACCCGCATTGGTGTAAGCCTTAACATACTCAGACTGGATTTTGTTGTTAAGCATCAAATAGCGGATCACACCCAGTAAGAATGCAGTATCTGAGCCAGCACGGATCGGCGCGTAAAAATCAGCGACGGCGGCACTGCGATTGAAACGCGGATCGACCACAATCACTTGCGCATTGTTTTTGATTTTAGCTTCAATCACCCATTTAAAACCTACCGGATGCGCTTCAGCGGCGTTTCCGCCCATGATCAGGACAACATTAGCGTTTTTGATATCGACCCAGTTGTTGGTCATGGCACCGCGGCCAAACGTTGGCCCTAGGGCAGAGACCGTCGGGCCGTGGCAAAGGCGCGCCTGACAATCAATGGCGATCATGCCCAAAGCGCGGGTGAATTTCTGATCGAGAATACCAGTTTCATTACTGGCAGCAGATGAGCAGAGCATACCCGTTGTCAACCAGCGGTTGACGGTGACATTGTGTTCATTCTTCTCAACAAAGTTGGCGTCACGGTCATCTTTCATCAGACGGGCAATGCGTTCGATCGCTTGATCCCAACGGATACGTTGCCATTGATCAGAACCCGGAGCGCGGTACTCGGGGTATTGGAGACGGTTTTTACTGCGAATATAATCGAGCACCCCAGCGCCTTTCGGGCACAGAGAACCCCGGCTGACCGGATGATCCGGATCGCCTTCGATATGAAAAATGCTTTCTTTGGCGTTTTTCGCACCATCACCCAGGCTGTACATCAGAATGCCACAGCCAACGGAACAATAAGTGCAGTTATTACGAATTTCACGTGAGCGCAGTAGTTTGTACTGACGGGTTTCAGCCAGCGCCACGGCGGGAGCAAATCCCAGCGCGGCGACTGTTGTTCCCGCCATACCACCCGCGCAGATCTTGAAGAAAGCTCTTCTGCTGACCTGCATCGGTCTTCTCCTTATTTTTTGAATGACGACATTGCTTTATTTTTTATGCAATAACACCTTGACGAATCAGGCGAAATTGCTTTCATAGCCCGCCCCGTTTTTCATTCAAAACACTCCTGGGTATCGCGGAGAACCCACTGCATTGATGAGTTATAAACTACCTGAGGTTATCATTATCCATAGTATCATAAAGCGTATTATGTTGCTAAATATGGATAAAATGGTTGCAAAATGATAAATAATATTAATATTGTTTTATTGTTATGTTATGAAATCATTAGTGACAAGATTGCGATATATTTAAGTCAGAAGCTCGTGTTCCAGCGTACGCCAACCTTCCCCCCCTTTGTTTACTAGATCTTAGCGCAACAGCGAGAAATGCAAGATCGTAAAAGCTAGAAATATAAGATCATAAAAGCTATAAACGTAATAGCGTAAAAACTAATTTTGCATTTTCATAACAGCTAATTATTAAGCATCTGGTGGGGAAAGAATATGGCAAAAACGGGAAACGAAAGGTTAGCAGAAGCACTGAAGGCGGCGAGTAATGCGGCGGTGGGCAATGTGCTCAACTCCAGATTAATCACTGATAAGCAACGCACTTTTCTCGTCAAGAAAGGCTATCTTAAGCAAATTATCAGGGGATGGTATCTCCTGGATGCAGACCTCACGACTGAGCAAACTGGCGACTCAGTGCTTTGGTATGAGTCTATTTGGTCGTTTGTAGGGCAGTACATTGAAAGTATCTTCGGGGATGATTATTGGTTGAGTCCAGAAGCCTCTCTCGACTTGCATACGGCAAACAACGCTTTATCAAACCAAGTGATCGTCTACACCACAGATACGACACCACGCACGCTTAACCTGCCGAATAACATGAGCATGGTGATCATCAAGGGAAGAATTCCCTGTAAGACTGCCAAGGTGAATGGTATTAATGCTCATTCATTGGAAAGTGCGTTAGTTGAAACTGGCCCACAAACCTTTAGAGCTAATCCCTTAAATATTCAATTGGCGCTCCAGAATGCTGATCTGAGTTTGCTTTCAGAGGCGTTGCTGACAACCAAGAACCTTGCATCGGGAAACAGATTAATTGGCGCCTACGAACAATTAAAGATGAAAGCTGAAAGCCGGAAACTACAAACCATCATGGAGGGAGCTGGTTTTGAAGGCGTTAAGCGGGTTAACCCGTTTGACCATGCTCCGATAATTGTAGGTGCTGGTCGGGGAGAATCCCCAAGCGCAGTTCGTGTGCGGATCCTGTGGCAGAAGATGAGACAGGACGTGATCGAGGTGTTTGACGGTTTCCTACCTCCTTTTGACTTCTTTGGGCGCGCAATCGAAGAGACTCACGCGATGATGAGCAGTCTCTACGTGAGCGATGCCTACAACTCGCTATCTATCGAAGGTTACAAGGTTACGCCGGAGTTAATCGAGCACTTATCTAATGGTGACTGGTCGCCGGATACCATCCAAAGGGATAAGGAGCAGAAGGACGCACTGGCTGCCAGAGGTTATTACGATGCTTTCAATAAGGTCAAAGAGTTGCTGCGTGAAGCGTATGAGGATAGGGAGAGCTTGGACATCCGTTATCTGGTCGATGTTGGCCTGACTGACTGGTTCACCGCATTGTTTAACCCCTGTGTGGATGCCGGAATTATTAACAGACTGGATTTGGCGGGATTCCGAAAAGGGCCGATCTATATCCGTACTTCAATGCATGTACCGCCAGCCAGCGAGCAGCTAATGGATTGTATGGAAGTACTAAAAGAGCTGATCGCTAATGAGGAATATTTTGCAGTAAAGGCCATCTTAGGTCATCTGTTCCTGGGTTACATTCACCCGTTCCCTGATGGTAATGGCCGCACTGCCAGATTTTTAATGAACTTCTTGCTGGTAATTGGTGGATACCCCTGGACGGTGATTAAGCTTAAAAATAGAACGCAGTATCTCTCGGCGCTGGAATCGGCTTCGGTAGGAAAGAACGCGAAGCCATTTGCGGAATTTGTGAAGCAATCCATGCAGGAAATAGCCGGGTAGCACTTGCTCCCGGCCATGGTGAACTGCCCCAAAAACTTGGGCAGTTTAACCAGACGAGCTGTCCGATGTTTATCGCCCGGTAAATTATTCTGTCAATATCGAGGGGATTGGCATCATATATCCGCTCCTGGAGCAAACCGGGCTGTCGTTAATTCCACTATCGTTTTCACAACTTCACTAGCCGCATACAGGGATTTCACCGGCAAATATTCATAAATTGAATGGAAATTATGTGCGCCAGTAAAGAGATTCGGGCAAGGTAAACCTTTCTGGGAAAGAACGGCACCATCATAGCCACCGCGCATGGGAATCGGGCGCGGGGTAATATCGCATTTTTCATAAGCGGCAATAGCGATATCAATTGGATAACGGTTTTCCCCTTGCAGACTGTTGTAAACATTGGTGTAACGAGCTGTCATCTTGAATTGTACACTGCCTTCTCCCCACAGGGCGGTACAGCTATCTGACAGATTTTTCAGGAACGTCATCCGATATTCATAACCCGCTTGAGTAAAATCACGAACATCCAGTTTCAGCACAGTACGGGCGTTGTTTCCTTGTATCTGTTTTACCCAATAATAACCTTCCCGGCCTTCGGTATATTCAGGGGCCTCACCACCTGGCAACATGGCAATGTATTTGTGTGCCATCAACAGGGAGTTTTTCAGTTTGCCTTTAGCGGACATTGGGTGTGCCGGTTGTCCGGTGAAGATAATTTCTACATCACCAGCATTCCAATTCTCATAAACCAGTTCACCAATCCCTCCGCAATCAAGGGCATAGGCAAAATCGGCACCAAATGCATTGACATCAAAAGCTTTCGCTCCCAGCAGCCCTTGTTCTTCATCAGGGACAAAACCCACTTTTATTGTGCCATGTTTAACATCAGGATTTTGCCGGAAGTATTGCAACATGTTCACAATGGCGGCCAGAGCGGCTTTATTATCCGCCCCTAACAAGCTGGTGCCGTCAGTAACAATAATATCGTCACCAATGTAGTTTTTTAACTCAGGGAATTCACTTTGGCGCAGGTAAATATTGAGCGCGTTGTTCAGGCATAGATCGCCGCCGTTATAAGGTAAGACTTGAGCCTTAGTCTCATTGATCAGCTCGGCGCTGGTATCAAGATGACCAAAAAATGCGATCGTCGGAACGAAATAGTCCACATTAGCGGGCAGAGTTGCCGTGACAATTGCGGTATCTCGCACAAGAATATCCTGTAATCCCAGTTGTTTTAGCTCGTTCCCTAATTTTTTGGCTAATACTCTCTGGCCTTCAGAGGAGGGCATAATACCTGCCGCTCCTTGCTTGCTATTGGTGGTGGTATTGATTTTGGTATAAGAAATAAAACGATCAACAATATTCATGTTTTTCTCCATTCTGTTTGCTATATACAGAAATACGTCTATTTTACTTATTTAACTTAATTAATTGATTATTTTGAACGATATTTAAACATCAATAACGAGATGCTTTTGATATTTAAGTTCCAGTAATTTCATTAACAGTATAAATATTAATGAAACATTTAAATTATAATTTAAGTTAATGTGACTTTATTCTCTAGGGGAATAAAAATTAATCATAAAAATGTGATACAACAAATGGTTTTTTATTGTTTTAGCATAAAATGCTGGTCACACAGCCTGGGCTTATTCATAATAATTTTTGATGTAAATAAATCTTTAATGGAATGCGTCATCTGCCTATTTTTGTATTTTAGGTGGATACACTAATCATTTTTTGTAGGAATAGGTTTTATGCAGAGTAAGTTGGTTTTATCTTCAATTTGTTTGGCTTCGGCAATATTATCAGGGTGTGCAACCGAATCTTCCAATACCGTCCAGGTGCAAAAAGTAAATTCTTATAACACGGTATATCAAGGTATTCGTAGTCCAATTGCTATCGGTAAGTTTGAAAACCGTTCCAGTTATCAAAACGGGATTTTCTCTGACGGCGTTGATCGTCTCGGTAATCAATCTAAAACAATTTTAATCACCCATTTACAGCAGACCGGACGCTTTACCGTTCTGGAACGCACCAATATGGCAGAGCTGAGAGCAGAAGCGGGTTTACAAGGTAAATCACAGAAGCTGAAAGGTGCGAGCTACGTCATTACCGGTGATGTGACTGAATTTGGCCGTAAAGAAGTCGGCGATCATCAGTTATGGGGCCTGTTGGGACGCGGTAAATCACAAGTGGCTTATTCTAAAGTCATGTTGAATGTGGTGAATGTGGAAACGTCCGAAGTGGTTTTCTCCGTGGCAGGTGCAGGTGAATATAAATTATCCAACCGTGAAATTATCGGTTTTGGTGGCACTGCCAGCTATGATTCCACGCTGAATGGCAAAGTGCTGGATCTGGCAATTCGTGAAGCGGTAAACAGCCTGGTTGAAAATATTGAAACGGGTGCATGGAAACCTTCTAACTAAGCAATATAGGGATATATTCTCATGGTATTAATGAAAAAAGCGGGCTTATTGCTGGCAGCTATGGCCCTGGCGGGTTGTGCGACTCAGCCAAAAACGATTTATGAATGGGATCAGTACCAACCTACCGTTTATCAGTATTATCAACAGGATAAGATGGGGTTTGAAGAGCAGTTACAGGCTTTGCAGAAAGTGATTGAAAAAGCGAAAGCGAAAGATAAACCGGTACCGCCTGGATTGCATGCACAGATGGGTTTGCTGTATAGCAAAACGGGTCGTATTTCAGAAGCGTTCCATCAGTTTGAAGCAGAGAAAAAACTGTTTCCTGAATCAGCGCCATTTATGGACTTTTTATTAAGTAAAAATAAAGGAACTATGCAATGAATCGTATTCTCGTGGCGTTAAGTTTATTAGCTGCGCTTGTGCTGACAGGGTGTGCCAAGACTACGCCTTATGACTACACTGCATTTAAAGAGAGCAAACCAAAATCCATTCTGGTTTTGCCGGCAGTGAATAAATCTTTGGAAGTAAAAGCAGGTCACAGCCTGATTTCTCAAGTGACTTATCCATTGGCAGAATCGGGTTATTATGTTTTTCCGGTTGCGGTCGTGGAAGAGACATTTCAGCAAAATGGCGTGACCGTGGGGCAGGATATTCAGAATATCAGTTATAAAAAACTGCATGATATTTTTGGTGCAGATTCCGCGCTCTATCTGGATATTGAAGAGTACGGCACGCAGTATCAGGTTATCAACAGCGATACCCGTGTAACGGCTTCCGCTAAACTAGTGGATCTGCGCAGTGGTAAACAACTGTGGAATGGTCGGGCAGTTGCCTCATCGACGGAAAATCAAAATAACTCGAATAGTAGCCTTATTGGAATCTTGGTGTCTGCGGTCATTTCACAAATCGCGAATACCATTACCGATAAAGGTCATGAGATTGCGGGTATTACAAGTCATCGCTTACTGACAGCTGGCGGTAGTCGCGGTTTACTTTATGGTCCCCATTCTGAGCATTATGGTAAAGAAAAGCATTAATCTCTGATTAGAGCGAATGGTAATAATGGGCAGGTAAACATCCTGCGCATTATTATGCTTATCTTTTTACTATTTTTAAAATTTCTTCGCAACTTAACCATCGTTGAGACAGTGGTAATTTATAAAACCATACGATACGAGAAAATTATTTTAAAACGTATACTTATAACCTTGAGACTGCTCCCCGCCGTAAACGGCCAGGCTTCCCACTTCTCAGGCCGCAACCGTCTGTACGACGGAAATCACTATTTATTCAAGTCGAATATAAGGTGTCTTCTATATAGAGGGTAATGGAATGATAAGATCCCCAATTGGGAAGGATACAACACTGGGGCTCCCGATGAAGGGAACCTCAGTGTTGAGATTAGGCAAATATTTCAATCATCCACAATCTGTTGATTAAAGATCTAATCGCTTTGTTTGCCATTTTTTAGATTTCCAACGCCAAGTATTAACGAATCCACGCAGCCATTCATCACAGAAGAAACCGATCCAAATACCTAAGATCCCCATTTCCATCTTGATGCCAAGGAAATACCCTATTGGAATAGCAACACACCACATAAAGAACATCGCAGTATATAGCGGGAAACGGGCATCACCGGAAGCACGCAATGCGTTCACCATAATGATATTGGCGGTACGGACTGGCTCCAGAAAAACAGACAGCAAGAATAGTGGCAACAACAGTTTTATGATGGATTCATCTTGCGTCAAGAAATGCAGAATCGGTACCCTGAACAGCCAGAAGGCGGTGACAACACCCACGGTCACGATACAGCCAATTTTCAGACTATTAAAGCCACGAATATAAGCATCTTCAAACCGTTTGGCACCGACCAGATGACCAACCATAATTTCGTTACCAATGCTGGTGGCAATACCAAACAACATGACAAATAGTGATAGCTGGAAATAGAGTGTTTGTGCTGCCAGTGGAATTTCACCCATCAATCCAATGAATGCTATGGCGGCCATATATTGCAGGACCCACACCATATTTTCGCCCGCTGCGGGTAAACCGATATGTAAAATTTTGCCCAATATACTTTTTGACCAGAGCAGGAAACCTGTCAGTTTAAATTTAATCCGCAGGCCATAACTTAGCAGACAGAATAACAGGATAACGGCAACAATCCGGCCAAAGACGGTAGACCAGGCAACACCTTCCAGACCATATTGAGGCAATCCGAAGAAACCATACAGGACTATCATATTACCCAGCACCGTCAACAAGTTAGCAATCAGCGTAACATACATCGCCGGCTTGGATTTTCCATAAACTCGTAAACAAGTTGCCAGGATAATCGAAATGGCTTCCGGGATCAGGCAGATCCCCAGAATGTGCAGATAGCTGAAACCATCTTCCATCAGGTGTTCTGGCATATTCATAATATGCAAGATCTTATAGCCGAAGAAGATGGTAATCAGTGCACAACTAAGCCCAAGTAAAAAGTTGAATGCAATAGAAATATGGATCGCCTGACTGGCCTTATCCCGTTTGCCGGCACCAATGTATTGCGCAATAACAACACTGCAACCGACACTGATAAAGCTGAAAATAGTGATAAACAGGTCAAAGACCTGATTACCTACTGCCATAGCAGCCAGGTAAGAAGTAGAAACATGGCTCACCATATAGGTGTTAATTAATAAAGTGGCCAGATGGAGGAGAATATCAATAAAAATCGGCCAACTTAGCGAAAAGAGCGAACGCTCAGTAACATCAGTTTGATGCATTTGAAAAACCTGCTTATTGAAAAAAGGTAAAATAAATAGTTTCTTGAGATGCCGCGTACTCAGAAAATATTCATGTATTGTACATGGTTTATTCATTTGTTAACAGAGAGAGGATAAGAATAAAAAGGTGAATGCTATTTTTCAATTTGTCTGTATCTGAATATTGGTTATGGTGTCTGATTACCAATCTATGATACCAGACCGATTCGTGAATAATTTCGTAACTGTATCAAGCAAATTGTTGTCTGATAACAGCAGGAAGTGGAAAATTTTATATGTTCTGTTTAATTGTTTTGGTAATTTTATCATATAATTAATATTAATATAAAAATTAGTGCAATTAAGGGTTGTGTTTTTATGTTTGGATAAAATTCCAAAATAATGTCTATATTTTTGTGTTTTGGCAATATTTAAAGTTTAATTTATCTAAATAATTTTATTATTTCATTAAAACTTAAACGCTTCATCAACGAAAAGATAAAAGAATTTATTTGGTTAAATCTTGTTCTATAATTAGTTTCAGGAGTAAAATATATGGAAATAAAAATATACCATTTAACGAGGTGATATGATGATAAATAGATTACAGCGTCGATTAATAATGACTATTTTGATGTTGACTTTTTTTTCTACTTTTTCTGCATCTATATATGCTTGTATATTAAAGCCACATTTCCCCATATGTGCAATAAAATGTGTCATTTTTTCATCCCACACTACGACATGTCTTATCGGTTCTGACGGTCCTAATAATTCAACTCCTGATCACTCAACCCCTGTTATATTTGAGAATGAATAATTAATCGAGGCTAGAATTAATTGATTTTCAGATGGCACAGTTATAGTGCTATACAGAATTCTATTTCTGTTATTTCTATTCCGCCCTTTAATAAGGGCGGATTTTTATAAATAAATTAAACGCTAAGGTGTCCTATTTAAGCTAATGAAAATAATCTAAATTAGTTGGTTCTAGATGTAAGTAATTAAAATTATTTATTAAACTTGAATATAATTAATCAATAACAAGCAATGTGTTTATTGGTATATTGTTTATCTCTTCCAGAGTCATAATAGCATTTAAGTGTAAAAAAAGTGAAGGAACTGTCGGGAATCAAAGAATATACCATTCAATATGTCATTATGTTCTCTATGAATTGGCTGAAACGTAGCAGATAGCCATCGGGATCTTGCACCAGGCATTCCCTTTGGCAGGCAAGTACTTCACCAACACGGTAATGATTGTCTTTAACTTCTCGGTATAGTGTTATGCCATTAGCTTTTAAGTTGTTAAGTAGAGGAGTTAAATCATCAACTTCGATTTGAAAATTTACACCTCTTCCCAAAGGATAATTTAGTGAGGCAGTATTCCAACCATCATCATGTAGTACTTCAAGCATTAGCTGTGCTTCGCCCAATTCTAGATAGGCGAAATCTGGGGTATCACGGCGAATAAGTAACTGGAAACCGAGGATTCTTTGATAGAAATCCAGAGATCGAGAGATCGAGAAAAATCAGTGACGGTCAGTTCAGGGACCATACGATTCCAATAAGGTTTATGTTGGTTCATACGTTACTCTTTAGCTCTGCGATATTTTTCCTATTGTATAAGTATTTTTCACTCTATGAACAGCTCTGTTTTTTGTAGTAATTGCCATACAGGAAATGCAGAAATTAATCATTAGGAAGAAAGATGTTTTATTTCCTTACCTGACTTGAAGGATGAGGTTTCTTTGATCTCTGCATGATTTTTATTAAAATATTCTTATTATTTTAATATGTTTTTTTATTGATTTGATTTAATTGTGTTGTTATATTTTTTCATTGGTTCTTATACGATGTTTATTAACTGTTTTTTCTTAGGTATATAATCGATTTACTTGAGTATATATAATTTTCTATTTTTTATGATTTTTGTTTTTTGCGTGATTGGTCACGGATAATTTAAATATTATCTATATCTTATTGAGCAGTTTTAACTGGGGGATAAGTTCATTTTATGATTTCTATATTTTTACATTATCATTTTATTTATTCTTGTAATATACAGGCATGGTTTAATGTCGATCACCGTATTTCTAACTATTTCCCTAATTAATTCCTCTGGTTGTATCTCTAATTAAATCTTTATTTTTAATCATTGCATTTATTGTGGCGTATTTCTGTGTGTTTTTCAGGATTTTTCCTGAATTACGCAGTATAAACAATTATTGGATAAAATATTCATGAAACGTATTCCAGAGCCTTTCCGTATTAAAATGGTAGAAAATATCCGTATGACGACGCGTGCGGAACGTGAAAAAGCGTTAGAAGAGGCTGGATATAATCCATTCCTGTTACCAAGTGATGCTGTTTATATTGATTTGCTGACAGATTCCGGTACCGGTGCAATGAGTGATCGCCAGTGGGCGGGAATGATGATGGGTGATGAGGCTTATGCGGGTTCCCGTAACTATTATCATCTGTGTGATAAAGTTAACGAGCTGATTGGTTATCAATACACTATTCCAACCCATCAAGGGCGCGGTGCAGAACAAATCTTATTTCCGACATTAATTGCTCGTAAAAAAGCGCAAGGTGGTGCAACCCATCCGGTCTTTATCTCTAATTTTCATTTTGATACCACCGCGGCTCATGTGGAATTAAATGGCGCAAAAGCAATTAACGTTGTTACGCCAAAAGCCTTTGATACGACCACCTATTACGATTGGAAAGGCGATTTTGATATTGATGAACTGAAAAAAACGATTGCAGAACAGGGGGCTGATAATATTGTGGCCATTATCACAACCGTGACTTGTAATAGTTCTGGTGGTCAACCTGTTTCTATCGCTAATATGAAGTCTGTGTATGAGATTGCAAAGCAATACGATATCCCTGTGGTGATTGATTCCGCCCGCTTTTGTGAAAATGCCTGGTTTATTAAGCAAAGAGAAAAAGGCTATGAAAATAAATCAGTCAAAGAGATCGTCAGGGAGATGTATCAATATGGTGATATGCTAACCATGTCAGCTAAAAAAGATCCGATGGTCAATATCGGTGGTCTTTGCTGTTTCCGTGATGACGAAGATCTGTTTAATGAAGTGCGTGTCCGTTGCGTGCCAATGGAAGGGTTTGTCACTTACGGCGGTCTTGCCGGTCGCGATATGGCAGCGCTGGCAATTGGCCTTGAAGAAGGTATGAATGAAGATTATCTGGCATATCGTATTAATCAGGTAGCTTATTTAGGGAAAAGATTAATGGATGCAGGCATTCCTATTCAATATCCAACCGGTGGTCATGCTGTCTTTGTTGATGCTAAATTATTATTGCCACATATTCCAGGAGAGCAATTTCCTGCACATGCCCTGAATAATGAATTGTATCTGGATGCGGGAATAAGGAGTGTCGAAATTGGTTCTTTATTGTTAGGGCGTGATCCAAAGACAGGAAAGCAAAAAGAATCACCAATGGAACTTCTGCGATTAACTATTCCTCGTCGGGTATATACCAATGATCATATGGACTATATTGCCGAAGCCTTTATTTCTCTGAAAGAGAGAGCCTCTCAAATTAAAGGGTTAACGTTTACTTATGAGCCTTCAGTATTACGGCATTTTGTTGCAAGATTAAAACCAATTAAATAATAAGAATAGGGGTGCTTCTATTTAAAAGCATCCCAAATTTTGTTTTATCCATTATAAAGTCACGCTAGGGTCACACATATGGCTACTTTGCCGATAAAAAAATCGTCTCCATCTTTACTTGGCGGCGCAATGATCATTGGCGGAACGATTATTGGCGCAGGCATGTTTTCCTTACCCGTTGTAATGTCAGGAGCATGGTTTTACTGGTCAATCGCTGCTTTGGTTTTTACCTGGTTTTGCATGTTGCACTCAGGGTTAATGATATTGGAGGCCAATCTTAATTATCGGATTGGCTCAAGTTTCGGGACTATAACAAAAGATCTTTTAGGTAACGGCTGGAATATCATCAATGGTATTACGATTGCTTTTGTTTTATATATACTAACTTATGCTTATATTTCTGCCAGTGGATCGATTATTCAGCATGTCATGCAGGAAATGTCGATAGATTTTTCGCCGCAACTTGCCGGGTTTTTGTTTGCTTTTGCCGTTGCGTTTATTGTCTGGTTAAGTACGAAGGCGGTCAGCCGGATAACCTCTATTATTCTTGGTGCAAAAATATTAACTTTCTTTATGACTTTTGGCGGCTTAATTTATAACGTTGAATCTGCTGTTTTATTTAATACCGCTGAAATTAATCCAACTTATTGGCCTTATGTATTAGCAACCTTACCTTTCTGCCTGGCTTCTTTTGGATATCATGGCAATGTTCCTAGCCTGATGAAATATTATGGAAAAGAGCCACAAAAAATAAAAAAATGTCTGCTTATTGGGACATCAATGGCGTTAGTTCTTTATCTGGTTTGGTTGATTGGAACAATGGGAAATATTCCCCGGTCAGGTTTTATTAAAATTACGGAACAAGGGGGAAATATTGATGTTCTGGTCCAGTCATTAAGTGGAGGCTTAAATAGTGCAACACTGAATTTATTGCTGACCCTTTTTTCTAACTTTGCTGTTGCCAGCTCATTTCTTGGTGTCACGCTGGGGCTGTTCGATTACTTGGCCGACTTGTTCAAATTTGATGATAGCAAACTGGGGCGTTTTAAAACTGCACTGGTGACGTTTCTTCCACCAATGGTTGGTGGAATGATTTACCCGAATGGTTTTATTTATGCGATTGGTTTTGCTGGCCTGGCTGCGACAGTGTGGGCTGCTATCGTTCCGGCTTTACTTGCCAGAGCATCCCGTAAACGGTTTGGTAGCCCGGCCTACCGGGTTTGGGGCGGCAATGCGCTGATCGGCTTGATTTTGCTGTTTGGTGTATTGAATGTCACTGCCCATATCTTATCAAGTTTTAATCTGCTGCCCGTTTATTCATAAAAAAACTCCTGCGGTGGGTGCCGCAGGAGCCTGGTGTTGACGGAGATAAGCTCCGAAAAGGAAGAAAACAAAGCAGGTGTATTTATGTTTTAATTTAGTTTGTTAACTCCCAATATCTTATAGCAAGGTTATTAACAGGAAGTTCTTATGGCTTCCCTTTAGAACACAAGCACCCTGACTGTTCTATTTAGTACAACATTCCGACAGATATATCGTAAGAGGTTGTAATAGAACAATAGCATCAGAACGCCCTGTTTTGACAACTTTTTACCTAGTCATTAATTAGTTGTATACAATCTTTCAGTGTCAATACTACTTCTGAACCCGTATTATTGCTGGTGATCAGGCCCATTAACATTTGCTCCTGCTTCAGTGGTTGTTCGTGTTGAGTCACAACTTACAGCCATCATCATCTGCTGATATTCGCTCATCACCTGTTGGCAGAATTCAGGTGAATTCACGTGATGAGGGCTTTTAATGAGTTGCCTGTTTTCCGTTTCTATAAATGTAGACTCAAAAGCGTTGATAAAGGCCTGAGTCGCATCAGGATCCCAGAAGGGGCCACCTTCAATGTCCAGAGCGGAAAAACCGCCTTCAGGAATAATAAATTTTACTTTTCCTTCGCACCGATTAAGCTTTTCAGCAATCCAAATCCCCATTTGGCGGTTTTCTTCAGGTATGGTGCGCATTAATGTTACCTGAGAATTATGGCGATAAAATTGACGGTATTTGTAGCGTTCCGGGATAGTATTCAGATGCCCGAAATTCACCATATCTAATGCACCGCAAGAGCCAATATAAGGTGTTTGTGTGCGGGCTATCGCCCCCAAACGGTCTGCATCACAGGCCAAGGCACCACCAAACAGATAATCACAGACTTCGGTTGTGGTGATATCCAACAGGCTATTCAGCAGGCGGCTTTCGGCCAGTTTTTCCATTGTTTTGCCACCGCTGCCGGTTGCATGGAAAACCAGACAGTCATACTGTTGCTCCAGTTCTTTGGTCAGTAATTGTATGCACGGTGTTGTGACACCAAACATTGTCAGACCAATAGCTGGCTTATCTTCAACATTGTTCTCTTGGTAGAAATAAACTGCACCTGCAATTTGGTTAGCCGCATTTTTCAATACCTGACGGGAGATACGATTAAGGCCGGACACATCAGTGACTGAATAGAGCATGGCGATATCACTGACACCGACATAACCTGAAACATCACCGGAGGCCATAGTAGAAACCATCAGTTTTGGTATACCTACAGGCAAAGATTGCATCGCGGGTGTGATCAGTGCTGTCCCGCAGGAGCCCCCCAAACCCAAAATCGCTAAAACATCAGTTTGTCTTGATAAAAAAAGACTAAAAGCGACTGACATTGCGGATATTGCTTTCCCCCTATCACCACAGAAAACGGCATCTTTGCCTTGTGGATGATGCTCTGCTACTGTTAATGCAGTGATGTCCGCACCTCTTTCGAGCGGGCCAGATTGAGTAGTTAAATCCACAGTACGAACGGCAAGGCCAGCTTGTTCTATCAGATCCCTGACGTAGAAGATTTCTGCGCTCTTGGTATCAAAAATAGTGGCGATATAAACACAGCCTTGGCTTTTTTTCATTATAATTATGAATACTTCCCCGGTGCTGACAACATTCATGGACAGATTATAGACAAGATGAGACTCTAGTATCACTATTATATTACCAAATTGGGACTGTCATCTCATTTTACCCATAAATAAGCTGAATCAATTTGGGTGTTTTGTAGATAGTTAAGTAGAGTGACGATAGCGAAAAAGAATTTTAACCATAAGCTTTATCTAGAGATTTTTATTGTGAAAGAGTTGTGGCAATGATGGATTCGAATAGTAAACCTCACTTTACCGGAACCCGGAAAAAAACGTATGCATTGTTGATAAACGCTGCACTGGAACTTTTTGAGCAGAGCGCGATACCTTCGGTTTCCGAATTAGCGCAGTATGCTGGTGTTTCCAGAGCAACGGCATACCGCTATTTTCCGACCCAAAGCGATTTAATTGACGCAATTGTTGGTGCCAGCCTTGGGCCAATTCTCACCTGGCAGCCTTCCAGCAAAAAAACCGAAGAGCGGATTATTGAGCTGTTGGATTTTGCCTATCCCCGAATGTTTCAACATGAAGGTGCATTGCGGGCGGCTCTGTTGGTTTCTTTACAGCAATGGGCTCATGGGCGCGATTTATCTGCGGATAAGCAGGAAAAGAAACTGGTACGCGGGCATCGTAAGGAGATCCTTGCAATGGTTGTTGAACCACTAAAAGGGCATTTTCCACCGGAAACTTTGGAAAATGTCATTCGTTCTTTTTCCCTAATTTATGGCTCTGAAGTCTTTCTGGTAATGAAAGATATTTGGAATATGGATGACGAGAAAGTTATTGAAATCACTAAATGGATGGCAAAAGCCATAATTAATCAGGCGTATAGAGATTCTGAGCTCTAGTTGTTTCTGATAAGCCATTTAATAACTCAGTATTAATTGGCGAATTTCACGAGGCGGATATTTTGCATAGATTTCATATAATTTATGATTATTCTTATGCAAAGTATCCCTATTTACGCTGAAAGAATAAAAAGGGTTGTTGAACCAGGTGGTTCGAATGGAGTTCAATATGTTTTTATCGCATTTATCATATTGATTTATAATAACTTAATTTTAATAATAGATTTAATGACTAAAAATTCCTAAATTATTTACTGTCTTATATGTAACAGGTTAAATTTAAAGTAAAAATTAATGTCTTTAGCAAAAAGTGCGATTTTTTAATCATAATTATTTTTTTAAGTGTGAAACTCGAAATCTCTATGATGACTCATCAATCAGCTTAGAATAATTCATTAGGTACTTGCTATCACTGCACAGGCCGCCGTTTGGCGGCCTCCTGATTTGAAAGCCAGGATTTTTTTAAATCAAATTAACCTTTGCTTTGCTCTTCCAAAATAAACATCCCAACTGGATGAATTTCCAGATAGTAGTTATCGCCAACATTGGGCTGTAATTGGGTAGCGTTAATCTGTAGCAGCAGAGTTTGCTCTTGCCAGTTCACAGTGACTTCATATTGTGGTCCCATATAAGCCACATAGCTAATAGTACAGCGTTGGCTGGCATTTCCGTGACGGCTCAAAGTGATGGCTTCCGGCCTGACACCTACCGTTACCGATTGACGGTGGGTGGTAAAGTTTTCTGGTCGCGGCAGGCGATAGTGGAAAATTTCTACATAATCAGCACCCAGAATAGCAGGGAAGATATTGGCATCTCCCATAAAGCTCGCCATAAATTCAGATGCAGGCTGGCGATAGAGCGTTTGTGGTGCGCCAATTTGCATAATTTTGCCTTTATTCATTACCAATACGGTATCGGAAACCGCAAATGCTTCACTCTGATCGTGAGTAACATATAACGAGGTGATATTGAATTGTTGCTGTAATTCGCGGATCTTTTCGCGCATGCTGCGGCGCAGATTAGCATCAAGGTTACTGAGCGGCTCATCAAAAAGCAGGACTTTCGGCTTAAGGATCAGAGCGCGAGCAAGTGCAACACGTTGCTGTTGACCACCGGAGATTTGATCGACATAACGATCTGCAAAACCAGTCAAGTCTACCAGTTCCAATGCTTCTTTAACCCGCGCGCGTATCTCTGCTTTAGGTTGCCCCAACATTTTCAGTCCATAACCAATGTTTTCTCCCAACGACATATGTGGGAACAGGGCGTAGGATTGGAATACCATACAGATATCCCGCTGCTGAATGGAACAATCTGTAACATCTCTACCATCAATGAAAATTTTACCTTCGCTGGGTTTTTCCAGCCCGGCAACCAGACGCAATACGGTGGTTTTACCACAACCGGATGGTCCTAACAGCGTGACCATATGTCCTTGTGGGATAGATAAATTCAGATTATCGATCACGGTGTTGCTACCGAACCGTTTGGTTACCTTTTTCAGTTCGACAAAATGTTGTTGTGCCATGTCGTCACTCCGTGATTACTGTGCATTTTTGGCTTTAGAACGGGAAACCCGCGCTTCGCCAATTAAATAGTCAAATAGGAAAATAATGGCCAGCATGACCACAATCAGGATAGAGCCGTAAGCGATAGCGACGCCGTATTCACCATCTTCCACCCGGTTCAGAATATAGGCAGTCGCCACGCGAGTATCTGGCGTCACCAGAAATACAATAGCGCTGACGGTGGTAATGGCGCGAACGAAGCTGTAAATCAGAGCAGACAGGATTGCCGGGCGTAGTAATGGCAACAGAATGTGGAAAAGGGTTCTCATCGATCCGGCGCGCAGGCTCAACGAAGCTTCATCCAGTGATTTATCAATCTGCCCAAGGCCGGCAATTCCTGCGCGGATACCTACCGGTACGTTTCGCATGGTCATAGAGATAATCACGATAGCCGCAGTGCCGGTGAGGTAGAAAGGTGAATCATTGAAGGCCAGAATGTAGGAAACCCCAGCCACGGTACCCGGTACGGCAAAGCACAGCATGGTGGTAAATTCTATCGTTTTCTTTCCACGAAATTCCTGACGTACAACGATATAAGCGATAAGCAGACCAAGGATAGCGGTGATGGGGGCGGCGATACCAGCGTAGAGCAGGGTATCCAGTAATGAAGGCCATGCGCCATCATGTATTCCCTGACCAAACAGCTTGATAAAGTTGTCCAGTGTCAGTGTGTAATCCACTCCCCAGTTTACGGTGAAACTGCCGTAGAAAATGCTGCCGTACAACAGAATGTTGAACACAACCCAGATAAACAAAATAGCACAGACACCCCAAACCAGCGAAGTCGGCAGCGGCTGTACATCACCACGATAGGATTTACCGGAAACCGTGACATAGGAACGTTTACCAATCCACATATACTGAACGCAGAATATCAGCAGAGAAAAAACCAGAAGCGAAGCGCCCAGCGTACTGGCTGCCTGATAATCAAGCTGGGAACCGGTGATGTAAAAATAAATCTGGGTTGCCAATACATCAAAGCTACCGCCCAGTACCAGTGGGTTACTGAAATCCGCCAGCGATTGAACAATCACGATCAGGAAAGCGTTTGCCAGTGCCGGTTTCAACAGCGGAATAAAAACATGGAAGAAAGTTTGATAGCGATTGGCGCGCAGAGTATAGGCGGCTTCTTCCAGTGAAGGATGGATAGTTTTGATGGCACCATCAAGGATCATAAACGCCATTGGTGTAAAGGCCAGTACCTGAGCCAACCAGATACCGGTAAAGCCATACAACCAGTTGGTATTAGTGAGGCCAAACCAGGTCGCCATAAACTCCGTAATATAACCGGAACGGCCCATCATTAGCGTAACACCTAAACCGACAACAAACGGTGGAGTGACGATGGGCAAGATAGAGAATACCCGGCCAATAATGGCGGAACGGCGTGCGATTCTGGAGGTATAAATTGCCAGAACCAGCCCGAAGAAGGTACAGCCCACACCCACTGCCAGCGAGAGCAGTATGGAATTAGTGATAACCTGAATAATATGTGCCTGTCCCAAGATCGAGATAAAGGCAAATGGAGCAAATTGACCGGTATCATCCGTAAACATCGGTATAAAGATGGCGATACTCGGATAAAGGATAAACATCCCGATCAGGGCAATAACCGCAACCAGTGAGCCGATAACAAAACTGTCACCACCCAGCCATTCAAGGCGGGTCAGGGCGAGGGTAATAATTGCGCCCAGTGAGATAAACAGCATAATCGTTGAGTAGCCCAGTCCACGACCGATAATGGCCGCACTGATAATGACAAACAAAGCGCATAATAAGGCGTAACCCGCATCAAAATAGTGGCGGCGACGCTGATTGCGGGTTGTGGGTGTGAGTGGGCGCAGTAATAGCGCTGATGGCAGCAGGAACCACAGTAAGCTAAAGTTTAATCCGTTCCAACCATAGGCGGTGAAAATTTCATCTTGAGTGGAGTCGAAAAGGCCGTAGTTTAGGCTCCAGGAGGGCAAAAGGGCGAAAGCCAGCCATGTCAGGGCAATCCACCAGAACACAGCATCCCGCTTCTGTCTGGTAGGCAAAGTAAGAGTGTAAGACATAATTTCCCTCTTTTATTATTATCGTGAGGCAACAACAGTAAGAATCTATCCTTGTGGCGTGATGAGTATGGGAAAACCAGATAGCCCGATGGATAGTTTCTAAGGGCGGTGTTATCCGCCCTTGGTAGACTTTATTTAGCCATCTTCACATCTGTCACCCATTCGGTGATCAGTGCCTTACGCATATCACTGGCACCAAATTTATCCATGTCGTAATTGATAAGCTTTAGATCGGACAATTTAAGTGCCAGAGGAGACGCTTTTGCCGTGGTATTGGTCAGGATCTGATAGGCTTTACCTTTCTTCCAGCTCAGTTCTTGTGCTTCTTTGGACAGCGCCCAGTCAATAAACAGTTTAGCGTTGTCCATATTGCGGGCATTTTTGATGATACTGACGCCGCCGATTTCATAACCGGTGCTTTCACATGGTGCAATAAGTTTCAGTGGTGCGCCGTTTTCCACTTCCAGAGAGTAATCATGCAGAAAACCGATGCCGATGGCGGATTCACCACGGGCGGCGTTACGTGCGGGTGCGACACCGGATTTGGTGTACTGGGAAATGTTGGCGTTCAGTTTTTTCAGGTAATCAAATGCCTGATCTTTGCCCCATAACTGAACAAAAGTTGCCAGTGCGGTGTAAGCGGTGCCCGAACTTTGAGGATCAGCGATCTGGATTTCACCTTTATAAATCGGTTTGGTCAGATCTTTCCAGCAGGTTGGGACAGGGATCTTTTTCTCTTTTAGACGCTCGGTGTTGACGCCATAGCCAAGAATACCGACATAAACCGCAGAAGTGTAGTTGCCCTTACGTTTGGCGGGATCACGAAATTGCGGCATGATCTGCGTAAGATTTGGGGATTTATATGGAGCCAGCAGATCCATCTCACCCGCCTGAGAGTGTGGATCCAGCGTGCCGCCGTACCAGACGTCAGCTTGTGGATTGCGTTTTTCCGCTTCAATTTTCGCCAGGGTACTGCCTGAACCGTTACGGACAAAAGTGGTTTTTACATTATATTTTTCACCGAATGCTCTGGTTTCGGCTTCACACAAGGCGTTAGTCGCACTGCAATAAACGATCAAACGGCCAGCGGCCTGAGCACTGTGGGTAAATGCAGCAACAACTAGGCCCGCTGCGATAAGTGTAGAGAGAGGTTTCAGTTTCATTATTTTGTCCTTTGTATTCAGAACTGCTTATCATTGGAAAGTAGCAATGCTACCCCCTGCCATATGTTCCCTTTTACTGACGTCTGCCATTAACAGTGGCATCAACAGCAAACCCATCATGGCGGCTGCGATGGTGAGCAGGGTAAACATCCCTGACCAGCCATAGTGTGCAACAACCTGACTTAGCGGCCAGCCTGCCATTGCAGCGCCCAGATAGGCGTACAATCCCAGATAACCAGTGACCGTTCCGGCGGCTTGTTTATGGCAATATTCTGTTGCCGCCAGCCCAATCAGCATTTGCGGGCCAAATACAAAAAAACCGATACTGAAAAAACAGACTGCCAACAGTGCATAGTGATGAATGGGCATTAGCCACAATGCGGTGACAGAGATAAACAACCCCAGAGCAAACAGTAAAATCATCGGGGCGCGTTGACCGCGGAACAGTAAATCAGATCCCCAGCCGGAAAAAAGTGCGCCAGTCAAACCACCCAACTCAAACAGCGAGAGTGTTGCATTGGCACTGAGCAGATTGGCGCCATGTGTTTCTGACAGCCACAGATTTCCCCAGTCATTAATCGTCATTCTGATGAGGTAGACCAGAATGTAGGAGAGCCCTAATAACCAGATAGTTCTGTTAATCAGAATCGTGTCCCGCAGTATCTGCATCACCGGCATGGGCCGCGATAACTGCTCGTGCCGAAGCTCCAGTGGATCCTGTCGCCAGTGCCCCACACTGGGTAAATTTTGCCTTTGTGGTATGTCACATAACTGATGGCAGAGCCAGATACCCAGCAAAATACCGATAATTCCCGGCATCATCAGCGCCGCTTGCCAGCCGTAAGTCATCGCCAGAAAAGCTGACAGCATCGGGATAGTGACACCGACAACATTGATGGAGATATTCCAGCATCCCCACCAGAAACCCCGTTCATTGCGGGAGTACCAGTGTGTCAATAATCTGGCACAAGGGGGCCATCCCCAACCCTGAAAGAAACCGTTCAGTGTCCAGATAATCAGTAGTGCAGGAAATGATGAACAAAAAGCGAAAATAATGTTCAGCACGCCAGTCATCACTAATCCGGCACCCATAAACCAGCGATAGCCGGTGCTATCATGGAATACACCGGAAACAAATTTTGAGCCGCCGTAAGCCAGGTAAAACAGACTGGTTATCCAGCCGATATCCCCTTTATCCAGCCCCAGTTCCAACTGCATGACCGGCATAACAAAGTTGAAGCTTTTTCGTGTCAGATAAAATGCGGCGTAGCCAATAATCATGGAAATCAGCAAACGGCTGCGCCAGTAGCGATAACGTTGTGAAACTTGTTCCTGGCTGGTGGTTTGCATATGCGGCTCCTCCATGAAAAGATAATGTAAAGAAAAATTAATGAAAATGAATGGGATAAGGTTTTAGGGCACTAGGAATAATTCTTAGTTATGCTTGATTTTCATCAGAATTTGTGGGCAGGTTAACAATTATGCGAGTGCCGTTATCGTTGTTTAACTGCCAGTCTCCGCCTAACGCCCGGATGCGTTCTTCAATCCCCTGGAGACCAAATCCGCCTTTCCTTTTATCTTCAGTGATACCAATGCCGTTATCACTGATTCTGAGTTCGAGCACATCCCCGCGTTGCCGCAGCGTGATATCGATGCGGGTCGCTTTGGCATGTTTGCTGATATTGTTCAGTAACTCCTGAACCAAGCGATAAAGGGTAAAGACCACGGTTTCATTCGCTGGATTTTGGGGAAGTTGATAATTCAACTGGCAATCAATACCCTGCTGCTTAAAAGCAAACTCATTGATTAAATGGTGAAGCGCTTTTTCTAAAGGCATCTCTTCCAGAACCGGTGGCCGCAATTGGCGCAGTAATTGACGGGTGGATTGATGGATTTGTTGGGCAAGATGATTAATTTGCTCTGCGATCATTGCTATTGCTGGGGTGGGCGTAGTGCGTTTTACCAGCGTTGCCTGAATTTGGATGGCAGTAATATTTTGACCGATTTCGTCATGTAGCTCGCGGGCAATACTTTTGCAAATATCTTCTTCTGTGTGAACCAGTTTCTGCATCAGAATATGGCGGGCGGTTAACTCCTTCTCCAATAATTCACGGTAGCGTTGCAGGTTTTCAGCGAGTTGCTGTTGACGGCTGATGGCTATTCCAAGCCCTATTCCTAATAGCGCCTGAATGGTCAGGAACATCTCCAATTCGCGTAAATCGTTAAAAGCGCCACTGAATTGCCGGGCTGACGTTATCATCAGACTGCCCAGTAAAGCCGCCAATACGCCACCTTGCCAGCCATAGCGATAGGCCATAAATACATTGGGAATAAATACCAAGATCACCAAAAGCCTCTCAATTTCCGGTGACATAAAGATCTGAGCGCTCAACCCCAGCAAGCAGAACAGACAGCACCACATCAGCAGTGAAGTACGTAACTGTGGATCCGGATGGTCAGGTTCCCGCATATTTCTCAAATGTTGCTGATGCAGATATTCATAGATCAGATAAACAAAAGGTGATAGTAAAACACCGCCGGTCAAAGAGGTAAGAAACAGATGGCTGGCACTGGCAGTCAGAGAAAATCCCAGACAGACCGCCTGTAACACACTATTGGCGGCTACGGCTGCCAGCAAAATAGAGAGCCGTTGCCAATACAAGGTATAGCGCCACCAGATCCGCTGTACCATAAAGGTAGGTATCAGGCTGAGAAATGGCGATAACAGAATAATATTGTTAGTAATAAGTTGCTCGCTATCGAGCCATAGTAAGATGATAACCTCGGTTGCTAATAGGGTTAACAAGTAGCGACGTCCCAGCAGAACAAGCAGCGCCAGCCGTAACCCTTGTGGCAGCAGCAGTGCTGCCTGTTGCCCATTGTCATTCAGGTAGAAGCTGATAGTCCACAGAGCAAGCCAACTCAGCGAATAAAAAATCAATAGAAATAGTGATAACAGGCTAAATCGTGCTCCTCCGCTCATGGGTTACCCGTCAGAATCTGATGTTGCAGGGCATAATGAACCAGCTCGATCGTGCTCTCGCACTGCAATTTGCCAAGAATATTGGCACGATGAACATGAACGGTTTTATGGCTGAGGTTAAGTTGTTCTGCGATAGCTTTAACCGTGATGCCATTGATGAGCAGATCAAATATCTCCCGTTCTCTGGGCGTCAGGGCTTGCAGTGCTTTAACTTTTTGTGGTGTTTGACGCAAGGCTTTCAGGGCATCAGCACACAGATAAAAACCGCCTTTATGTACTGAGCGTACTGCCTGTACTAATTCTTCCGGGCCGCATCGTTTGGTGAGATAACCGCATGCTCCGGCATCCAATGCGCTTTGTACAAATGCGGTGGTGTCATAAATGCTGAGAATAATGGTGCGAAAATCAGGCCGTTTTTGCCGTAATCGGGTGAGCAGGTGCAAACCGCTCTCATCCGGCATAGCGATGTCCATCACCGCCACATCAATCGAGTTTCTGAGTAAATCCAACCAGGCCTCGCTGGCACTGGCGTATTGCCCGGCAATTTCAAGATCATGTTCAAGCGTTAGTAATTGGGCAAAACCGGAACGGACGACTACATGGTCGTCAATAAGTGCAACTTTAATCATAGCTTTTGTTAAGAAGTCATTATAAATACAATAATTTCCATGATGTGCAGGAAAAGCAGGTTGTGCAAATTAATCAACTAAATCTGCAAGAAAGCTAACAGATTTAGCAAATTCCTGCTATTTCAAGTCAGTTGCTTTACGTATTGCTTTAACATCAATCCCACTCAGGAAATATCCGGCTTTTTAATTTTCATGTAACCCACATTCTCGCTTTAATCCAAAAAAACGGGTTTGTTCTTCACTCATGCCCGGTTCCCATTTTTGGGTTGTATGGGTATCGCCAACAGAGAGATAACCCTGTTCCCATAATGGATGATATTCCAACCCATGCTTTGTAAGATATTGATGCACATGTCTATTATCCCAGTCGATAATCGGCAAGATTTTAAATACGCCACGCTGTATAGACAAAACCGGTAATTTTGATCGGCTTTCAGATTGCTGGCGACGTAAACCAGCAAACCAGCTTTGCGCATTCAGATTTTTTAAAGCACGATTCATTGGCTCGACTTTATTAATCTGATTGTAACGTTCTATTCCCTCTACACCTTGTTCCCACAATTTTCCATAACGAGCTTCTTGCCAGGCTGGAGAATATTCAGCACTGAATACTTGCAGATTCAATTTCAGCTGCGTTGTTAATTTATCTATGAATTGATAAGTTTCAGGGAATAAATAGCCAGTATCGGTAAGGATGACAGGAATATCCGGGTATTCTTGTGTCACTAAGTGAAGACATACCGCCGCCTGAATGCCAAAACTGGAGGAAAGAACAAACTCCCCCGGCAAATTCTTTAATGCCCAATTTACCCGCTGATGAGCATCCATAATTTCAAGTCGCTGATTAATTTCAACCAGTGACGCCTCCTGCGATTCTGCCGCCACGCCAACGAATTGTAATAAGCTGAGTTGGCTCATACCGCCTCCTGCCAATCATAAAAATCGCGAGCTGAATCCAGTACCGGTTTGATAATATCGGTACGGATCAGGAAATCGCCAAAGCCCTCATTTGGTTGCCGCCCTGCCGCCCAGCGCCCGATAAGTTCATCCATGATGGATAAGATCGTTTCAGAACTGATATTTTCTTTATACATTCGAGGAATACGGGTGCCGATCCGGTTACCGCCAAGATGAAGGTTATAACGATCAAGCGCCTTACCCACCAGCCCCACTTCCGCCAACATCGCTCTGCCACAGCCATTCGGGCAACCTGTCACCCGCAAGACAATATGTTCATCACCAATACCATGTTTATTCATCAGTTGTTCAACGTAAGTGACAAACTCCGGTAAGAAACGTTCAGCTTCAGCCATTGCTAACGGGCAGGTTGGGAAAGAGACACAGGCCATTGAGTTTTCACGCTGAACTGTGGTTTTATCATTAATCAGCCCATGTTCTCGGGCAATAGTTTCAATTCGTTGTTTTTCACTTTCAGGAATACCAGCAATAACTAAGTTTTGGTTGGCTGTCAGGCGAAAATCCCCTTTGTGGATTTTTGCAATTTCGGCAACGCCACTTTTCAGTGGCCTGCCCGGATAGTCCAAAAGGCGGCCATTCTCAATAAACAGCGTCAAATGCCATTTATCATCGATTCCTTTCAGCCAGCCAATTTGATCACCACGGCCAGTAAATTCATAAGGCCGGATTGCTTCAAATTTCACTCCCGCACGTTTTTCCACTTCCTCTTTAAAGGTGTCAACACCAACCCGCTCCAACGTATATTTGGTTTTGGCATTTTTACGCTCAGTCCGGTTACCCCAGTCACGTTGAGTGGTCACCACAGATTCAGCAATCGCCAATGTATGCTCAAGCGGAATATAGCCAAATTCACTCGCCATACGTGGATATGTATTTTTATCACCGTGAGTCATTGCCAAACCGCCACCCACCAGCACGTTAAAGCCAACCAACTTGCCACCTTCTGCAATAGCAATAAAGTTCAGATCGTTGGCATGTAGATCAACATCATTTTGCGGCGGAATAACAACTGTGGTTTTAAATTTACGAGGCAAATAAGTAGCACCAAGAATCGGCTCTTCATCAGTCGTTGCGATTTTTTCTTTATCTAGCCAAAGTTCAGCATAAGCTCGGGTACGTGGCAGCAAATGCTCTGAAATTCTCTTCGCCCATTCGTAGGCTTGCTGATGCAGCTCTGATTGAATAGGATTCGAAGTACAAAGCACATTTCGGTTAACGTCATTCGCCGTCGCAAGCGAATCCAAACCAACCTGATTCAGTAATTGATGTGCAGGTTTGACATTCCCTTTCAAAATGCCATGAAATTGAAATGTCTGACGGTTAGTCAACCGGATACTGCCATACAGAGTGTTCTCTTCAGCAAACTTGTCAATACCCAACCATTGTTGCGGTGTAATAACACCTCCCGGCAGACGACAGCGCAACATCATCGCATGGCGTGGCTCCAGTTTTTGCTCTGCCCGTTCAGCACGGATATCACGATCATCCTGCTGATACATGCCATGAAAGCGAATCAGCAGGAAATTGTCCCCTGCAAAACCTCCCGTTAAGCCATTGGTTAAATCTTCACTGATTGTACCTCGCAGGAAGTTACTTGCCTGCTTCATACGCTCACTATCAGCCAGTTTACCTTCGACAATCAAAGGACCATATTGTTTATCACTCATTAGTACACATCCCTCTGATAACGGCGCTCAAGGCGCAGTTCACTTAAGAATTCATCAGCCTGTTCGGTATCCATGCCACCATACTCAGAAACAATATCCAGCAATGCACGTTCCACATCTTTCGCCATGCGGTTTGCATCACCACATACATACAGATGTGCCCCTTCCTTTATCCAACGCCATACTTCTTGGCCCTGTTCACGCAATTTGTCCTGAACATAAACTTTATGCTGCTGATCGCGGGACCACGCCAGATCAATACGAGTCAACAGGCCATCTTTGACATAACGCTGCCACTCCACTTGATAGAGAAAATCTTCCGTAAAATGTGGATTACCAAAGAACAGCCAATTTTCCCCCTCAGCGCCATCTGCATCTCTTTGCTGCATAAATGCCCGGAATGGAGCGATTCCGGTTCCCGGCCCAATCATGATGACCGGTGTTTGCGGATCGGCAGGCAAGCGGAAATTGTCGTTATGCTCGATAAAAATACGAATATCGCCCTCTTCCTGTAAGCGACCTGCCAAATAACCGGATGCACCACCAGTGCGAGCCCGGCCATCAATTTCATAACGAACAACACCGACTGTAATATGAACTTCATTTTCGACTTCAACCTGAGAGGAAGAAATTGAATAAAGCCTTGGCGTTAGAGGTCTCAGTAAATCGATAAACTGTTGAGCTTCTGGCTGAGAAGCAGCCTCTCTTACCATATCGGCAATCGGTTTATTATGAGCGTATTGCTGTAATGCCTGTTTATCGGCAATCAGAGACAGTAATTTTTCATTTTTTGCCAGCACAGCATATTTTTCTACAATCAAGCTGGTGTTTTGGGTTAGCTCAATATGGCTGATCAGAGCTTCCCTTAATGGTAATTTCTGACCATTAACCTCAACCTGTTCTGTTCCTTCCAACCAGAGTAAATTCAACAATTCATCCACAAGAACCGGATCATTTTTAAACCAGACACCCAAAGCATCACCCGGTTGATAACGCAGACCTGAATCTCCCAGATCAATTTCAATATGGCGAACATCTTTATCAGAACCACGGCCCGTTATTTTTTGACGGGTTGCTAAGACCGCTGTCAATGGTGCCTGTTTAGTATAAGAAGTTGAAAAAACTTCATGTACCAACCCGCTCTGTACAGAAGTAATCACCGTATTTGTCTGCGCAGGAATACGTTGTTTCAGGATTTCAGTTAACCGCTTACGCCACTGAGCCGCCACCTCCTGATATTCCACATCACCATCGACACGCTCCAGAAGCCGTTGAGCCCCCAATTCATTCAAACGATTATCAAAATCTTTTCCTGCCTGACAGAATTTTTCATAAGAAGTATCACCCAGACCAAAAACAGCAAACTCAATATCACTCAGCTTCGGTGCCTTTTTAGAATAGAGATATTTATATAATGCAATCGCTTCTTCGGCGGGTTCTCCTTCACCTTGCGTAGAAGCGACAATGATGAGCATTTTCTCTTGAGCAATTTGTTTGAATTTATAATCACCGGCATTGAACAGATTGACATTGAGTTTCTCTGCCAACAGATCATCACGAAGCTGTTCAGCTAAACGACGGGCATTACCTGTTTGCGAAGCTGAAATTAATGTAATCGTCTCCTGTACCGGAATCGCTGGAGCCACGGACTGAACCTTTGGCTGTTGATTCATCATTCCCCAAAAATAACCAGACAGCCAGGCTAACTGATTCGGTGAAAAATCCCCAATTGCCGATTGCAAACGCGCCAGTTGTTCAGGCGAAACCGGCAGAAGTGAAATTGAAGGTGGTTTTATGCTCATTATCCTGTGCAGCCCTTTACGATTACCAATGTCGGTTATCTTTAGTAAAGAAAATAAATAGGGGTAGTTAGTAAGGTTATCTCAGTGACTTGTCACTATTTAAAGAAACTATCGCAATATCAAATAACCAAAACGCCTAACCATATTTACAGATTTAATATATCTATAAAACAGTTAATAAGGGCAATTGCAAAAAAAGGAAAAAACCGGGTTTAATTCAGAAGATCAGGTAGAATAGCGGGTTTTTTGAAGTCAGAGAGAACCACTATGAGCACAACGATTTTTAAAGATTTTCAGTTTGAAGCCGCCCACCACCTGCCACATGTTCCAGACGGCCATAAATGCGGACGCCTGCATGGACACTCATTTATGGTTCGGCTGGAAATTACCGGGGAGGTCGATCCTCATAGTGGTTGGATTATGGATTTTGCTGATCTAAAAGCTGTATTTAAACCCATTTGGGAACAGCTAGATCACCACTACCTGAATGATATCCCTGGGCTGGAAAACCCAACCAGCGAAGTACTGGCAGCCTGGATTTGGGCTAAAGTAAAGCCCTCAGTTCCACAACTCAGTGCCGTTATGGTGAAAGAAACCTGTAACGCAGGATGTATTTTCCGCGGAAAGTGAAACAGGTTACTGCACCAGGAAACCTCCAGTGCAGTAATCTTCTCTCAGGCAATATTCAAATATTTATGTGTTTGCATAGAAAGCCGCCAATTACGCGCAATACAAGTTTTAATACATAAATGGGTAGCGTCTTCTTTCTGGCTAATAGGTTGCAATGCAATAATACGCGATGAGTTGTCATCCAATGTCGCTAATAACTCATCCAGTGCTTCAATGTCTCTTTCGCGTGCAACTGGATGTTTTATTTCATTAGCTCTCTGCAAAGCTTGCTGCAATACCTGATAACCACCACGCATTTTAACTTTTGGCGAAACTGTCACCCAAGTGGCAGAAGAACACTTAACATGATACGTGCCGCTGGTTTCTATCTGGCATTGATAACCAAGGCTTTCTAACTCTTCGGTCAGAGGAACAAGATCATAAAGACAAGGCTCACCACCAGTAATAACAACATGGCGCGCAGTATACCCCTGTTGAACAAACAGTGCTGCAATTTGCTTAGGTGATGCTTCACCCCATTCATCACTTTCACTCGTTTTCAGTAAAATAGTTTCCAACATCCGCTGCTTTTCAGCTTCTTGCTTCCAAGTGTGTTTAGTATCACACCAGCTACAACCGACAGGACACCCTTGCAGACGAATAAAAATTGCCGGGACTCCCGTAAAAAAACCTTCTCCCTGCAATGTCTGGAATATTTCGTTAATCGGGTAAAACATAAAAATCTCTGGTTTCATTAGATAAGAACGCATTATTGCAGATATCTATCCCGCAGACATCAATCTTTATGGTAAGGTACAGGGTTTGCTTCGCCCGGCTAATATAAGGCTTGTCGGGGCATTGTGTGCTTAAAATATATCTAGCACTGAGAAAGTGACAGGAATAAATAATGCAGAATAATGAAACTCAGCTGAAACGGGGTCTAACCGGGCGGCATATCCGCTTTATGGCATTAGGTTCCGCAATAGGCACAGGGCTGTTCTATGGTTCCGCAGCTGCTATCCAGCAAGCTGGCCCAGCCGTATTACTCGCTTATTTAATCGGCGGGGCAGCCGTATTTATGGTGATGCGTGCATTAGGTGAAATGGCTGTTCACCACCCAGTAGCCGGTTCTTTTTCACACTATGCCAGCCATTACCTCGGCCCTTTGGCCGGATTTCTAACCGGATGGAATTATATATTCGAAATGCTGATTGTCTGCCTGGCTGACGTTACTGCATTCGGCTTTTATATGAAGCTCTGGTTTCCTCATGTGGAACAGTGGATCTGGGTGCTGAGTATTGTCTGCTTCATTGGCGCAATTAATCTTTGCCATGTGAAGATTTTTGGCGAAATGGAATTCTGGCTGTCTATTGTGAAAGTTACCGCAATTATCGCTATGATTATCGGCGGCATGGCTATCATGGTATATGGATTCGGTCAGGAAACAGACCATGTAACCGGCATTTCCAGTCTATGGGAATATGGCGGTTTTATGCCTAATGGTATCAGTGGTGTAATCGCTTCACTTGCCATTGTGATGTTTGCTTTTGGTGGCATTGAAGTTATTGGTATCACTGCCAGCGAAGCTAAAAATCCCGAAAAAACTATTCCAAAAGCAATCAATGCTGTTCCGTTCCGTATTTTGCTGTTCTACGTATTGACCCTGTTTATTCTGATGTGTATCTATCCGTGGAATCAAATTGGTCAGGAAGGCAGTCCATTCGTACAGATTTTTTCCAGCTTAGGTATCAATTCTGCGGCTAATATTCTTAACATTGTGGTTATTACTGCCGCAGTTTCTGCAATTAACAGCGATATTTTTGGTGCCGGTCGCATGATGTATGGCATGGCCCAAGAAGGGCAAGCGCCTAAAACATTCACCAAACTGAGCCGTAATGGTGTACCGTGGATGACGGTGGTCGTTATGTCGGCCGTCCTGCTGATTGGCGTTGTTCTTAACTATCTACTTCCAGACGAAATTTTCGTTATCATTGCTTCTATCGCAACATTCGCCACTGTGTGGGTATGGCTGATGATCCTGCTTTCTCAGGTTGCTATGCGCCGCAAAATGAGTAAAGAAGAAGTTAAAACATTAAAATTCCCTGTTCCTATGTGGCCAATAGCACCAATATTAACAATTATCTTTATGGTATTCGTTATTGTATTACTGGGCTATTTTGAGAAAACTCGTATTGCATTAATTGTAGGAGTTGCATGGGTAGCCTTGTTGTCAATTACCTATTTCTTGCGCATAAAGAAAAATACTTCTCAAGCTCATCAAATTAAATAATTTATCCTGATAAATGCCAGAACAATCTGGCATTTATTTTTATTTATCTGAATATGATATAACTAATATCTTAATATTATTTTATTAATCAATGTAAATTAAATAATTTCAATCTATTTATATCATTGTATTTCGTTTTCTAAATTGCAATGATAGCATATATTACTTTAATAAGAATAATTTTGTATTTTTGAAATACAAATCCACTTATACATAACAAACAATTAATTGCATTTACTTTCAGTAAGTTAAATTAAAAATCAAATAATAATCTTTCATAAAAAATAGATAAACATACTTTTAAAATAAAATACTAATAAAAATTTGCAATAAGAGGATTATGATCAGAAGCATCCGTAGGCATAACAATAGCATTAGCTACATTTAACTCTCGGTAAAAAATAAAATCTAACGGTTTTCCAAATGCAATTGTTCGACAATCATTAGTAAAAGAGACTTCTTTAAGATGTAAATGTCCGGTAAAACGTTTGAGAGCTTTTAATCGTTGCTTACTCCATGCATTAAAGTCACCAGCCATAATTACCGGGCCATCATGTAAACGAATATGAGCACCAATATTATTCAACTGACGGCTATATACATCCACACCAAAACTGAAATTTATCGCATGTACATTAATAACCATTAACTGGCGATTATCCTGTAAAGAATAAACAGTGATGAGAGCTGATTTAGATAAACGTAAAAGAGGCTCTTTCTCTCTCAATGGACAACAATAGATAGGATGAGAAGTTGCTAGCGTCATTACACCAGAGGGATGTTGAGGCAATAAAAATGCGGGAACTTGATCAGCTGTCAGATAATTTGAAGTAGCAAATTCAACTAAATCAGGGGTTGTCTGCGCTTCTTGCAATAAAATTAACTGGCTTTCATTAGTAAGCTCCTTCAAAACCTTTCGCCATGAAGGACGCTGCTGTTTGTAGATATTCCATACAACAACCCTAAACTCATTTGTATCAGTAATCAAAGGAATACCTACAGGTAATGAACTTCCAAGCTGATGAGTTGACATCGGAAAGACGCGTTCAACCGGTTGCCCAGCGACATATCTTATTGCATAGGTTTTCTTTACCACGTGAAAAACCTCTTCAATGCAGAAAATAATATTAAAGCTATCTGATTTTATCAAATATAATAAGAAAATTATTGATTTTAATATTTATAATTTATAAACAGAAAAAAACCCTGAGATTTCTCTCAGGGTTTCTCTGGAAATTAAGTGGCGGTGCGGACGGGGCTCGAACCCGCGACCCCCGGCGTGACAGGCCGGTATTCTAACCAACTGAACTACCGCACCACCGAATTTCTTGTCTTCTATGTTGTTACCACAACATAAAACTTTAATA
>NZ_PUJU01000044.1 GCF_011189505.1 Photorhabdus tasmaniensis
CCAGTGAAAAAGCCAGTATTCGGCGCAAACGGAAGATGACCAGTATGAATAGTGCCTATATGGACAAGGTGTTAATAGCAGGATTATGCTCGATGGTTAAACAATGAACACTCACGCTCTCACCCTGCCTGATTGGTCACATAATCCAACCTTCCATGGTATTAAGTCAATGAGTATTAAGGTGAAATAATAATTATGCCCCATCAGTTGTATTATTGTTGGGGCAATAGGGTATTATATGAAATTTGTATTTCTAACGGATATTTACGGAATATCAGAGCATGTTGAATTAATTGCAAAACGTTTAGGTGGTGATGTTTCATTTATTTCGCCTTACGAAAGAGAAAGTGAAATCCCAAATAATAAAGATGCAGTGTATGAATATTTTCACAGTGTATCATCAATAGAAAAATACACACAGAAAGTAAGATGTGCTCTTGAATATGTCGATTATTCGGTGATGCTAGTTGGATTCAGTATTGGTGCTACAGTGGGATGGAGAATATCAGGTGATAGTCATTTCCCGATTCGGAATTCTATTTGCATTTTTGGTTCACGTATTCGTGATTATTTGAATGTAAAACCAATTAGACCTATATCATTGTTTTTCTCCAATGATGAAAAATACTTTATCAATAAGCTAGAGTATTCTGATTGGATAACCATAGAGCTGGTAAATTGTGCCCACTCTGCGATATCAGAACCTAATGGTTGCAATATTGCTGTAAGACTAATAAACAAGGCCTTAAGGTAATAATTATATATGTTGAATAATACATTAAAAACACTATGTTTCTCCTATTTTTTTGCGTGGGCCATTTTTCTCAATTTTTACTTTGTTATTGCTGAAAAAAGTGGTTTAGATGCAAATATAGCAGGAATAGTCAGTGGCATATCATTTTTAGCACGTACTGTAGGTCTGCTCACACTCTATCCCTACTTGATTAAACATTTTGGTATTAAAGGAACTGGGATATTACTTGCGGGTGGTACAGTAGTAATGTGCATCTTATTATTAATATCGACAAACAGTTACCTCTCAATAGTATGTTTAATTGCTGTTGCGTTCTTCCTACCGATTGGTCTCCCTGTAACTGAATCAACGTTGACTGGCTCAGATTTAAAAAATGGTCAGTATGAAACGATTCGTTTATTTGGTTCACTTGGTTTTATTATTTCTATTATTTTTGCTAGTTTATCATTTACTTATTATCAAAAAGAAATTTTAGTACTACTAATTGTATTGCCGGTATCTATATATGGTATGACGATGACTATGAGAGTGTTAAAAAATCAATACTATGATATTTCATTAACTAATTTTCAACCAATACACCTTTATGTATTTAGCATTGTCTTTTTAATTCAGGGTGCACATGCTGGTTTTTATGTGTTTGGTGCTCCGTATTTTCATGGATTAGGCTTCAATTCAGTAAAGATTTCTGCGATCTTCATAATTGGTATTATTGCAGAAATTGGTATATTTAAAACTCTTTCTTCCAATCAATCTATATCTTATCAATCCCTATTATTGGTTGCTACAGTAGCATCAATTATTCGATGGGGAGCTATGATTGCTTCAGACAACTTCATGATCATATTTATATCAGCAATGTTACATGGTATTACGTTTGGTGCGGCACATATTGCATTTGTTAGATTTATTAAAGGCGAAAATCCAAGTGGTAATTTTATTTCATCTTCATTTCTTATTTATGGTGCAATGATCATGAGCTTAAGCCTCAGTATAGTGACATTCAGTATCAATTCAATTGCATTTGAAAGCTACTTTACGATACCTGTAATAGTATCGATTGTTGCTCTCGTGCTAGTAGCCATGTTAATGGTGTATAAAAAATGTGGCGATCGTATAAAATTTTTTAGATTCTGATGGCTTGATTGAAGAGTATTGTTGGTTGGTTAATGTAATGCATTGATCTTATAGGATATTTGATATTTGATATTTGATATTTGATATTTGATATTTGATATTTGATATTTGATATTTTTTCGTTTTTCTATGGAAATGGTAGGTCAATGGAAAAAGAGGATAGCAATAATAAAGTCATTATTTGACGGCAATGTTAAAGAGGCGGGAAGTTCCGCCTCTTAAGTAGTCATTAATAAATGAAATTATTCATCCGGGAATTCAGCCATAAAACTTTCGGCTTTCTCTACCATTGATTTACTGCCAACAAAAAAAGGCACGCGCTGATGCAGTTTGGATGGGATGATATCCAGAATCCGGTTGGCACCATCACTGGCTTTACCGCCGGCTTGTTCGGCCAGGAATGCCATTGGGTTACATTCATATAGCAGGCGTAATTTTCCTGATGGATGGCTGGCGGTACTTGGGTAAATGTAGATTCCGCCTTTCAGCAAGTTGCGGTGGAAATCAGCAACCAACGAGCCGATATAGCGTGTGGTGTAAGGACGCTGAGTCTCCTCATCCTGTTCCTGGCAATATTTGATGTATTTTTTCACCCCCATAGGGAATTTGATGTAATTCCCTTCGTTGATGGAGTACATATTGCCTTTGGGGGGAAACTGGACTTTTTCATGAGAAAGACAGAATACGCCGAGTGAAGGATCATAAGTAAAGGCATGTACACCACAGCCAGTGGTATAAACCAACATAGTTGAAGAACCGTAGACAACATATCCGGCAGCGACTTGGTGGTGACCTGGTTGCAGGAAATCTTTTTCAGTCACGGGCTCGCCGATTGGGGTGATACGGCGGTAGATAGAGAAAATAGTACCAACGGAAACGTTTACATCAATATTTGAAGAACCATCTAATGGGTCCATTAAAACAACATATTTTGCATTTTCAGCGCGGTCACCTTCGAAAATAACGATGTCGTCTTCTTCCTCTGAAGCGATACCGGCAACTTCACCGCGTGCTTTCAGTGCTGCTTTGAGTTTTTCATTAGCATACAGGTCCAGTTTCATCTGTACTTCGCCTTGGATATTGGACGCACCGCTGGTCCCTAAAATATCCACTAAACCGGCTTTGTTGATATCACGGTGAATGATTTTTGCTCCGAGCTTAATAGCGGAAAGCAATGCGGTGAGTTCACCTGTGGCATGAGAAAAATCTTGCTGCTTTTCGACGATGAATTCGCCTAATGTTTTCATGACGAAAGTCCTGAATGTGATTTGATAGTGGTTTTAGAGTGTCCATTGCACTCTTTCGCGGGCAGTTTAGCCAAAGACAGGGATGATTCATAGGCTATTCCATTTCTTATCTTGCTTTTGATGGTTAGAATAGTGGCTAACTTCATGCTACGGAATGGGAAATCAATGCGTATTCATATTCTTGGTATCTGCGGTACTTTTATGGGTGGACTGGCAATTTTGGCACGTTCTCTAGGCCATGAGGTAACCGGCTCAGATACCAATGTTTATCCACCAATGAGTACCTTACTAGAAAAACATGGGATTAGCCTGATTCAGGGATATGATCCGGCACAATTGGATTCTGTGCCAGATATGGTCATCATCGGTAATGTCATGAGCCGTGGAAATCCTTGTGTAGAAGCCGTGCTGGAGCGCGGGCTTCCTTATATCTCTGGTCCTCAATGGCTGCATGATTATGTCTTGCCGGAGCGTTGGGTTCTGGCGGTTGCAGGGACGCATGGCAAAACAACAACAGCAGGCATGTTGGCTTGGATTCTTGAAGCTTGTGGCTATAAACCGGGTTTCTTGATCGGTGGTGTTCCTGGGAATTTTGCAACATCAGCTCAGATCGGAGAAAGCCCGTTTTTCGTGATAGAAGCCGATGAATATGACTGTGCTTTCTTTGATAAACGATCTAAGTTTGTGCATTACAGCCCACGTACGCTGATCATGAATAATCTGGAATTTGATCATGGAGACATTTTCGGCGATCTGGCTGCTATTCAGAGACAGTTCCATCATCTTGTCAGGATCATTCCGGGTAGTGGCAAGATCTTTGTGCCAGATAACGATATTAACCTGAAACATGTCTTGTCTATGGGATGCTGGAGTGAATTGGAGCTGGTGGGTGAAACCGGTCGCTGGCAGGCAAAAAAGATAAGTACAGACAGCAGTGATTATCGGGTGTTTTATGGTGGTGAAATTGTTGGAGAAGTGAATTGGTCACTGGTTGGTGAACATAATATGCGTAATGGGCTGATTGCAATTGCAGCTGCACATCATGTTGGTGTCCAGCCAGCCGATGCCTGTCGTGCTTTGAGCGATTTTATTAATGCCCGCCGTCGCCTTGAACTACGTGGTGAGGAGAATGGTATTACCGTTTATGATGATTTTGCTCATCACCCGACAGCAATTCTGGCAACACTGGAAGCTCTGCGTAGTAAGGTGGGTGGAACTGCCCGTATTATTACTGTGTTAGAACCGCGTTCAAATACCATGAAAATGGGTGTCAGCAAGAATGAGATCGCGCCAGCGCTGGGGCGTGCTGATGAAGTGTTCTTATTTCAACCAGCTAATATTAAATGGCATGTATCAGAAATTGCAGATCGCTGTGTTCAGCCAGCGTATTGGAGCGCTGACATTGATTCACTGGTGCATATGATTGTTGATAAGGCACAGAAAGGCGATCATATTTTGGTTATGAGTAATGGCGGGTTTAGCGGTATTCATGAGAAACTACTATTTGAACTGAATAAAAAAACTTATCAGTCCTGAGGATGACGGCAGGAAAAATGAATTGCGCCATGCTGGCGCGATTCATTTAAAGTTCTTGTTCGAACAATTCAAGAATTTTTTCACGTAGTTGTTCTGCTGTGAAACCTCTGGCAAGTGTGATGAAGATGGTGTCGTCACCCGCGATACTGCCAAGTATGCCTTCTGCTTTACCAAGGGAATCCAACAGGCGAGCAATAAGTTGGGCAGCACCAGGGCTTGTACGAATTACAACAATTGAATGGTTGTGATCAACATCCAGTACCAGGTTTTTTAGTGGACTAGTGGCAGTAGGGACGCCAAGTTCAGCAGGAAGGCAGTAGACCATTTCCATTTTGGCATTACGGGTGCGAACAGCACCAAATTTAGTCAGCATTCTGGAGACTTTGGATTGATTAATATTCTCAAAACCTTCTTCCAGCAAGGCGGTGACGATTTCTCCTTGAGAGCTAAATTTTTCTTCTTTCAATAACGCTTTGAAAGCTTTTACTAACTCTTCCTGTTTAGAGGGTGTACGCATATTTCACCATATTCAATCAGCTATGAAGATTATATTATGCATATAAATGAATTTTTATGCAATAAAAATGATTTTATCACTATTTTAAAAGCATGAATTAGTCTTATGCTATATAGAAATTCACAAAATATGAATATGAGAATTTGCTTTTTTGGGCTGGTTATCATGTAAGTATATTGTTAATCAAATGATGTTGTTTGGTGTTGTTGTTGGGTGTAAGGTATTTGCGGGTTATTTCATAAAATCATAAGGTAATTATCAAAATAGTGTCCATTATCTCATTAACAGATAAGCATTTTGCCTAGAATACGGCGACTTTTACGTCCGACGATTAGAGCGTAAGTCCGCAATTTGGCTGTTAACAGGCTGTTTTCAAGAAAGTAGTAATCTATGGTTTGTAACCAGATGAATTCACAGCATTTTAAAGTATAAACGATTTAAGGAGTATCAGGATGAAAGTTGCAGTTCTCGGTGCAGCCGGTGGTATTGGTCAGGCTCTTGCTCTTCTACTAAAAACCCAGCTTCCTTCAGGTTCAGAACTCTCTTTATATGATATCGCGCCAGTGACACCTGGGGTGGCTGTTGATTTGAGCCACATCCCAACGGATGTGAGAATTAAGGGTTTTGCTGGTGAAGATGCAACTCCAGCGTTGGAAGGCGCGGACGTTGTATTGATTTCTGCTGGTATTGCCCGTAAACCAGGTATGGATCGTTCAGATCTGTTTAATGTTAATGCGGGTATCGTTCGTAACCTGGTAGAACAAGTGGCTAAAACGTGTCCTAAGGCACTGATTGGGATTATTACTAACCCAGTCAACACAACTGTAGCTATTGCGGCTGAAGTGCTGAAAAAAGCGGGTGTATATGATAAAAACCGCCTGTTTGGTGTAACAACCCTGGATATTATCCGCTCCAATACTTTTGTTGCTGAATTGAAAGGTAAAAAACCACAGGAAATCGAAGTGCCGGTTATCGGTGGTCACTCTGGTGTGACGATCCTGCCTCTGTTGTCCCAAATCCCTGGTGTGAGCTTTACTGATGAAGAATTGGCATCTTTAACTCAACGTATTCAGAATGCAGGTACTGAAGTTGTTGAAGCTAAAGCTGGTGGTGGATCAGCAACGCTGTCTATGGGGCAAGCCGCGGCTCGTCTGGGTCTTTCTTTGGTCCGTGGCTTACAAGGCGAAAGCAATGTTGTGGAATGTGCCTATGTTGAAGGTGATGGCAAATATGCGCGTTTCTTCGCTCAGCCAGTTCGTTTGGGTAAAAATGGTGTAGAAGAACGTTTGGACATCGGCAAGTTGAGTGATTTTGAACAGAAATCACTGGAAGGCATGTTGGACGTATTGAGAAAAGATATAGAATTAGGTGAAAAATTCATCAATAACTAATTGGTATATTTTATAGATATAAAATATATAGTTATGAAACAATAAAAACCGCTGGTATAACGAATTACCGGCGGTTTTTATTTAACGAAAATAGTTCGTTAGCTAATTATTTGTTTGTTCGCGTACTTTCCTTTCTAATAATTCTCCAGTATTTGGATCAAAATAACGACTCGGCCAAATCTCTGAAGGATGTATTTCCAGATAATTCGCAATTATCCATTCCCCCTTTGGCCATGGGCGAGACAGTGCATTAGCGAGTGTAGATGAGCTCAGTCCCGCTTTGCGTGATACCTCAGCTAAGGTTGTTCCCCGCTTGCGTAAAGCTGCAATGATGTCGGCTGGATGCCAATCAGATTTCCTTGAAATCATTTTTAATCCTTTTTTTATTAAATTTGATGCTATGTTAGTGGTATAAATAACAGGTCTGCATGAGAGCAATAACGAACTGAAACCTGTTATTGAGAAATAAAATAGCATTATTTTTCTAAAAATATTTCCAAATTTTTTCTTAAAAACTTCTTTTTTGAACTTGGTTACAAAAATAGAGAAACGTGATGAAAAAAGAGTGGTTTTCGGCCAAGGAATTGGTTGGCGTGGGTGAGTTACCTGGATCACCACAAGGAGTTAATGCCAGAGCAAAACGCGAGGAGTGGTTATGTCAGAAAAAGCAAGGGGTACAAGGCAAAGCAGTCGAATATCACTATTCCTGTTTTCCAGAGACGACCATCGCAGCGCTGGAGCTTCATGAATCATCTTCTGAGTATCAGGTGCAGAAGCAAGATCCTTTATCGATTTGGGTTGGAGCTTTCCACCAGTTGTCAGAATCTGAGAAACAGGCTGTGACAGCCATGATTTTACGAGACGGTATCAGAAGTTTTTTGGAAAAAATTTCTGTTATTTAGCTCATTTTTGGAAATTAAAAATGCCAATTAACTTGGCTTCTTCTTCATTATCCCGGTGCAAAGTGAGAAGAAAAGTATGAAAAAAGAATGGTACTCAGCTAAAGAGCTGGTTGGTATTGCCGGACTTCCTTCTTCGCCACAGGGAATAAATCTGATGGCAAGGCGGGAAGGATGGGAATATAGACGTAAACTGGGTGTTCAGGGTAAGGCTCTTGAATACAATATAAATAGTTTGCCTGCAGATGTACTTAATATGTTATCCGTAGGGGAAAACACCGTTGATTACGCAAACAAACGGCAGGACCCATTCTTAATCTGGGTTGAAGCTTACTATCAACTGACTAAAGTTGAGCGGGAAAAAATGGTGAAATTCATTCTTCGGGAAGGGTTGGCAAAACTTATTAGCTATATTGATGTTGAAGACGTAGAAAAAAACCTGGAGGCGGATTAACCCCAGGTTTTGCTGCTATCAATTAAGAGAGGCGTTGTACGGCGATATGTGCTAACCCCACAAGTGCTTGCTTGTATGGGGAGCTTCCTAGCACCTGTAAAGCAGCAATGGCTTTATCTGCTTCTTCTTCTGCTCGCTTACGGGTATATTCCAGCGAACCGCACTGTTTCATTGTTGTCAGTACGGTTTCGAGTAAATGGCGACCATTACCTTTTTCAATTGCTTCACGGATAAGTGATGATTGTTCTGGATTACCATGATTCATAGCGTGCAGCAATGGTAATGTTGGTTTACCTTCATTGAGGTCATCACCAGTGTTTTTGCCTAGTGTATCGCTATCAGCATCATAGTCCAGCAAATCATCAATTAGCTGGAATGCAGTACCTAAATAACGTCCGTAATCTTGTAAAGCAGCTTCCTGCTCTGGTGTCGCGTTGGAAAGGATCGCAGAGGAGTGGGCGGCAACTTCAAACAGCCGTGCTGTTTTACTGTAAATCACGCGCATATAATCGTCTTCAGAGATATCTGGGTCATTGCAGTTCATTAACTGTAAAACTTCGCCTTCAGCGATAACATTGGTTGCTTCTGACATCAGCTTAAGAACCCGCATAGAGTTAAGCGTCGTCATCATCTGAAAAGAGCGGGTGTATATAAAATCGCCAACCAGTACACTGGCCGCGTTACCAAAAGTGGCATTGGCGGTGGCTTTGCCACGTCGCATATCCGATTCATCCACAACATCATCATGTAACAAGGTCGCTGTGTGGATAAATTCGATTAAAGCAGCAACAGTAATATGCTTATCACCCTGACAACCTAATGCTCTGCCAGCGAGAATGGCAATGATTGGGCGGATGCGTTTTCCTCCGCCACTGATTATGTAGTAGCCCAGTTGATTTATAAGAGTAACGTCAGAATTCAACTGGCTAAGAATGGCTTCATTTACCGCTGCCATATCATCAGCGGTTAGCTTGATAATAGATTCTAAATTCATGTTTTTTCGGCTATGGGTTCTAATGCAGAGCAGTGTTCATATTAACATTATAATAGTTATCACTGTGGCTTGATTGTACTCGAAAAACAGTTCAAATAAATGACAATTCAGAAACTATGTTTTTTTATCATCTGCTCTAATTCTGCTCTTGTCTTCTTAGGCTTTTTTGCGTAGAATTCGCGCCCTATTATGAATATTTATAGCGCGCTCTGGAATGATATTTAGGGGGCGTGCGGAAAGCGGAGTTTATATGTACGCGGTTTTCCAAAGTGGTGGTAAACAACACCGAGTCAGCGAAGGTCAAACAATTCGCCTGGAAAAGCTGGACATCGCAACAGGTGAAACTGTTGAGTTTGACCAGGTTCTGATGGTCGCTAATGGTGATGACATCAAAATCGGCGCTCCTGTAGTTGAAGGCGTTAAAGTCAAAGCTGAAGTGGTTGCTCATGGTCGCGGCGAGAAAATTAAAATTGTTAAGTTTCGTCGTCGTAAGCACAGCCGTAAGCAGCAAGGCCACCGTCAGTGGTTCACTGATGTTAAAATCACTGGCATCGCTTAAGATTTAGGAGAGCAGATTAAATGGCACACAAAAAGGCTGGCGGCTCAACTCGTAATGGCCGCGATTCTGAAAGCAAACGTCTGGGTGTAAAACGTTTTGGTGGCGAGTCTGTATTAGCAGGCAGCATCATTGTTCGTCAACGTGGTACTAAATTCCACGCGGGCAGCAACGTTGGTTGTGGTCGTGACCACACCCTGTTCGCATTAGCTGACGGGAAAGTTAAGTTCGAAGTTAAAGGCCCGAAAAACCGCAAATTTATCAGCATCGAAGCTGAATAAGTTTTTCGAGTTACAAACCGAATCAGAAGCCCCGCAATGTGTTGCGGGGCTTTTTATTATTCTGAATACGCCATCTCTGGGTAAAACAGCCGTCCAGCACGATAATGGCTATCATACGGAGAAAAAATATGAAATTTGTAGATGAAGCCAGAATACTGGTTGTTGCGGGGGATGGTGGCAATGGTTGTGTCAGCTTCCGTCGTGAAAAATATATTCCGAAAGGTGGGCCAGACGGTGGTGATGGTGGAGATGGTGGAGATGTTTATCTGCTGGCAGATGAAAATCTCAACACACTGATTGACTATCGTTTTGAAAAGTCTTTCCGGGCGGAACGTGGGCAAAATGGTCAAAGCCGTGATTGTACCGGTAAGCGTGGTCAGGATACTACGATTAAAGTGCCTGTTGGTACGCGTGTCCGTGATATGGCAACCGGTGAGATTCTGGGCGATATGACTCGTCATGAACAGCGTCTGATGGTAGCGAAAGGTGGATTTCATGGACTGGGTAATACCCGCTTTAAATCTTCTGTTAACCGGGCTCCTCGCCAAAAAACAATGGGGACTTCAGGTGAAACCCGCGAATTGATGCTGGAACTGATGTTGTTGGCAGATGTTGGTATGCTGGGGATGCCAAATGCAGGGAAATCTACATTTATCCGTGCTGTTTCTGCCGCTAAACCAAAAGTTGCAGATTATCCATTCACAACTCTGGTACCCAGCTTGGGTGTTGTAAGGATGGATAACGAGCAGAGTTTCGTGGTTGCTGATATTCCAGGGCTTATTGAAGGTGCTTCCGACGGTGCTGGCTTGGGTATTCGTTTCCTGAAACATTTGGAACGTTGTCGGGTGTTGTTGCATTTAATTGATATCTGTCCTGTTGATGAATCAGATCCTGTTGAAAATGCCCGGATTATTGTCAATGAGTTACAGCAATACAGCGAAAAATTGGCAGAAAAACCACGTTGGTTGGTATTCAATAAAGTTGATCTGTTAGAGCCAGAAGAAGCTAAACAGCGTGCACAAGTTATTGCTGATGAATTGGGTTTGGAAGGCGATTTTTACATGATCTCAGCGATAAATCGTCTGGGTGTTAAAGAGCTTTGTTGGGATATTATGGAGTTTATGAAAACCAAACCTCGTAATATGGGTACAACAGAAGATGAAGCTCAACCTGAGAAAGTTGAATTCATGTGGGATGATTACCATAAAGAGCAACTAGAACAGGTTTCGGCAGCAGACGATGACTGGGATGACGATTGGGATGAAGATGACGACGAAGGTATTGAAGTGATTTATAAACGCTGATTCTTCAGTCTCTCTCATTGCAGTTAGCAGTTAAGGGCGCCACCTATTTGTGGCGCCGATTTTATTAGTTTTGTTGATATAAATCTTTATATAGCCGACTTTCGAATCGCACCAGAGGAACTCGCCGGCTGTGGTGCTCTTTTGGCGGCACGGCATAAGCAGAAATAAACTGCACGAAGGCAACTCGCTGACCGCTAGCAGTGGTTATAAAGCCAGCCAGATTATACACTCCTTGCAGGGCACCGGTTTTAGCCGAAACTTTCCCGTTTACTCCTGCTTCATCCAATCCTCCCCGGTATCTTAGAGTACCGTCATGACCGGCTAATGGCAGCATGGAAATGAAATCTAATTCTTGATCATGTTGAGCAATGAATTGTAATACTTCCATCATGGTTGCTGGGGTAATCAGATTATGGCGGGATAATCCTGAGCCATCTACCATCACGGTATTTCCCAGATCGATACCTGCTTTTTGTTTTAATACTTGCCGTACCGCATCAGAGCCTGAACGCCAGGTTCCTGGTATATTAAAGTGTTGTCGGCCTATTGTCCTGAATACAGTATCCGCGATCATATTGTCAGATTTCTTTAGCATTATTTTCAGCAGATCATGTAATGGTGCGGATTGATTATGAGCCAGAATTTTACCCGGTTCAGTTGGTAAGCTTTGGCGTTTTAGGTTGCCTGTGATTTCAATTCCAGCAATTTGCAGTTCGTTTTTGAGAACTGCCCCCGCGTAGCTGGTTCCGTTCTGAATAGCGAAAGCCAATGGTAATGGTTCGCTGCGCTGAGTAAGGCATCCGGTAAGTGTAAAACGATTGAGTTCTCCTGGAACGACATCTAATTCACAGTACTGGCTTTCAGGAGCGCCTTTTGCCAATGTTTTAACTTCACTGAACATATTCACTGGATAAAAGGATGCGACACGGATGAATGCAGTATCACCGGGACGTTCTGCGCTATACAGTGAAACGGAAAAACAGTTTCGATCTACGATTGCAGCAGCAGGTGGCGCACTAAAACATTGGGTCATGTCATTCCATACCCAGCCGGGAGCCTTATCGTGGCTGGCAAAAGCGGAAACATCTATTAAGAGATCACCGTCAATTTTTTTCACGCCGGCTTGGCTCAAAACTGTAACCATATTGCGAAGTTGTTGACGGGTCAGTGTTGGATCTCCGACAAAACGAGCGATCAAATTCCCTTTTAAAATACCGTTTGAAATTTTGCCATGACTTTCCAATGTGGTGATAAAGCGATAGTCTTTTCCCAGTTGTAACAATGCTGCAAGCGCGGTGACAACTTTCAGCGTACTTGCTGGCAAAGCCATTTGCTGCCCGTGATAATCAATTACCGGGGTACTGGCACCAACTTTCTGAGCGATTAACGCAAGATTGGTACCATCAGGTAGATATTGCGTATATTCCTCAACAGGTGCGGCGTTTGCGTTGGGGGTAGCCAAGTACAGACAGGTAACGCAAACTAATTTGCTGGCAATTTTAAAGAAGGACATAGATTTCGCATATGGATGTGGACATGCCACAATACTAAAGCGCAACGAGGGGGAAAGTAAACGATGACCCATCATCAAGTCTACGTTAGAATGATATATTAATATGTAGAATATGACTGTGAACTCTGGGTAGCGCGGTGGTTCACATTATTGTTTATTGTCTGGAAGCCCGCCCGACAAGGCGTGCTCATTGTGCTGTTATCTGAAAACATCAGGATGATGTTTGTTTTTTGCTCAGGAAAGATTTAGAGGATTAATAAATGAAACAGATTCCAATGACGGTACGTGGCGCGGATAAGTTGCGCGAAGAGTTAGATTATCTAAAGAACGTACGCCGTCCAAAAATTATTTCAGACATTGCTGAAGCGCGTGAACATGGTGATCTGAAAGAAAACGCTGAATATCATGCGGCGCGTGAACAGCAAGGTTTCTGCGAAGGCCGTATTCAGGAAATCGAAGCTAAACTTTCTAATGCACAAGTGATTGATGTCACAAAAATGCCCAAGACTGGGCGCGTTATTTTTGGCGCTACAGTTACAGCTTTGAATATAAATACGGATGAAGAGCAGACTTACCGGATTGTGGGTGATGATGAAGCTGATATTAAAGAAAATTTAATCTCAGTGAATTCACCGATTGCCCGTGGTTTGATTGGTAAAAAAGCTGATGACGTTGTTATTATCAAAACGCCAGGCGGTGAAGTTGAATATGAAATCCTGAAAGTTGAATATATTTAAACCTCAGAATCAGCCTGTTGCTATTGATTCCTATTAGGTAAAGTTACACAAAAATCGTAGAGAAGGTAAAAAAGGCCGGATATGGCCTTTTTTACCATAATCATACGCATGGCATTTTTATATAAATGTGGTTTGATTATTTAGGTAAAATAATTTTGCGTTCTGCCGATTGGCGGTAAAGAACCAGTATTTTTCCGATAATTTGCACATTATATGCACCAGTTTCGCGGACAATTGCATTGGCGATCAAATTTTTGATTTCACGATCTTCGCCTGCGATTTTGACTTTGATAAGCTCATGGTGTGCCAGCGTTTGTTCAATTTCAGCCAACACGCCCTCAGTCAAACCATTGTTACCAATCATGACGACAGGTTTTAATGGATGAGCGAGACTTTTCAGGTGTTGCACTTGTTTTTTGTTAAGAGTCATTGTTTTTTTGCTTAGTTAGGATTGAAAACGGGACATTCTACCGCCATCTCATATCTATCACCATAAATAGTGTGTTGTGGTTTTGGTGTGTTGAGCATAGATATCTGGCTCTTTATTAGTATAGTTGGAAAGGACAATGGCCAATAAAAAACGTTCGGCAAGCTCCAGCCGCTGGTTACAAGAACACTTTAGTGATAAATATGTTCTTCAGGCACAGAAAAAAGGGCTTCGCTCTCGCGCTTGGTTTAAACTTGATGAAATTCAACAAAGTGACAAAATTTTTAAGCCCGGCATGACCGTTGTTGATTTAGGTGCCGCCCCTGGTGGATGGTCTCAGTACGCAGTAAGTCAAATTAATGAGCATGGGCGGGTGATTGCCTGTGATCTTTTACCGATGGATCCAATTGTCGGAGTCGATTTCCTTCAGGGCGATTTTCGTGATGAACTTGTATTGAAAGCATTGCTTGAGCGAGTTGGTGATAACAAAGTCCAGGTTGTCATGTCGGATATGTCACCCAATATGAGCGGAACACCTGCGGTCGATATTCCTCGATCCATGTATCTGGTTGAATTGGCGTTAGATATGTGTCGTGATGTGCTGGCCCCTAGGGGGAGTTTCATTGTCAAAGTGTTTCAGGGAGAGGGCTTTGATGAATACCTGAGGGAAATTCGCTCCCTGTTTACGAACGTGAAAATTCGTAAGCCAGACGCTTCGCGGGCACGATCGCGTGAAGTATACATTGTAGCGACAGGGCGGAAACTATAGTACCCTGAATGCTATTTGTTAACACAGTTGTAATATGAGGTTAATCCCTTGAGTGACATGGCGAAAAACCTGATTCTCTGGTTAGTTATCGCAGTTGTGCTGATGTCGTTATTCCAGAGTTTTGGTCCCAGCGATTCCAATAGTCGTAGGGTGGATTACTCTACCTTCATCAATGAGTTAGCCCAGGATCAGGTGCGCGAAGTTCGTATCACAGGTCGTGAAATTAATGTTAGTAAGAAAGATAACAGCAGATACACCACTTACCTACCAATACAGGATGAAAAACTACTTGATACGTTACTGAATAAGAACGTGAAAGTGGTTGGTGAACCGCCGGAAGAACCAAGTCTGCTAACTTCTATTTTTATTTCCTGGTTCCCGATGTTACTGCTTATCGGGGTCTGGATTTTCTTTATGCGTCAGATGCAGGGTGGTGGCGGTAAAGGGGCAATGTCTTTTGGTAAAAGCAAAGCCCGTATGCTGACAGAAGATCAGATTAAAACCACTTTTGCTGATGTTGCTGGTTGTGACGAAGCCAAAGAAGAAGTCGGTGAACTGGTGGAATATCTGCGTGAGCCAGGCCGCTTCCAGAAATTGGGTGGAAAAATCCCAAAAGGTATTCTGATGGTCGGACCTCCAGGTACTGGTAAGACTTTGCTGGCAAAAGCAATTGCCGGTGAGGCAAAAGTGCCATTCTTTACTATTTCTGGCTCTGACTTTGTTGAAATGTTTGTCGGTGTTGGTGCATCTCGTGTTCGTGATATGTTCGAACAGGCGAAGAAAGCAGCACCTTGTATCATTTTTATTGATGAGATTGATGCAGTAGGCCGTCAGCGTGGTGCCGGTTTGGGTGGTGGTCACGATGAACGTGAGCAGACTTTGAACCAGATGCTGGTTGAGATGGATGGTTTTGAAGGTAACGAAGGTATTATCGTTATTGCCGCAACTAACCGCCCTGATGTACTTGATCCGGCGTTACTGCGCCCTGGGCGTTTTGACCGCCAGGTTGTTGTCGGTCTGCCAGATGTACGCGGTCGTGAGCAGATTCTGAAAGTTCATATGCGCCGGGTTCCTCTGGATACTGATGTTGATGCTTCTGTCATTGCGCGTGGTACCCCGGGATTCTCTGGTGCTGATTTAGCGAATTTGGTGAATGAAGCGGCTTTGTTTGCTGCCCGTGGCAACAGACGTGTAGTTTCTATGGTTGAATTCGAAAAAGCGAAAGACAAAATCATGATGGGGGCGGAGCGCCGTTCCATGGTGATGACGGAAGAGCAAAAAGAAGCAACTGCTTATCATGAAGCAGGCCATGCCATTATTGGTCGTTTGGTTCCTGAGCATGATCCTGTTCATAAAGTTACCATTATTCCGCGTGGGCGAGCTTTGGGTGTGACTTTCTTCTTGCCAGAAGGGGATCAGATCAGCGCTAGCCGTCAGAAGTTGGAAAGCCAGATTTCAACCTTATACGGAGGCCGTCTGGCAGAAGAAATTATTTATGGTCCAGATAGTGTTTCTACTGGTGCATCTAACGATATCAAAGTTGCAACATCAATAGCCCGCAACATGGTCACTCAGTGGGGATTCTCGGAAAAACTCGGCCCATTGCTCTATGCTGAGGAAGAAGGGGAAGTGTTTCTCGGGCGTTCAGTTGCGAAAGCTAAACAAATGTCTGATGAAACGGCTCGTCTGATCGATCAGGAAGTTAAAGCGATTGTTGATCATAACTATCAACGTGCCCGTCAAATTTTGATGGAACACCTTGATATCCTGCATTCGATGAAAGATGCATTGATGAAGTACGAGACTATTGATGCACCTCAGATCGATGACTTAATGAATCGTACAAATGTGCGCCCGCCAGCAGGATGGGAAAATGGTAACGGTAGCAACAATAATGGCCGACCAGCAAGTAATACGCCATCTCCACAGGCTGCAAAACCAGCTGATGATATCAATACGTCGATACCAGATGGTGAGCAATCAGGAAATAAAGATCAGTAATTGTTCATTAGTCCGATAGATATACGCATTAAACCCCAGGCAAGCCCTGGGGTTTTGATATTAAAGGTAGACCAACATGAAACTCATAGTTAGAGATAATGTTCTCGATCTTTCCCGCCCGCAAGTGATGGGTATTTTGAATGTTACTCCAGATTCATTTTCTGATGGCGGTGCTCATAATACTTTGGATATGGCCTTACGACATGCCGAAAAGATGGTTCTCGCAGGGGCTGCAATCATTGATGTTGGCGGAGAATCTACCCGTCCGGGGGCTGATGAGGTCAGTGAACAGGAAGAAGTCGATCGGGTTGTTCCGGTTATTGAAGCTTTAGCTCAACGATTTAATATTTGGATTTCTGTTGATACCTCAAAAGCATTGGTGATGAGTGAATCGGCAAAAGCTGGTGTTCATTTGATTAACGATATTCGTTCATTGCAAGAGTCTGGAGCTTTGGAAAGTGCTGCTCAATCTGGCTTACCTGTTTGTTTGATGCATATGAAAGGTCAGCCGAGGACTATGCAGGATACGCCACATTATGAAAATTTGTTGGGCGAAGTGAAACAATTTTTTACTGAGCAAATTGAACGTTGTATGGCGGCAGGGATAGCGAAAGATAAACTTATTCTTGATCCGGGCTTCGGTTTTGGCAAGGACTTGACGCATAATTATCAGTTACTGGCGCATTTAAACGAACTTCATCAATTTGGTTTGCCTGTGTTGGCAGGAATGTCACGTAAATCCATGATAGGTCATCTGCTTCATGTCCCACCACCAGAAAGGGTTGCCGGTAGTGTGGCCTGCGCTGTTATTGCCGCTATGCAAGGAGCACAAATTATCCGGGTACATGATGTTAAAGAGACCGTGCAGGCAATGCGAATTGTTGAAGAAACACTTTCAGTATAAGGAAGAAAAGAAATTATGAGTAACCGCAAATACTTTGGTACTGATGGCATCCGTGGCAAAGTGGGCGATAGCCCAATCACGCCGGATTTTGTGTTAAAGCTCGGTTGGGCTGCGGGTAAGGTACTGGCCCGTCATGGTTCTCGTAAGATCATTATCGGTAAGGATACCCGCATTTCCGGCTATATGCTGGAATCTTCTTTAGAAGCAGGTTTGGCAGCGGCTGGTTTGTCTGCTTCATTTACTGGTCCTATGCCAACACCCGCTGTTGCTTATCTGACCCGGACTTTCCGCGCTGAAGCTGGAATTGTTATTTCTGCTTCTCATAATCCTTATTATGATAATGGTATTAAATTCTTCTCTATTGACGGTAAGAAACTGCCGGATGATGTGGAAGAAGCGATTGAAGCTGAAATGGAAAAACCACTGACTTGCGTGGAATCCGCAGAGTTAGGACGTGCAAACCGTATTGTTGATGCGGCTGGTCGTTATATTGAGTTTTGTAAAGGGACATTTCCAAGCGAACAAAGTCTCAATGGGTTAAAAATTGTTCTTGATTGTGCTAACGGTGCGACTTATCACATTGCTCCAAATGTACTCAGAGAGCTAGGGGCTAATGTTGTGACGATTGGCTGTGAGCCGAACGGGATTAATATCAACGAAAAATGTGGTGCTACCGATGTTCGGTTGTTGCAGCAACGTGTTGTAGAAGAGAAAGCCGATGTTGGCCTGGCATTCGATGGTGATGGTGACCGCGTGATGATGGTTGACCACTTGGGGCAGAAGGTTGATGGTGATCAGATCCTTTATATTATTGCCCGCGAAGCCTTGAGACAGGGGCAACTGCGTGGTGGTGTTGTGGGTACGCTGATGAGTAATATGGGATTGGAGTTGGCATTGAAGCAGCTTGGTATCCCATTCTTGCGTGCTAAGGTGGGTGACCGTTATGTGCTGGAAAAATTGCAGGAAGAAGGCTGGCGTTTAGGTGCTGAAAATTCCGGTCATGTTATCCTGCTTGATAAAACAACCACAGGTGATGGTATTGTTGCTGGCCTTCAAATTCTGAGTGCAATGGTGCGTAACCATATGAGCCTGCATGATTTATGCAGTGGTATGAAACTTTTACCGCAGGTGCTGGTAAATGTTCGTTTTTCTGGTTCACACGATCCGCTTCAATCAGAAAATGTAATCAGTGTCGCCAAATCTGTTGAGGCTGAATTAAATGGCCGTGGACGGGTACTGTTACGTAAGTCAGGTACTGAGCCATTGATTCGTGTCATGGTGGAAGGCGAAGATGATGTTCAGGTAACGGCTTTGGCGCATCGCATTGCTGATGCAGTGAAACATGCTGGTTAATTTGTTGTTTTTTTCCCCAAGTGATTCTGATTATTGAAATTAACCTTGCGTATCAGATGTTGTTTGGTTAGTATTCACACCCACTCAACAGGGGATTAATCTGTTTGGGTGGGTGATGCGGTAATAAGGTAACCACGTAAATCGTGGTAAACCCCACGAGGATACAGGTACAACATATGTATGAAGCTCTTTTAGTTGTTTTCTTGCTGGTTGCTATCGGGCTAATTGCCTTGGTTATGCTACAGCAGGGTAAAGGTGCTGATATGGGTGCTTCCTTTGGTGCGGGTGCGTCTGCAACACTGTTTGGTTCATCGGGTTCTGGTAACTTTATGACCCGCATGACTGCGCTTTTTGCCACTCTGTTTTTTATTCTTAGTTTGGTGCTTGGGAACATGACCAGTAACCAAACGGGTATAGGCAGTAAGTGGGAGAATATTGGTGAACCGGCTAAAGTCGAGAAGTCCACAGAAATCCCGGCAACGCCAGCAGCACCAAATAGTGACATTCCGCAATAATCGTCACGAAAAAGAATTAAGATAAGGTTATTGGTTAAGTAGATAGCCTTATATCAGTGCCGAGGTGGTGAAATTGGTAGACACGCTACCTTGAGGTGGTAGTGCCCACACTAGGGCTTACGGGTTCAAGTCCCGTCCTCGGTACCATTAAATTCAGATAGCTTGCGTTTTGGCAGTTATCAGCGTAATATTTGCCACGTTTTCGAACGCGGGATGGAGCAGCATGGTAGCTCGTCGGGCTCATAACCCGAAGGTCGTCGGTTCAAATCCGGCTCCCGCAACCACTTCTTAATAAGATGTACCTTTTTCGAATGAAATAATTCAGCAATATTTAACGTATTGATCCTGATTTGAAAGGTGCGCGAAGTGAGTGGTTTAAGTCACTGGCAGCAAATAGGGTCCAGTTGCATAAAGCCCCGAATTTCGGGGTTTTTTGTTATTTGACAACAGAACTACTGGGCTAATGAGCCCTTTTTTTATGTCTTGGGGGTGGGTTTGTCCACATTAGAACAAAAATTAACAGCGATGATTTCAGCACCAGTTGAAGCTTTAGGCTTTGAATTAGTCGGCTTGGAGTTTATTCGTGCGCGTGTTTCTACACTGCGGATCTATATTGATAGTGAGAATGGTATCACTGTTGATGATTGTGCTGATGTTAGCCACCAGGTCAGTGCGGTATTGGATGTCGAAGATCCTATCTCGGTGCTTTATAACCTGGAAATTTCTTCACCTGGTCTAGAACGTCCATTGTTCAATGCTGAACATTACCAGCGTTTTATTGGTGAAAAAATCAGTCTGGTTTTACGTATTGCAATGCAAAACCGTCGGAAATGGCTGGGCATGATCAAAACTGTCGACGGCGAAATGATCACGGTTACGGTGGATGGAAAAGATGAAGTGTTCGCACTGAGCAACATCCAGAAAGCGAACCTGGTACCCCACTTTTAAAGTTCGGATGAGGCAACTAGGATGAATAAAGAAATTCTGGCTGTTGTGGAAGCGGTTTCTAATGAAAAATCCCTTCCACGCGAAAAAATCTTCGAGGCGCTGGAAACAGCACTGGCCACAGCCACCAAGAAAAAATATGAACAAGATATTGATGTTCGTGTCAGTATAGATCGTAAATCTGGCGATTTTGACACCTTCCGCCGTTGGTTAGTTGTTGAAGAAGTGACTCAGCCGACTCGTGAAATTACGTTGGAAGCGGCTAGATTCGAAGAGCCTGAAATTGATTTGGGTAGTTATACCGAAGATCAAATTGAATCAGTCACATTCGACCGGATTACAACGCAGACTGCTAAACAGGTTATCGTACAGAAAGTACGTGAAGCTGAACGCGCCATGGTTGTTGACCAGTTTCGCGAACAACAAGGTGAGATCATCACCAGTGTCGTTAAGAAAGTGAATCGTGAAAATATCACTCTTGATCTGGGCAATAATGCTGAAGCAGTTATCCTTCGCGAAGACATGTTACCAAGGGAAAATTTCCGTCCAGGTGACCGCGTGCGTGGTGTACTGTATGATGTTCGCCCTGAAGCACGAGGAGCGCAACTGTTTGTCAGCCGTTCCCGTCCGGAAATGCTGGTTGAACTGTTCCGTATTGAGGTTCCGGAAATTGGTGAGGAGCTTATCGAGATTAAAGCTGCTGCCCGTGATCCGGGTTCCCGCGCTAAAATCGCAGTAAAAACTAATGATAAGCGTATCGATCCAGTTGGTGCTTGTGTTGGTATGCGTGGTGCGCGAGTACAGGCTGTTTCCAGTGAACTGGGCGGCGAACGAATTGATATCGTATTGTGGGATGATAACCCAGCTCAATTCGTAATTAATGCTATGGCTCCGGCTGATGTTGCATCCATTGTTGTTGACGAAGACAAATGCACGATGGATGTTGCCGTTGAAAGCAACAACTTGGCTCAGGCTATCGGCCGTAATGGTCAAAATGTGCGTCTGGCTGCGCAGTTGCTGAAAAAACACCGTGGTGATGACAAATGGGAATTAAATGTCATGACTGCTGAGGAGCTGCAAGCAAAACATCAGGCAGAAGCTCACGCTTCTATTAATACATTCACTAAGCATCTCGATATTGATGAAGAGTTCGCAACTGTTCTAGTCGAAGAGGGTTTTTCAACTCTGGAAGAACTGGCTTACGTGCCAATTAAAGAGCTTCTGGAAATTGATGGCCTTGATGAGGAAACTATCGAAGTCCTGCGTGAACGTGCAAAAGCGGCTTTAACTACTTTGGAACTGGCTCAGAAAGAGAGTCTCAGTGATAAGCAACCAACGGAAGAGTTGTTAAATCTGACTGGTATGAACCGCACTCTGGCATTTGACCTGGCTGCCCGTGGCATCTGTACGCTGGAAGATCTTGCCGAGCAGGGTATCGACGACCTATCGGATATTGAAGGTTTGAGTGATGAGCAAGCAGGAGAGTTCATCATGGCTGCTCGCAATATCTGTTGGTTTGGTGATGATGCGTAATAAACTGTAGCAGGAAGGAACAGCATGACAGATGTAACCGTAAAATCACTGGCAGAAGAGATCCAGACTTCGGTTGATCGCCTGGTACAGCAATTTGCTGATGCAGGGATTAGAAAAACCGAAACTGATTTTGTCTCCCAGAAAGAAAAAGAAGCTTTACTGGCGCATTTGAACCGCGAACAAGGCGGTTCAGCTGGTAAACCAGATAAATTAACATTACAGCGTAAAACACGTAGTACATTGAGTGTTTCAGGCACCGATGGAAAAAGCAAACCGGTAGCCGTCGAGGTCCGCAAAAAGCGCACATATGTAAACCGCGATACAGTTGAACAGGCTAAAGCGGAAGAACAGGCGAAGCGTGAAGCGGAAGAGCAAGCACGGCGCGAAGCAGAAGAAAAAGCGCAACGCGAAGCCGAAGCAGCAGCGAAGAAACTCGCTGAAGAGCAGGCTAAACGTGAGGCAGAAGAAATAGCCGAACGTGAGGCAGCTGAAAAAGCTAAGCGCCAGGCAGCGGAAAATGAAAAAGTGACCAATCAACATACCGAACATAGACAAAAACCAGCTCAAAATGAGAAAGCGCGTCGAGAAGCAGAAGCTGCTGATCTTAAGCGTAAAGCCGAAGAAGAAATGCGCCGTAAGGTAGAAGAGGAAGCTAAACGCGTTGCTGAAGAGGCTCGCCGTATGGCTGAGGAGAATCAGGATAAATGGTCAAATGATTCAGATTCCAGCGATAATAATGAAGATTATCATGTCACTACCTCTCGCCACGCCCGTGCAGCCGAAGACGAAAACGATGCTAAAGTTGAAGGTGATCGTCGTGCTCGTACCCGCAGTAGTAAAACTACTCGCCAGAAGAAAAATAATAAACATTCTGAATCCAAAGCGGATCGTGAAGAAGCCCGTGCAGTTGGCCGTACAAAAGGCAAACAACGTAAAACCAGTACATTACAGCAGGGCTTCAACAAGCCTGTAGCTGCGGTTAACCGTGATGTTGTAATTGGTGAAACGATTACTGTTGCTGAGTTGGCTAACAAGATGGCGGTTAAAGGCTCTCAGGTCATCAAAGCCATGATGAAAATGGGCGCAATGGCAACCATCAACCAAGTGATTGATCAGGAAACTGCACAACTGGTTGCTGAAGAAATGGGTCATAAAGTCATCCTGCGTCGTGAAAACGAACTGGAAGAAGCGCTGATGAGTGACCGTGATACCGGTGAAGCTGTAGCCGAATCTCGTGCGCCGGTTGTGACTATCATGGGTCACGTTGACCACGGTAAAACTTCTCTGTTGGATTACATTCGTTCTACGAAGGTGGCTTCTGGTGAGGCGGGCGGTATTACCCAGCATATCGGTGCTTACCATGTTGAAACTGAAAGTGGCATGATTACCTTCCTGGATACTCCAGGACACGCCGCATTTACTTCAATGCGCGCGCGCGGGGCGAAAGCGACTGACATCGTGGTTCTGGTTGTTGCAGCTGATGATGGTGTAATGCCTCAGACTATCGAAGCTATCCAGCACGCAAAAGCGGCCAATGTTCCTGTGGTTGTTGCAGTTAACAAAATCGATAAACCAGAAGCCGATCCAGATCGCGTGAAAACGGAGCTTTCTCAGCACGGTGTTCAGCCCGAGGAGTGGGGTGGTGAAACTCAGTTTATCAATGTATCTGCTAAAGCTGGTATCGGAATTGATGAACTGCTGGATGCAATCTTGCTGCAAGCTGAAGTTCTTGAACTGAATGCGGTCTATTCTGGTATGGCAAGCGGGGTTGTTATCGAATCGTTCCTGGATAAAGGTCGTGGTCCGGTTGCGACTGTGCTGGTTCAGGAAGGCACTTTGAACAAAGGCGATATCGTACTTTGTGGCTTTGAATATGGACGAGTTCGTGCAATGCGTGACGAGCTAGGGCGTGAAGTGTTCTCTGCGGGCCCATCTATTCCAGTGGAAATCCTTGGCTTGTCCAACGTACCGGCAGCTGGTGATGAAGCCACTGTTGTACGTGACGAGAAGAAAGCCCGTGAAGTGGCTCTGTATCGTCAGGGTAAATTCCGTGAAGTCAAACTGGCTCGCCAACAGAAATCCAAACTGGAAAACATGTTTGCTAATATGGAAGAAGGTGAAGTTTCTGAACTGAATATCGTTCTGAAATCTGATGTTCAAGGGTCATGTGAAGCAATCCGTGAAGCACTGGAACAACTGTCTACCAATGAAGTGAAAGTGAAAATCATCGGCTCTGGTGTAGGTGGTATTACTGAAACTGACGCTACATTGGCAGCTGCTTCTAATGCAATTATTCTGGGTTTCAACGTTCGTGCCGATGCTTCTGCACGCCGTGTCGTTGAAAATGAAAGCCTGGATCTGCGTTATTACTCCGTTATCTATAGCCTGATTGACGAAGTTAAACAGGCAATGAGTGGTATGCTGTCACCTGAATATAAACAGCAGATCATGGGCTTGGCAGAGGTTCGTGATGTGTTTAAATCACCGAAATTCGGTGCGATTGCAGGTTGTATGGTGACTGAAGGGACCATTAAGCGTAATAACCCAATTCGCGTACTGCGTGATAACGTGGTGATTTACGAAGGTGAACTGGAATCCCTGCGCCGCTTTAAAGATGACGTTAACGAAGTCCGTAACGGTATGGAATGTGGTATCGGCGTTAAGAACTACAACGATGTTCGTGTCGGCGATATGATAGAAGTATTTGAAATTATTGAAATTAAACGTTCTATCGCTTAATTCCTACCGCTGGTTAATTTCATTGTTGGGGGGCTTATGCCCCCCAAATGTCAGGAGATATAACAATGGCAAGAGAATTCAGCCGTACTCAACGCGTTGCACAGGAAATGCAAAAAGAGATTGCCATCATTTTACAGAGAGAAGTAAAAGATCCTCGGATCGGTATGGCGACTGTTTCTGGTGTTGAAGTTTCCCGTGATTTGGCTTATGCCAAAGTATTTGTTACCTTTCTGAATGTGTTGACTGAAGAACATGATTCTGATGTGGTGAAAAACGGTATTAAGGCATTGAATGAAGCCTCTGGTTTTATTCGTTCTTTGCTGGGTAAGGCAATGCGTTTGCGTATCGTACCAGAACTGACTTTCTCCTATGATAATTCCCTGGTCGAAGGGATGAGAATGTCCAATCTGGTCACTAATGTCGTGAAGAATGATGAACAGCGCCGGGCTTCTGTGGATCACAAAGAGGAGTAGTAATGGGGCGTCGTCGTCGCGGTCGTGATATACATGGCGTGTTGTTACTGGATAAGCCGCAGGATATTTCTTCTAATGATGTGTTGCAAAAAGTAAAACGTATTTTCAACGCCAATAAAGCTGGTCACACTGGCGCGTTGGATCCGCTGGCAACGGGTATGCTGCCGGTTTGTCTCGGTGAAGCTACGAAGTTTTCCCAGTTCTTACTTGATTCTGATAAGCGTTATCGGGTGATAGCCCGCCTTGGTCAGCGTACTGACACATCTGATTCACACGGGCAGATTATCAGTGAAAGAGCAATCCGGTTAGATCAGGTTCAGCTTAATGAAGCTTTGGCTAAATTTCGCGGTGATACCATGCAAATTCCTTCAATGTATTCTGCACTGAAACATCAGGGGAAACCACTGTATGAGTATGCTCGTCAAGGTATTGAAGTAGAACGGGAAGCACGGCCAATTACGGTCTATGAATTGCAGTTTATCCGCTGGGAAGATGATGAACTGGAATTGGAAATACACTGTTCGAAAGGAACCTATATTCGCACTATTATTGATGATTTAGGTGAATTATTAGGTTGTGGTGCTCATGTTATTTATTTACGTCGTTTACAGGTAGCAAATTATCCAAATGATCGAATGGTTACGCTTGAGCAATTATATGAATTGCAAAAGCAGGCTGAAGATCGGGAAATACCTGTGGACGAATTAATTGATTCGTTGTTATTACCCATGGATAGTGCAGTTGCTCATTTCCCAGAGGTTAATTTACTTCCGGTAGTTGCGGCTTATTTTAAACAAGGTCAGGCGGTACGAAGTGCTAAATCTCTGGCTCTGATTGAGAGTATAGTGCGTGTAACTGAGGGTAATGAACGCAAATTCATTGGCATTGCTGTTATCAATGATGATGGGCTTGTTGCTCCTCGCCGTTTGGTTGTTGAAAACCAGGATTAGGGTATTTGGGGCTATCTTGCGCTTAACTTATTTGCAGCGTAGAATGGCGCAGCTATATGTTGGGTAGCTGAATTAGAGATCGGCACCTGTAATTTTAATTTATGTATTTTTGGAGTTGTAATATGTCTCTAAATACTGAAGCAAAAGCGCAAATTATTGCTGAATTTGGTCGTGATGCGAATGACAGTGGTTCTAGTGAAGTGCAGGTTGCTCTGCTGACCGCACAAATTAACCATCTGCAAGGCCATTTTTCAGAGCACAAAAAAGATCACCATAGCCGTCGTGGTCTGCTGCGCATGGTTTCTCAGCGTCGTAAATTGCTGGACTATCTGAAGCGTAAGAATGTAACAAGTTACACTGCGCTGATTGGGCGTCTTGGCTTACGTCGCTAATCAAGCAAGTTTCAGTGGAAAGGGGCCATATATGGCCCCTTTTCTTCTGAGAAATCATCATATGTAACAGCATAAGAATGCTGATGATGGTTTTTGGGTAAGGCTCTTCGGTTACAGAGGTTCGCGCGGCTAATGAGAGTGCTTAAAGGAGTGAGAGCTGTCATTAGTCGCGAGGATGTGGCATGAAGAGATCATTCATTGTTGTCTGCTGAATATAAAAGACAACGTTAACGAAAGGATATTATTTTGCTAAATCCGATTGTTCGTAAATTTCAATATGGTCAACATACCGTTACTATCGAAACTGGTATGATGGCACGCCAGGCCACAGCTGCTGTCATGGTCAATATGGATGACACTGCTGTATTCGTCACTGTTGTTGGTCAGAAAAAAGTAAAAGCTGGTCAGGGTTTCTTCCCGCTGACTGTTAACTATCAGGAGCGTACTTACGCCGCTGGCCGTATCCCAGGCAGCTTCTTCCGTCGTGAAGGTCGCCCAGGAGAAGGCGAAACGTTGGTAGCCCGTTTGATTGATCGTCCTTTGCGCCCTCTGTTTCCGGAAGGTTTCCTGAACGAGGTTCAAATTGTAGCGACTGTTGTTTCTGTCAATCCACAAATTAACCCGGATATCGTTGCAATGATTGGTGCTTCTGCTGCGCTGGCATTGTCTGGTATTCCATTCAATGGCCCGATTGGCGCTGCTCGCGTTGGTTATATTAATGATCAATATGTGCTGAACCCAACCAGTGATGAGCTGAAAAACAGCCGTTTGGATCTGGTGGTTTCAGGTACTGCCGGTGCTGTTTTGATGGTGGAATCTGAAGCAGATCTGCTGGCTGAAGAACAAATGCTGGGTGCGGTAGTGTTCGGCCATGATCAACAACAAGTGGTTATTGATAACATTAATGCGTTGGCTGCGGAAGCGGGCAAAGAGAAATGGGATTGGGTGCCAGAATCTGTTAACCAGGCGTTGCATGATCGTGTAGCTGAATTAGCAGAAAGGCGTCTGGGTGATGCTTACCGTATCACTGAGAAACAGGAGCGTTATGCTCAGGTTGATGCTATCAAAGATGAAGTTACAGCAGCGCTGTTAGAGCAGGATGAAACTTTGGAAGAAGCGGAAATCCATGAAATTTTGGGCAGCTTAGAGAAAAATGTTGTGCGTAGTCGTGTCTTACGCGGTGAACCACGTATTGATGGCCGTGAAAAAGATATGGTCCGTGCATTGGACGTACGTACTGGTGTTCTGCCTCGTACTCACGGTTCTGCATTGTTTACTCGCGGTGAAACCCAGGCTCTGGTTAGTGCGACTCTGGGGACAGAACGTGATGCACAGATCATTGATGAGCTGATGGGCGAACGTACAGATCGCTTCTTGCTGCACTATAACTTCCCTCCATATTCTGTTGGCGAAACAGGTATGATGGGTTCACCAAAACGTCGTGAAATTGGTCATGGTCGTTTGGCTAAACGTGGTGTATTGGCAGTTATGCCAAAAGCTAACGAGTTCCCATACACAGTTCGTGTAGTTTCTGAAATTACAGAATCTAACGGTTCATCTTCAATGGCATCTGTTTGTGGCGCATCTCTTGCGTTGATGGATGCAGGTGTACCGATTAAAGCGGCTGTTGCTGGTATTGCAATGGGTCTGGTGAAAGAAGGTGATAACTTTGTTGTTCTGTCTGATATTTTGGGTGATGAAGATCATCTGGGTGACATGGACTTTAAAGTAGCGGGCAGCTGTGAAGGTGTCAGTGCGTTGCAAATGGATATCAAAATTGAAGGTATCACTCGTGAAATTATGCAAGTTGCTTTGAATCAGGCAAAAGGTGCGCGTTTGCATATCCTGAGCGTGATGGAACAGGCAATTAACAGCCCACGTAATGATATTTCTGAATTTGCACCACGTATTCACACTATCAAGATCAACCCTGATAAGATCAAAGATGTTATTGGTAAAGGTGGTTCGGTTATCCGTGCACTGACTGAAGAAACCGGGACTACCATTGAAATTGAAGATGATGGCACCGTGAAAATTGCTGCAACTGATAGCGAAAAAGCAAAACATGCAATCAGTCGTATTGAAGAAATTACCGCAGAGATCGAAGTTGGCCGTATTTACGCTGGTAAGGTAACTCGTATCGTTGATTTCGGTGCATTTGTTGCTATTGGTGGTGGTAAAGAAGGTCTGGTACATATTTCTCAGATTGCTGATAAGCGCGTTGAGAAAGTGGCTGACTATTTGCAGGTTGGTCAGGAAGTATCAGTTAAAGTACTGGAAATTGATCGCCAGGGTCGTGTTCGCCTGAGCATCAAAGAAGCGACAGCCGGCACCGTGGTTGAGGAAGCACAACCAGCACCACAATCAGCAGAATAAATTTGATGTCATAAACGGTGTCTTGTAAAAAAGCGCCGTTTAATAGACTCAGGGCAGGAGGCCCAATAAATGCAATAGGTGATAGGGCATTCTTAATCAATGTCTGACTTTGGGAGTAGGAAATGAATTTTTTTCTGCGCTGGTGTTATGCTGTAGCAATACTTATTTTGGCAGGATGCAGCAGCAAGGATTGGCGTAAAAACGAAGTCTTTGCTATTCCATTACAACCTTCATTGCAGCAGGAAGTTATTCTGGCCCGTATGGAACAGATTCTTGCGAGTCGATCATTGACAGAAGATGAGTACGCACAGCTTTTATATGAGAGGGGTGTGCTGTATGATAGTCTCGGGCTGAGAGCCTTGGCACGGAATGATTTTTCTATTGCCTTGTCTATTCGGCCTAATATTCCAGAGATTTTTAATTATCTGGGCATTTACTTTACGCAGGCTGGCAATTTTGATGCCGCCTATGAAGCGTTTGATTCTGTATTAGAGCTTGATCCAACTTACAATTACGCGCGTCTGAACCGCGGCATCGCGTTGTATTACGGTGGCCGGTATAAGTTAGCGCAGGATGATCTGCAGGCGTTTTATCAAGACGATCCAAATGATCCCTTCCGTTCGTTATGGTTATACCTGGTGGAAAAAGAATTTTATCCTAAAGGAGCGATGGTAAACTTGTCGCAACACTATGAAAGAGCGAACCGGGGGCAATGGGGCTGGAATATAGTTGAATTCTATTTAGGCAAAATCAGTGAATATACATTGATGGATCGCCTGAAAGAGAATGCAACGGATAACACTTCGCTCGCTGAGCATCTCAGTGAAACTGACTTCTATTTAGGTAAACATTACCTAAGTCTGGGGGACAAGGATAGCGCATCTGCGTTATTCAAGCTGACGGTAGCTAACAATGCACATAACTTTGTTGAGCACCGCTACGCATTGTTGGAATTGGCGCTGTTAGGCCAGGAACAAGACGACCTATCAGAATCGGACCAGCAATAGCTGACGAACATTTCGAGATCGATTTGCAAAGTCCATCATCTTGACCGATGAGGGCTTGTTTGTTCGTTTAATTACATACTTTGAGCCAGTTCACATTTTAAATGAAAATGACCGAAATTTTTTTCAATGCGTTATGTAGACTGGCCGCCATAACTAATGAGGCACCATTACATGACCACTGAAACTGAAATCTCTTTTGCTGATTTAGGTTTATCAGCACCTATTCTTTCTGCACTGGAAGATCTTGGCTATGAAAAGCCATCTCCAATCCAGCAACAATGTATTCCCCATTTACTAAATGGTCGTGACGTGTTGGGTATGGCACAGACCGGCAGTGGTAAAACGGCGGCATTCAGCCTGCCTTTATTACATAATATCAATGCTGAGCTGAAAGCTCCGCAGATCCTTGTTTTGGCCCCGACCCGTGAACTGGCGGTACAGGTAGCTGAAGCGTGCGCAGATTTTTCTAAACATATGCGTAACGTGAATGTTGTTGCACTGTATGGTGGGCAGCGTTATGACGTTCAGCTACGTGCTTTGCGTCAAGGCCCACAAGTTGTTGTGGGTACACCTGGGCGTCTTTTGGATCATCTGAAGCGTGGTACTTTGGATCTTTCTAACTTGAGCGGCTTGGTTTTGGATGAAGCAGACGAAATGCTGCGCATGGGCTTTATCGAAGATGTTGAAAACATCATGAGCCAGATCCCGGCTGAACACCAAACTGCGCTGTTCTCTGCAACAATGCCAGAAGCTATCCGCCGCATTACTCGTCGTTTCATGAACGATCCGCAGGAAGTTCGTATCCAGGCAAGTGTAACTACCCGTCCTGACATCAGCCAGAGCTACTGGTCTGTTCACGGTATGCGCAAAAATGAAGCGCTGGTACGTTTCCTGGAAGCTGAAGATTTTGATGCTGCGATTATTTTCGTGCGCACTAAAAATGCAACATTGGAAGTGGCGGAGGCGCTGGAGCGTAGTGGCTACAACAGTGCAGCCTTGAACGGCGATATGAACCAGGCACTGCGTGAGCAGACACTAGAACGCCTGAAAGATGGTCGTTTGGATATTTTGATCGCGACGGATGTTGCCGCGCGTGGTCTGGATGTTGAGCGCATCAGTCTGGTTGTTAACTATGATATTCCAATGGATGCGGAATCTTATGTTCACCGTATTGGCCGTACTGGTCGTGCGGGCCGAGCGGGCCGTGCGTTATTGTTTGTAGAAAACCGTGAACGCCGCTTGTTACGTAACGTTGAACGTACGATGAAACTGACTATTCCTGAAGTTGAATTGCCAAATGCGGAGCTTTTGAGTCAGCGTCGCTTGGAAAAATTCGCTGCCAATGTACAGCAGCAGTTGGAAAGTAGTGATCTGGAACAGTACCGCGTTCTGTTATCCAAATTGCAACCGGCGGAAGATTTGGACATCGAAACTCTGGCAGCGGCGTTGTTGAAAATGGCACAAGGTGAGCGTCCATTGATTCTGCCACCTGATCCGGTTCGCCGTCCTCGTCGTGAGTTCAATGAGCGTGATGATCGTCGTCGCAATGGTTTGGATGATCGTGGTGATCGGGGCGAACGTGGTGATCGTCCTCGTCGTGAACGTCGTGATGTGGGTGAAATGGAACTGTACCGTATTGAAGTCGGTCGTGATGATGGTGTTGAAGTCCGTCATATCGTTGGTGCGATTGCTAACGAAGGCGATATTAGCAGCCGTTATATTGGTAACATCAAACTGTTTGCAACTCATTCTACAATTGAGCTGCCAAAAGGTATGCCAGGCGACTTGTTGTCTCACTTTACCCGTACTCGTATTCTGAATAAGCCAATGAATATGCAGTTAATGGGTGATGCACAGCCATTCGAACGCCGCGAACGCCGTGGTGGCCCACGTAATGGTAACGGTAACGGCAATGCTCCTCGTCGTGATCGTGAAAATTTTAACGGTGGTGGCCGTCGTTTTAGCGGTGAGCGCCGTGGTGGTGAAGGCCGTAGTGGTGAAGGCCAAAGCCGTAGCAATTTCCGTGGCCGCAGTGATGATCAAGGTTCATCTGCTGCTCCACGCCGCCGTTATAGCAACAGCAACGCGCAGTAATTGACTGAACTAATATTCAAATAATAAAACGGCTCCTTTTTACAGGAGCTGTTTTTTTGTCAGTACACATAAATAGCCTTTCTCCCTTTTCGTTGTTTTTCGACATATATTGGTAACTAAGTTTTCCGGAAGGATGGCGAAGGCTACCAGTTTACCGAATTAGCTAACAAGATTATCAAAAGCTTATTTTAAGTAGGTCAATATTTGACAAGAATCATAAACCGTTACACTATTATGAAGATCTATTCTTTCTGCTAGTGATTATATGCACAAATATACAAGAAACTTTCTATAGAATAATGTGAAGATGCTATTAGTTTCCGATTGAGCAATTTTGGATGTGTAAGACATAATGAAAAAAAGAACCCTTTTTACGATCTTACTGGTTATTTTGCTCACAGCAATGGCTGTGCTATTCCGTTCTCATAACCAATATTTATTACTGCAAGGTGAAGTTGATGCACCGGAAGTGATTGTGGCATCCAAAGCCAAAGGCCGGGTGCTCGAGCGTCACGTCGAACGGGGGGATGATGTCAAAACAGGTCAGCTCTTGATCACACTTGAAAGCCCTGAATTACTGGCTCAAGTTGCTTCATTGGAAGCTGTCCGTGATCAGGCTAAAGCCCAGTTAGAGCAATCTCTGCATGGTACGCGTGAAGAAAGTATCCGGAATCTGCAAGCGGGTTTAGCACAAGCTCAGTCTGAATATGATAATGCGGTACGTGAATATAACCGTATTCAGAACATCGCGTCTAAAGGCTATGTTTCACGAAATGAACTGGATAATGCCCGCAGAGACAGGGACGTTGTCTATCAAAAAATGCAGGGAGCGAAAGCTGCGTTAGATGAAGGCATACATGGTGACAGGATTGAGCTACGCCAGAAATATGCGGCAGCTTTACGTCAGGCTGAACAGCAACTGATTGAATTACAATCCCAACGTGATGATTTGCAGGTTAAAGCGCCAGTGGCGGGTGAAGTTGGTCCGATTCCGGCAGAGGTTGGTGAATTATTTAATGCCAACAGCCCGTTGGTGACATTAGTTCGCGTACCGGAAGCTTATTTTATTTATAACTTGCGGGAAGACATTCTGGCGAAAGTGCGTAAAGGGGATAAAGTCAAACTGCGTGTTCCTGCGCTGGGTGATAAAGAGATCGAAGCAGAAATACGTTATATCGCCCCGATGGGAGATTACGCAACCAAACGCGCGACTCGTGCAACCGGTGATTTTGATCTGAGAACCTTTGAAGTTCGTTTATTCCCCTTACAGCCGGTTGAAGGCTTACGCCCTGGCATGAGCGCCTTGTGGCGTTGGGATAAATAGGTGGCTGGTTGATGAGGATCAAGGTTGCATGGCGTGGGTTCGAGCGCGCTTTTAGTCAAGAGATTCGGGCAACGATCCGCAGTCCGGTTTTTCACTGGCTAAGTTGGTTATTCCCTTTGATGCTGTTTGTGTTAATCAGCGCAAACTTTTCAGAAGGGACGTTGCTCAATCTGCCAGTCTCGGTAGTGGATAATGATCATAGCCCGTTGTCACGTAGTCTGATCCGTAACCTGGATGGCGCTTCTCATGCGCATATTAAATCCTATGATGGCGGATTGCATGAATCTCTTGAACGGCTTGGCAACGCTAAGGATTACTCTCTGCTTTATATCCCGAATAATTTTGAGGCTGATGCCCTCCGGGGGTACCAGCCAACAGTGCGTATGTATTACAACGCACTGTTTTATGGCGCTGGAAGTTATTCTATTCAGGATTTCAGTGGAGTCATGGCGGAAATCAATGCGAAATACCGTTCCGTATTGGCAACGGAGATGGGGCACCAGTTACCGCCATTAGCCAATGTCACACTTGCTTATGACAGCCTTTTCAACGCCAGTGGTAGTTACATCTATTATCAGCAGTTTGCGGCTATTATCCATTTGTTACAGCTTTTTGTTGTGACTTGCACTATTTACAGCATGTCTCGTAGCAGTACGCTGATGACAATGAAACCGTTTACCTTCGCCCTGTTAGGAAAACTGGCACCTTATACCTTGTTTTTTACTCTGTTGTTGATTGTGGAGTTGGCGGCGCTGATTGGGGTATTTGATGCAAAAGTGAATGGTAATCCAATATATATGGTGATAGTAGGTTTCTTCTATGTGATTGCTGCTCAGAGTGTTGGCCTGTTGTTATTTACTTTCACCAATAGCGCACTAACAGCTTATAGCCTTATCGGGGTGCTGGTAAGTATTGCGATGACCTTTTCGGGTATGTCAGTACCTGAATTATCAATGATATTGCCGGCGCGGATAATTGCCAATCTTGAGCCTTTGACCCATGCCTTGAATGCGATGTTTGATATTTTTCTGCGTGAGGTTTCTTTGCTGGGTATTTTATCTGTTTGTGCTTCGTTACTGACCTATCCGGTCGTTTGCTCCCTGCTGGTGCGTAACCGGTTATTGAAACGGCTTAGTCTGCCACAAGGTGGTGAATGATGCAGATGTATTGGCAGACTTTTCGCCGGGTATTAATGGGAATGCTAGAAAAACCCATGTGGATGTTGATGTTGGCTTCCCTGTGTCTGATGAGTTTAGTGTATGTCCGGCCAACCGTATGGGATTTGCCCGTTGCCGTGATCGATCAGGATCACAGCTTCGCCAGTCGTGCTCTGATACGTCAGCTTAATTCCACGGCTAAAATTGCGGTCCACAGCTATGACAATCTGGCTGATGCTCGTCACGATCTGCTATTACGTGAAATTTTCGCGATCATCATCATACCGGCGGATCTGGAGAAAAATATCCTTAATGGAAAAAACATCACCTTCCCGATTTATGGAGATGCCACGAGTCGTCTTGCCAATGGGCAAATTCAGCAAGAGTTGACCTCTGCCCACCGGCAATTGCTGAGTGAATATAACAGCAAATTACTACTGAAATATGGTTTTAGTCCTGAACAGGTAAAACTATTATTGATGCCAATTCGTAGTGAAACTATTGGATTGTTCAACCCAGGTGTTAGCTTTGCTGCAATTACCTTTCCTGGTCTGTTGGTGATGTTGTTGCAACACTCTTTACTCATATCTTGTGTGCGGGCCAGTATTACGATGCGCAGCACACCGAAAGGTAAACCACCATTACCCGTCTATTTAGGGGCATTATCGGCGCTATTACCCATCTGGCTTTTCCTCTCCATCATATTTTTTGTTCTTTGGCCGTGGGTATTGGGATACCGTCAGGAAGCATCTATTCCTCTGTTATTAATGCTGACTTTCCTGTTTATGTTATCGGTGTTTGGATTGGGGAAGCTGGTGACAGAATGCATGCGCAGTGTGGAAATGATCTATCTGACGCTTGCCCTTAGCACAACGCCGGTGTTCTATATTTCCGGCACAATCTGGCCGGTACAGGCGATGCCTGATTGGGTGAGGGCAATCTCTTCCGCCTTACCATCCACTTGGGCGACAAAAGCGATTGCAGGTGTTAACCAGATGGGGTTGCCATTACAGAATGTGCTGGGAGATATCGCCATGATGCTGATCCTTGGCGTGGTTTATACGCTGCTGGGGATTCTGATCGGGATGGTGCGTAATGGTGAATTTAGGAAAATAACCTATTATTTGCGAAGGATATTTAAGTGATGGCTCAAGCTCTGCTTGTGGTGTCGAGTTATCTTTAACCGAAAAATTGGTACCAATGGTTAAAAGTCTGGCGAATTAATTAGTTAGAAAGGTTATAACGGTTGGACGGGTATTAAATCGAAGCGTAGAAAAGAAATGCGATTGAACGGGTTAAATCAGGGTAAAGTAAGTTTAAATTGGCATATTTAAAGTATCGTGGTTTTTTATAACAAATTCAACATAATAATGTTGTAAGTAACTTGGTTCGTATTCGGTTAAATCATTTACAGGGTCTCGTTTTTTTATACCAATTTTTATGCTTGATGGTTTAATTGGTTTATGAAAAAATTTATTCCCAGTTAAAAATGTTATTAAATCTTGCTCCTTTTGGAAAATATATTGCCTAGGCGGATTCGACTAATAAGTGCAGTTTTTTAAATGACATTAACCATTAACAAAAAACTTAAAATAAATCAGCGACAAAAAATATTATCCGAAAAAAACATAAAGGAGTATCTGTATACTACAAAGCTATTTACGAGTTTATTTATGAAGATAAAACAAAGGATGATAACTTATAAAAACTGCTCAGAATTTCCAGTAAAACAGCTTCAATCGATTAAATAATCTCCCCGAAAAACACGGGGTGGGAAAACACCGAATGAATTATTTAAAGGAATACGAACCTGTTTACTTCCAGATTAACGATGTTGCACTTATCATGTGAATCCACCAGTTCAATAAATATCATCATGGAAAATTTCATGAAGAAACAGTGTGCGGAATGGAAAAATAATTTTCAGATATTTAATATAAATAACTTAATACAAATAATTTAATATAGTTCTGGTTGCAAATTGTTAAATTATTTATTACCACCAACTATACAAAAATAGTTAATCTTCTAAGTTATAAGAACATTTAATTATCTTTGCCTCGAACTAAACTGTCATTAACGCGAATCCAAGGGGATTGCCTTTATAATAATTCAATATATTTATTATAAAATAACATTATTTAATTTGAGGAGAATATATGAGTACGAAGAATGATTTTAAGGCTTTTTCTATTAGCAATAATGCTAACGTAGTAAGCCAAGAAAGATATGAAGAAGAGCAAAGTTTAAAAACTGGGTTTCCTCCAGAGCATATTACCACTCATGTGTTAAATAAGGTATTACGTCAGTCATCAACCATATCATCTGTCGTGGCTAATTTTATAGAGACACAATCTGGCAATGATGTTCTTGATGATGGAAATATAGTTAAACTCACTAATCAATTAAATAAAGCCTTAGAACAAAAGATAGCAACAGAAGTTCCCAGTGCTTCATTAACTCAAAAAGGAATAGTTCAACTCACAGACAAAACTGGCAACAGTAATTCACTTGCAGTCACTCAGAAACTTGTTTCTGATATCAATGATAATGCTAACAATAGATTGGCAAAAAACCAAAATGGCGCAGACATTCCGGATAAAAATGCGTTTGTGAAAAATCTCGGATTGGCGGAAACTGTGAATCTGGCCAAGAATGCCGTGCCGAATAGCAGAAAAATTAACGGCAAGGCGTTGACTGGGGATGTTATTCTGAATGCTGGAGATGTGGAAGCATTTAGGCTCGGATTAACAGAAAGATACACTGTTAATAATCAAGTTCCCTGGAACGCAAACACAGGGTTATATGATTTGCTGAACCCTGGAATAGATTCTTCGCATATCGCTCATTTCAATAATGGCATTGGAAGTTGCCCCGCTTTTCAATTGAGAGTGCAGTACAGAAATGGAGGAATCGCTTATCGCTCTGCCCGTGATAGTTATGGTTTTGAGGAAGATTGGACTTATATTTACACAACAAAAAATAAACCGACTGCGGCGGATATCGGAGCATATACAAAATCTGAAGGTTCTGAATTTATCCAGCCAAAATATGTGACTCAAGCGAATATAACTGATTTTACAGCATGGATAAAATCATTGCCACAGGGCGGTCATGCATTCAGATTTAACGGGGAGCATGGCATTGGCTATTCATGGTCAGGCGGCTATATAACAAGAATGCATGATATATGGGCAGGATTTGTCGCGCATTACGACTATGCCGGTATTAGCTTTATCCACGGAAATGATGGGGGCGGAAATACAAAAGTTAGCCGACTTTGGACAGATAAAAATGCACACCCTGACGCTAATGGCATTCTTAGAAGAGCCAGCCCAGTTGTAGATATTCATCCAGACGGAACTTACCAGTTAACTAGCGAAGCTGAGGGAGTGACTGTTAAGCGTGTAGATACAGGGAAATATCGTATCAGCGGCTGCAACGGTTTTGCCAAAGATGGGGCATGGGGAATTCACGGTGGAACTGTCGTCCCAGCAGACAGCAACGGGTTAAATCTTATTTGGGTTTGCGAATCGGTAGACACATCCAGCGGTAATATAACCATCGAATGTTACCATCGTCAAAACACAGACGCACCGAAATTTGCTCAAAATAAGCGCGTCAAAAGCCTAACGGCAACAGGAGAAATCGTTTATTACAATGATGGTGAACCGTGCGATATTCCAGACGGAAGAGTGATCAATGTTCGTGTGCAAGTACCTGAAAAACCATAATAATGGCAATCAGAGCTTTGTAATCAGGGCTATATAGCCCTGTATTACTGCAACTCATAGCCAGAAGCTCCAGCACTTTCCATTCCTTCCTACAATTTTTCTATTTCGAGTTCCTCTCCAAATCTTTTGGCATCGGGACACAAACATCCAAACGGCAAAATGATAGCCATGCTCATCATGAAAATTGCCGACAAAAAGTTTAAAATTGGCAATGGAGTATTTCATCCGTCATTCTGCACCTAATTCCTGATTTAAAGATAGTGTTATCTTTCGCATGTTTTGTGTATTTATGGATTGCATCTTTGCGGCGGTTTTTTATTTTGGCGTGGATAGCTTTCACCCGGGATTTTTTGTTTGCCCGTTGCGCTTTGCCTAATGAGGAGCCCAGCTCGCGGTAGAACCGGCCTGCTGCCAGTGGCTCCCCTTCTGTTGGCATGGCGGTTTCTTTCAGGCCTATACCTTGCAAACCCTGTACGATTTTGAATCCGAATGCCAGCTTATCCGTATTGATACGCCTGAGGCTAAGGATGTCGTCACTTATCAAGGCCGTGCGCCCAAGTAAAGATAAACAGCCTGATGTTCATTATCAGCTCTCTGGCCGGGTTTACAGCCAGTTGGATAAAGTTGCTTATGCAAGGTTTCCGGTTCCTGAAAAACACGTTTGCTTTCTATTCGATCCTATTAATCACAAGGTATTGAAAGCATGATTAATCGCATTAAAAAATTTTTTTAAGTAAAAGATGTTACATGGTTGAAAAAGGTTTTCGAAAAGTGAGATAAATCGTTAAAGAAAGCTAGGAAGCTTTTCGATTAACCGGATTAATAGAGAGAAAAAGAAAAAGAAAAAGAAAAAGAAAAAGAAAAAGAAAAAGAAAAAGAAAAAGAAAAAGAAAAAGAAAAAGAAAAGGTATTAAAGCTTTTGGATTTTTTATCAAGATCGGATTTAACTCGGTAAATGAAATTTTTTAGCTGCGGATTTAATGGTATTTAATCGAAAATGATTAACCGTTAAAAGAGAGTTGAAAAGAAATCCACATATAAAAGAATATTATCCGAAAGGAATAGGTATTAAAGCGTTTTATCGACGGTTGTTTTACGGGTAAAACTCTAAAAACCATGCAATAAAAAAGGGATAAAACGGTTAATGTGGCAGGATTTAAGTGCTGAAAAAGGCGGGTAAAACAGCGTTAGTAAAGATAAAAAGTGGAGAGGTTTAGGGGGTGTTAAACGTAAAATACGATATTTTATGGTGATTAAATGTAATAAAAACCCCGTATTAAAAGGGGTGAAAACAAGGATTAAAATTTTACACGCGATTTATTTTACATTTACCTAACCTGCCATGATTTTTTTAAAACTCAAGTGAAAAGGCATTAAAGCTTTTGGCTTTTATATCAAGGTCGGATTTAACTCGGTAAATGAAATTTTTTAGCTGCGGATTTAATGGTGTTTAATCGAAAATGATTAACCGTTAAAAGAGAGTTGAAAAGAAATTCACATATAAAAGAATATTATCCGAAAGGAATAGGTATTAAAGCGTTTTATCGACGGTTGTTTTACGGATAAAACCTTAAAAACAATGTAATAAAAAAGGGATAAAACAGTTAATGTGGCAGGATTTAAGTCCTGAAAAAGGTGGGTAAAACAGCGTTGGTAAAGATAAAAAGTGGAGAGATTTAAGGTTTATTAAACGTAAAACATGATATTTTATGATGATTAAATGTAATAAAAATCCCGTGTTAAAAGGGGTGAAAACAAGGATTAAAATTTTATGCGCGATTTATTTTACATTTACCTAACCTGCCATGAGTATTTAAAAATGCAAGTGAAAAGGTATTAAAGCTTTTGGCTTTTTTATCAAGGTCGGATTTAACTCGGTAAATGCGAGTTTTTAGCGGGGGATTTAATGGTATTTAATCGGAAATGATTAACTGTTAAAAGAGAGTTGAAAAGAAATCCACATATAAAATAATATTATCCGAACGGAACAGGTATTAAAGCGTTTTATCGACGGTTGTTTTACGGATAAAACTCTAAAAGTAATGTAATAAAAAAGGGATAAAACAGTTAATGTGGCAGGATTTAAACTCTAAAAAAGGCGGATAAAACAGCGTTGGTAAAGATAAAAAGTGGAGAGGTTTAGGGTTTATTAAACGTAAAACATGATATTTTATGATGATTAAATGTAATAAAAATCCCGTGTTAAAAGGGGTGAAAACAAGGATTAAAATTTTACACGCGATTTATTTTACATTTACCTAACCTGCCATGAGTATTTAAAAATGCAAGTGAAAAGGAATTAAAGCTTTTGGCTTTTTTATCAAGGTCGGATTTAACTCGGTAAATGCGAGTTTTTAGCGGGGGATTTAATGGTATTTAATCGAAAATGATTAACCGTTAAAAGAGAGTTGAAAAGAAATCCACATATAAAATAATATTATCCGAAAGGAATAGGTATTAAAGCGTTTTATCGATGGTTGTTTTACGGATAAAACCCTAAAAGTAATGTAATAAAAAAGGGATAAAACGGTTAATGTGGCAGGATTTAAGTTCTGAAAAATGCGGCTAAAACAGCGTTGGTAAAGATAAAAAGTGGAGGTATTTAGGGTTTGTTAAACGTAAAACATGATAGCGGATGATGATTAAACTTAATAAAAAGCAGGCGTTAAAAGGGGTAAAAAAACGGTTAAAACTTTATACCGATTAAAATCATCAGTTAAAAAAATGACGTTTAAT
>NZ_PUJU01000045.1 GCF_011189505.1 Photorhabdus tasmaniensis
GAATTTCGAGACAAAGTATTCAAATTTTTCACCACAACGCTACCTGATATAGCGGACTCGCTGATGTCCAGAATTAACGACCATTTTCAGGTGCTAAAAACTGCATCTTGAAGTTTCTTGGGTATATCAGCAAAAAATGATATTTCTGTATCTAATTGATGTTCGATAAGCATCAATAGAACACCACAAAGCGTTGTACAGTGATTGCTATAGGCACTAAAATAGACGCAGATTTTTGTGTGTTTAAATGAAGGTGCCGAGATGCTTAGTGTAAGGTTTGATTCAGAAAAGGCTATAGAGGCTATTCTGTACGTTGCCTCTACAGCGCCAATCTCTGACATTTATCATGTGGGTAAAATTTTGTATTTTGCTGACAGACTCCATTTAGAGCGTTATGGCTGGCTTATTACTGGTGACAATTATCTTGCGATGAAAGATGGTCCTGTCGCAGAAAATGTTTACGATATTATAAAGATAGCTAGAGATGATGGACGTTTTATCCCGAATGGGTGTGACGTTGGTGTTATTCGGTCATCTCTGTCAGTAGAAGGCAGTAATGGAAATCATCAAGTACGTGCTTTACGTAATTTCGTTGAGGATGTATTCAGTGATTCAGATATTGATTGTATAAATGAAGCAATTGAGAAGTATGGAAATCTTTCTTTTAAAGAAATACGTGATATCAGTCACGATAGCGTTTGGATAGCTGCTGACCAGAATGGTGAGATTCCACTGGAAGTGATAGCAGCCAGTTGCAAAGATAGTGACAAATTAGTTGCTTATCTGACTTCTGCTGAGTAGCTGATGACTAATCTTGGTGACAGATTTTTTAGTCCGACAGAGTTTGGCTATAGGAGATGTTCTTTATCTTCACTGCCCTTTTACAACGCCGCCAAAGTTAAAATATCTGTTGGTTTGCTGCTGTGAGCCGCTGCTTGTTCTGATAATTAATTCTAAAAGTTAGCGAATTTATCCAATTACGGCAGGAGCTTCTTCGATGTCAAGTCGATCTGCCTCAGAAAGATCATAAGTTTTTGCAATGGGATTCGTTTATTAATTGTATAGATGCTCATGCGGCATTTGATATTAACGATATTAAGGGAAGGATCAGCACTGATTATCATAATATTGTTAAGGGTAAAGTCGCTGATTATTGTATGCGTGAAGTTTATAAGGCGGTTAAATGTTCCCCCGACGATGAAACGTGGACAGAAACGCAAGATATTAGAGTCACTAGAACGATTTGTTGGTTAGCTGTATCTTATCCGTTCAAAAGAACGGCGTATCAATCGGCATACTAATAATCATGATTTTCACCGCGCTTTATCATGATTATTATTTTTAAAAACAATTGGTTATATTTATAATGAAACACACTGTAGAAGTTATGATCTCCGAACAGGAGGTTAAGCAACGCATCGCTGAGTTGGGAAAACAGATCACTGAACACTATCGTGACAGCGGCAATGAGCTGGTTCTGGTCGGGTTACTGAGAGGTTCATTTATTTTTATGGCTGATTTGTGCCGTGAAATTCAGGTTCCTCATGAAGTGGATTTTATGACGGCTTCCAGTTATGGCAGCGGTATGAATTCCACCCGCGATGTGAAAATTCTGAAAGATCTGGATGAAGATATTCGCGGTAAGCATGTACTGCTTGTGGAGGATATTATTGATTCAGGTAACACGCTGAATAAAGTGCGTGAAATTTTGGCACTGCGTGAGCCAAAATCACTGGCAATTTGTACTCTGCTTGATAAACCTTCTCGCCGTGAAGTTGATGTGCCGGTTGAATGGATTGGTTACTCAATTGAAGATAAATTTGTTGTGGGTTACGGCATCGATTATGCGCAACATTATCGCCATCTACCTTATATCGGCCATGTGATTTTGTTGGAAGAGTGATTTTTACGGAATTTGAAAACGGCAACTTTCGGGTTGCTGTTTTTATTTTTTGAAATGAAAATCTGTATTCATCTTCTCTTAATTACGTTGTAGAAGAGGTTAAATATAACCTTTTCTACTTCTACAGCGTATTTTGTTAGTTACCTGAAAACTTACTTCTTATTCGTCAGCTTGGACACAGTTTGGCGATAGGCAAGTTCCAGTTTTTCCCGACTATCGGCGGTGACTTCCAGATCTTGCAATTGACCATTATGGATACCGTAAACCCAGCCGTGGATCATCACTTTCTGTCCCCGTTTCCATGCTGCTTGCATAATAGTTGAGTGACCAAGGTTATAAACTTGCTCGACAACGTTGATTTCACATAGACGGTTCAGACGCTCATTGGGCGGTAATTCACCCAGCATAGAGCTATGTTTATACCAGAGATCGCGGATATGCAGCAGCCAGTTGTTAATCAATCCCAGCTCAGTGCCGTCAATTGCGGCTTCGATACCACCACAACCGTAATGGCCGCAGATAATAATATGTTCAACTTCCAGTACGTCTACTGCGTATTGAATGACAGAAAGACAATTTAAGTCAGTATGAATAACCAGGTTTGCCACATTTCGGTGAACAAACAAGTCACCGGGAGCAGCATCAATCAGTTTTTCTGCGGGTACTCTGCTGTCTGAACAACCAATCCACAAGAAATGGGGTTTCTGTGTTTTTGCTAATTCTTTGAAAAATTTTGGGTTTTCTTCGTTAACCGATTCTGACCACTGCTTGTTATTGGCAAGCAAATCTTCTATTTTTTTCATCATGGTGAATAGCCTGATAGTGTTTATTTAAGATAGAATCATATACAACATCAATTGAAATTTTAATATTTTATTGCTGTTTGTTTTTCATCTTTCTACTGTTTTTGCAAAGAAAACCAGGTAGGAAAGAGGCATTATATTTTCATATTGCACGCAAAGGCGGCCAGATAATAAAGGTGTTTTTTAATTTATGACTTATGCATTGGAGTTAACGCAGCTCACCAAGACCTATGCGGGTGATGTTAAGGCGCTGCGTGGGATTGACCTGAATGTGGAAGCAGGAGATTTCTACGCGTTATTGGGTCCGAACGGTGCAGGGAAGTCCACCACAATCGGCATTATCAGTTCTCTGGTAAACAAAAGCAGCGGTAAGGTTAAGGTGTTTGGCTACGATATTGATACGGATATTGTGAATGCCAAACGCCAGTTAGGTCTTGTTCCGCAGGAGTTTAACTTTAACCCGTTTGAGACGGTGTTGCAGATTGTTCTCAATCAGGCCGGTTACTACGGTGTACCGCGAAAAGTGGCTCAAGCCAGAGCAAAAACGTATCTTTCACAATTAGATCTGTGGGAAAAACGCGATCAACGGGCGATTCGTTTGTCTGGTGGTATGAAACGGCGTCTGATGATTGTACGAGCTTTGATGCATCAGCCTAAATTATTAATCCTTGATGAGCCGACAGCCGGTGTTGATATTGAACTTCGCCGCTCTATGTGGAGTTTTTTGAAACAATTGAATGCGCAGGGAACAACGATCATTCTGACTACACATTATCTGGAAGAAGCCGAAATGCTGTGCCGCAATATTGGTATTATTCAGCATGGTGAGCTGGTGGAAAACACCAGTATGAAAAATTTACTCAGTCAGGTGGAATCTGAAACGTTTTTCTTCGATTTGGCAACGAAAAGTCCAGCACCTGAACTTGCCGGATATAGTTACCGGGTGATAGACACATCGACTCTGGAAGTCGATGTTCAGCGTGAACAGGGGTTAAATGGTGTGTTTACCCAGTTAAATGCTCAGGGTATTCAGATCCCGAGTATGCGTAATAAAGCGAACCGTCTGGAAGAGTTGTTTGTCAGTTTGGTGAACAACAAGCAAGGAGACCGTAAATGATTCAGTTGTACTGGGTGGCGCTAAAAACGCTCTGGATTAAAGAAATTACCCGTTTTGGTCGTATCTGGGTACAGACTTTATTACCACCGGTTATCACCATGTCACTCTATTTTGTTATTTTCGGTAGTTTAATCGGTTCGCGGATTGGCAAAATGGGCGGTGTGGATTATATGCAGTTTATTGTTCCTGGCCTGATTATGATGGCGGTGATTACTAACTCTTATGCCAATGTTTCTTCTTCTTTCTTTGGGGCGAAATTCCAGCGCAGTATTGAGGAACTACTGGTAGCGCCGGTTCCGACACACATCGTTATTGCGGGTTTTGTGGGTGGCGGTGTTGCCCGTGGTGTCTGCGTCGGTATTCTGGTGACACTGGTTTCTCTGTTTTTTGTTCCGCTTCATATTCATGCGTGGTGGATGATTGTTGTCACTTTGCTGATGACATCAATTCTGTTCTCGCTGGGGGGATTGCTGAATTCGATTTTCGCTAAGACATTTGATGATATCAGTATTATTCCGACCTTCGTATTAACGCCTCTGACTTATCTTGGCGGGGTGTTTTATTCGCTGACATTATTACCACCATTTTGGCAAGCTGTTTCCAAACTGAACCCGATAGTTTATATGATTAGTGGTTTCCGTTATGGTTTCCTGGGAATTACCGATGTTTCTTTAACAATAACGTTGGGTGTTTTGACTGCGTTTATTATGGTTTTTTATCTTGTCGCCTGGTATTTGATTGAAACAGGGCGGGGATTGAGGACTTAATTTGTAGATTATTTGGTGATTAAGTGGTAGCGATGGGTAGGGGAAGTTTATTTATAGTGTCTTCACAACCTACCCATTATTGATCATGTGGTTTGTACTTAGGCCACTTGAACCGGAACGGCTTTGGCAATACGGCTCATAATATTGTCACCGTCAAAGTAAGCCATATTAGGCTTATGATGACGGGCATCTTCGTCAGAAATTTGTATATATGAGCAGATAATTAACTTATGACCGACCTCAGCACGGTGAGCCGCTGCTCCGTTGACTGAAATGATTCTGGAACCACGTTCAGCGGCAATAGCATAAGTGGAAAAACGCTCGCCGTTATCCACGTTATAGATATCAATGGCTTCATATTCCAGAATACCGGCTGCATCCATAAAGTTCTGATCAATTGCACAGGAACCTTCATAATGCAGATCTGCCTGAGTGACTTTCACCCGGTGCAATTTCCCTTGTAGCATAGTGCGCAACATGGTTTTCTCCTGATTCAATGACAACTTAGAACCTGTTGTTTTATTTTTCTGCACCAATAACGCCTGACAGAACAGACTATTATTGAGTTAAATCGACCTGCTGATTATCGATCAATCGGGTTTGCCCTAACCAAGCGGCCATTAGAATAACCGCTTTTTTGCTTTCGGTATTCAACGGTGCCAGGGTTTCGGCATCACGGATAAACAACTCATCAGGCATAAAGCCCGCTTCACGTAACTGTTCGGAAGCTTGAGTGAGCAATGGTTCCGTGTGGCGTTCACCCTGCGCCATTTTTTCAGCGATAGATTTCATGATCTTGCTAAGTTCTGGCGCAATTCTATGTTCATCGGCTGTTAAATTGCTATTACGCGAACTCAGCGCCAGGCCATTTTTATCGCGTACTGTCGGCACTGAAATCAAAGTAATATCATAAGCCAGATCAGCAATCATCTTGCGGATAAGTTGTAATTGTTGAAAATCTTTCTCGCCAAAATAGGTTAAATCCGGTTGCACTAGGTTGAACAGCTTGCTCACCACGGTTGAAACACCACGGAAATGACTAGGACGGCTGGCACCTTCCAGTATGGTAGAAAGTTCAGGGACTTCAACATACGTCTGATGTTCCATACCATGAGGGTATATTTCTTTATCGGAAGGGGCAAAGATGAGATTGACACCATGTTGGTGAAGTTTCTCGCAATCTTTTTGTAAGGTACGCGGATACTTTGCCAGATCATCCTGACGATTAAACTGCATCGGGTTAACGAAGATACTGACGATGACAATATCTGCCTGCCCTTTGGCCTCATCAACTAATGTCATATGGCCGTCATGCAGGTTACCCATTGTTGGCACTAGTGCAATGCGTTTCCCTTCCTGACGCCAGCGGCGGATTTCACGGCGTAGAATCGGTACTGTTTCGACAATCAGCATTGCTTAATACTCCTTAATGTGTTCAAAGTCTTCGAGCTAACAAAGGTAATTTATTAATTAAATGAGTGTTCTTTACCCGGGTAGGATCCACTTTCTACCTGCTCTTTATACAGGCGGATGGCATCACGCATATTCCCTGCTTCTGCAAGGAAGTTTTTCGCAAATTTAGGGGGTCTGGCGGTAATTCCCAGAGCGTCATGCATCACCAAAACTTGTCCGTCAGTCACATTACCGGCACCAATACCAATCACCGGGATGTGTAGTTCATCGGTAATACGTTTAGCTAATTCAGCAGGGACACACTCCAGCACCAGCAATTGTATGCCTGCTTGTTCCAGCGTAATCGCATCTTTTATCAACTGATTAGCCGATTTTTCATCACGGCCCTGGACTTTATAACCCCCAAGAACATGAACAGACTGAGGCGTTAGCCCTAAATGAGCGCAAACCGGTACGGAACGCTCGGTAAGCATTTTAATGGTATCGTTTAGCCAGCTGCCGCCCTCAATTTTCACCATGTTAGCTCCGGCACGCATCAGTTTGGCGGCGTTTTCACAACTCTGCTCTGGTGTGGCGTAACTCATGAAAGGCATATCAGCGATAAGGAAAGTATAGGGTGCACCCGCACGGACGCAACGAGTGTGGTAGACAATATCTTCGACTATTACTGGAATGGTGGTATCAGCACCTTGTAATGCCATACCCAGTGAGTCACCAACCAGCATGACATTAATACCTTGTTCGGCAAACAGATGGGCAAAGCTGGAGTCATAAGCGGTAATAGTGGCGAATTTACGTTTTTCTTTTTTGAGCTGATTCAGATCAGCCATGGTAATGGGTTTCATTATCTATCTTCCTCCTGCAATTTTTCTTGTTATGTACAGAAATCGGCCACGGACTGAACTGAGATCCTTATCTGCAATGATGAGGATCTGAGGGCTGTGACAGCCGCCAGAGTACCAGGCCGTTTTCCGGGATATGTTTCAGTCTTTCAGATAACGCTTCCCCATCAGGAAATACCAGGTCAGGGGCGATTTCAGCCAACGGGTAGAGCATGAATTCGCGTTGTTTCAGTCCGTAATGGGGTACCGTTAAGCGTTCGGTATTAATCACCTGATCGCCAAATAGCATGATATCCAGATCAAGTGTCCTTGGCCCCCAGCGTTCATCTTTTCTTACTCGTCCCTGAGCCAATTCAATTGCCTGCGTGTGATTGAGCAGCTCTTCCGGTGCCAGAGTAGTTTCCAGTGCTACCGCCACATTCAGAAAATCAGGCTGATTTTGCGGCCCCATCGGTTTGGTTCGATACAACGAAGAGCTGGCAATAAACTCTGTTTCCGGTAAATCTTTTAGTGCAGCAAGGGCATTTTTTACTTGTTGCACTGGTTCTGCCAAGTTGCTGCCAACAGCGATATAAACGCAGGTCATGATGATCAGCTGTCCCTGCTCAGTTTTGATTTATAGTGGCGGCGTGGCCGTGTACGACGACGGACAATATCACTGCCCAACGCAGAAATCATACTCCGTTGTTGTGATGCGTTGGCTTGCTGAAATTCTCCCCACCAGTGAGCAAGCTCTTTTAGCTCATTGCGGCTTTCGACATTGGCACGCAGTTCCAGCAGGTCATAGGCGGCACGGAATTTAGGGTGTTCCATCAGTTTGTTTGCCCGTCTGCCGTGGCGGCGTGGCAGACGTAACTGCAATTGCCAGATATCACGCATGATGGTTGTCAGGCGCTTGGGAATGGCGATAGAGTGGCACTGTTCGTCCAGAATATCATTCATTGCCAGGGCGAAGGAGTCGTAGTAAGTCAGACCACTTTCCTGAGACAGCTTTTCCGCATGTTCAACCAATGGATACCAAAGCATTGCCGCGAACAGAAACGCTGGGTTAACCCGTTTATCATTTTGTAACCGATAGTCGGTATTCTTCAAAACCTGAGTGAGCATATGTTCCATAGGCGAATCGTTATTTTCGGTGAAATAGCGTTGAACCAATGGGAATAGCGGTTGAAACAGGCGATATTCGCGCAGAAGTTTATAAGTGCTGTAGCCTTGACCTGTTTGCAACAGTTTTAACGACTCTTCAAACAGACGGGCTGGCGGAATATTACTCAGCAGAAAAGCCAGACGAGAAATAGGCTCGGCGGTATCTTCGCTGATGGTCATATTCAGCTTGCTGGCGAAACGAACTGCACGCAGCATTCTGACCGGATCTTCCCGATAACGGGTTTCTGGATCGCCAATCAGGCGGATAACACCGGTTTCCAGGTCATTAAGACCACCGGCATAATCACGCAGAGAGAAATCGTTGATACCGTAATAGAGGCTGTTAATGGTGAAATCACGGCGCATAGCATCTTCTTCAATTGAACCGAAGATGTTATCCCGCAGCAGCATACCGCTCTGAGCCTGTTGTGACTGATTTTTATCGTCAGAATCAGTCTGTTCGTGTGGTCCACGGAATGTTGCGACTTCAATCACTTCCGGGCCAAACATAATATGGGCTAAACGGAAGCGGCGTCCAACCAGACGGCAGTTGCGAAATAACTTACGAACCTGTTCTGGTGTTGCATTGGTTGCAATATCAAAATCTTTCGGTTGTGTACCGAGCAGTAAGTCACGGACACCCCCGCCGACCAGATAAGCTTCAAAGCCGGATTTATTTAAACGGTAAAGCACTTTCAGGGCATTTTCACTGATATCTTTGCGGGAAATATTGTGCTGCTCCCGTGGAATTACCGTTATTGGTAAATCCAAATGAAGATCCTCCTGTTCAACCTTCCTTTGTGTTTTCACGTTGGATGAGGATTGAAGGGGGTTTTGGTGATTAGAGTGAAGAGTTACATACTCTTCCTGAGTAGAATGGTCAGATACGGTGACTGGCCTTTCACGGGCTGCCTGTAGTTCGCGGTTAATTTTCCCCTCGCGGATCAATAGATTACGGCAGAAATTTGCTACTCGGTTAAAAATGGTACACCTCGATAAGTAACTAATCATATAAAACGAATAAAAAACAGCAGCTAATCATAGCCTACTGTGTATTTTTTGAGAATGGTTGTTATGACTAACCTTAACTTTATTCACGTTACCTGTATATTTTACCTTGTCGTGGAATTCGGTCCAACTCCCAACATGCTATTGCTTTTTGCAACAATTGATCGCGGGGCAGATCTTGCCAGTTTTTTATGACAGGCTGATTAAGGAAAGATAATGCTGCAATCAATAACGGCCGGGGATCGTCCAATGGGATTGGCTGAGCATAATTTTGTTTGGAAAGTTTGTTGCCGTCCTTATTCAGAGCCAGTGGCAGATGAATGTAATCAGGTATTTCGAGATTTAATTGCTGATAAAGTGCAATTTGGCGGACAGTCGGCTCAATTAAATCAGCGCCTCTGACTACCTCAGTCACACCTTGGTAATCATCATCAATAACGGCCACTAAATTATAGGCAAATAGACCATCACGACGATGAATAATAAAATCTTCTTCAGCCATGACAGGATCGGCGTTTAGGTATCCCTGCAACTTATCTTGAAAACCATAAACCGGGTGATTTTGTTTTAGTCGGATTGCTGCATGATTAACAGGCAGGTTTAATTCACGACAGTTTTTGTCATAAAAACCATTAACTTGCTGAATACGTTGACGGGTACAGGTGCAATAATAGCTTAAGCCCTGTTGTTGCAACTGATTAAGGATATGGCGGTAAGCTTCATGGCGCTGAGATTGATAGAGGATCTCATCATCCCAATGTAATCCATAATGCTCAAGTGCGTGGAGAATACGGCTAGCAGCACCGGGAACCTCCCTGGGCGGATCAATATCGTCAATGCGTATCAGCCACTTTCCCTGACAAGCTCGGGCTTGCAAATAGCTGCCAATTGCGGTGATTAATGAACCAAAGTGAAGATCACCAGAAGGTGAAGGGGCGAAACGCCCAATATAAGCGCGGGGACGTTCAGGTTTTATCATATAGGGATCAGCTGGGGTTGTTCGTACGGTGCCTTAAAGGCACCGTATCAAAGCACCATTAATTAGCCGGCCATCTGCTTTTCACGGATTTCAGCCAGAGTTTTACAATCAATACACAAATCTGCGGTTGGACGAGCTTCCAAACGACGGATGCCTATCTCAACGCCACAGGATTCACAAAAACCGAAATCGTCATCTTCGACTTTTTTCAGTGTTTTCTCGATCTTCTTAATCAATTTACGCTCACGATCACGGTTACGTAATTCAAGACTGAACTCTTCTTCCTGCGCTGCACGGTCAACTGGGTCTGGGAAGTTCGCTGCCTCATCTTGCATATGAGATACAGTACGATCGACTTCATCCCTGAGTTGATTGCGCCATGCTTCAAGAATTAGCTTGAAATGCGCCAACTGGGCATCGTTCATGTATTCTTCACCTGGCTTTTCTTGGTAAGGTTCTACCCCAGCGATGGCGAGAATGCTTAAGGACGAGGTTTTGCGTTTTTGCCCTTCTTGCATAATACTTCTCCTAACACACGCACTATCAAACGAACCCCTAGCGGGGAAAAAAACAGGCCGCTATAAATAGCAGATGGAGCATGGGTTGGCAATTGTTCCTGTCATTAGTTTCACAATGGTGTGAAGACAAACATATTGAATGACTTTACATCCTGCACAACTTGACTGTAAATATTAGGTCAATCAATAAATTAACGACTTAGTATAAAAGTTAACTTATCGCCTAAAACCATCTCTTTTTCTGTAATACGTGCCTGGTAACAGATAACTTCGACCCCAGAGTTTCGCGCTTGTTCCAAAAGAGATGAATAATTATGATCAATATGTGCAGCCGCCGCGACCTGTTTGATGCCTGAATGTAAGACAGCAAAAAATAAAACGGCCCTTTGCCCTTGTTCTGCTATGAGTTGTAATTCCCGTAAGTGTTTCTGCCCACGGGTAGTGACAGCATCGGGGAAATAGCCACAATTCTCTTGGAGAAGTGTCACTGATTTCACTTCGATATAGCAGTTAACGTGCTGTTCTGCCTGTAACAACAGATCTATCCGGCTGTTCTCTTCGCCATATTTTACTTCCCGGCTGATTTTTTTGTATCCAGAAAATTCTGAAATGGCATTTTGTTGAATCGCCTCGGCCACTAAATCGTTTGCTCTGAGCGTATTGACACAAATCCAGTGACCATCCTGTGTTTCGGTCAATTCCCAACTGTTGGGATATTTACGTTTTGGATTGTCAGATGTGGAATACCAAATGGTATCTCCTGGTGTTGCACAGCCGGTCATCGCGCCAGTGTTGGCGCAGTGGATGGTCAGCGTTTCGCCTTTCGGTGTTATGACATCAGCCAGGAAGCGTTTATAGCGACGAATAAGAGTGGCAGATTGTAAGGGGGGATGAAATTCCATAAAACTCCTTAATGGCTGATGGCATAAGATTGAAACAGGCAATGCTACAATGTTGGCCGTTGAAAGTTAACTTTCTTTAATTGGAGTGTTTGTGTCTTTATTGCCTGTATACGAGGTTGTCGAATCTGTCCTGAGTGCGCTGAAAAGCTCACCGCAGGTGCTGCTTCATGCCCCAGCCGGTGCCGGGAAATCTACGGGTTTACCACTGGAAATTCTGAAAAAAGCGGATTTTTCCGGGCGTATCATTATGTTAGAACCACGGCGGATTGCCGCTCGCAGCGTTGCCAATCGTCTTGCGGTTCAACTGAATGAAAATACCGGTCAGACCGTGGGTTATCGGATGCGCTCAGAAACGAAAGTGAGCACGGTTACCCGTATTGAAGTAGTAACAGAAGGTATTTTAACCCGGATGTTACAGCAAGATCCGATGCTGGAAGGTGTTTCACTGGTGATTCTGGATGAATTCCATGAGCGCAGCTTACAGGCTGATTTAGCACTGGCATTGTTGCTGGATGTACAGGCAGGGTTGCGGGATGATCTGCGGATTTTGATCATGTCGGCTACATTGGATAATCAGCGGCTCTCTTCTTTATTACCTGATGTGCCGGTGATTATTTCTAAAGGGCGCAGCTTTCCTGTCACCAGAAATTATCATCCCTTACCTACTCACCAACCTTTTGAACAGAGTGTCGCCACTGTTGTATTACGGTTACTCCAGCAAGAGCACGGTTCTGTGCTGTTGTTTCTGCCGGGGAGTGGAGAAATTCAACGGATATTTGGACTGCTTAAAGGAAAAGTTTCTGCCGATACCGATCTTTGTCCGTTATATGGAGCTTTGTCGTTGGCTGAACAGCAAAAAGCTATCGAACCTTCACCGTTTGGACGCCGTAAAGTCGTTCTGGCGACTAACATTGCGGAAACCAGCCTGACGATTGAAGGTATCCGGTTGGTGGTTGATAGCGGCCTTGAGCGTACAACACGTTTTGAACCCAGAAATGGACTAACCCGCTTGATCACTCAACGTATTAGTCAGGCTTCTATGACACAACGGGCTGGCCGCGCAGGGCGATTGGAAGCCGGAATTTGCTGGCATCTGTTCAGTCAGGAACAGGCAGAAAGAGCAGCAGAGCACAGTGATCCTGAAATCTTGAATGCTGATCTCAGTAGTTTATGGCTCTCCTTATTGCAATGGGGATGTCGTGACACTTCCCAATTACACTGGCTAGATATGCCTCCTGTGGCGTCGCTGGGGGTAGCCAAATCGCTTTTATTACAATTAGGTGCGGTAAGCCATCACAATCAGTTGACGTCCAGAGGCAGGAAAATGGCGGAGTCTGGCAGTGATCCGCGCCTTGCCGCGATATTATGTGCCGGTTTGGAACAGGGAACTGATGCATTGGCAACCGCCGCTGTACTGACGGCGATTCTGGAAGAACCGCCTCGTGATGGTCAGCCGGATATCACTTATTGGGTTGAGCAGCGCCAGACTCAGTGGTTACGCCGGGCAAAACAGCTAGCCAGAAATATGGGAGAGACTTTTGGAGAGCCAGCCAGTGGATCAGCTGCAATGTTATTGGTTTACGGTTTCCCTGACAGAATAGCCAAAAACCGGGATAAGCATAGTCGTTTTCAATTGGCTAATGGTCTGGGTGCGATGATTGATTATGAAGAAAAGTTATCCGGTGAATCCTGGCTGGTGGCACCTTCGCTATTGCAAAATAGCAGGGATCCTGATGCTCGCATTCTGCTGGCTTGTCCATTAGATATTGAACAATTGGTACAGCAGCAGCCGGATTTATTCAGTGAACAAAGTGTCGTTGAATGGGATGACAATAAAGGAACATTGCGGGCATGGAAACGGCTGCAATGTGGGAGTCTGGTAGTAAAAGCACAACTATTGGCAAAACCTTCAACTGAACAATTACAACAGGCCCTGCTAAACTGGTTACGTAGTGCAGGATTACAAGCGCTGAATTGGTCACCTGAGGCTATGCAATTATGCACCCGTATTCAATGTGCGGTTAAATGGTTGCCTGAAATACAGTGGCCAGCAGTAGATAATGATTCTTTGATGGATTCTCTTGATCATTGGTTAATGCCGTTTCTTGTTGGTGTGTGTGATTTGAAAGGTTTGAAACAGATTGATTTGTTGCCAGCATTGGAAAGTTTACTGGACTGGCAACAGCGCCAATGTCTGGATAATGAACTGCCTATTTACTACACTGTTCCTACCGGCAGCCGGATGGCAATCAATTATTTCAGTGATAAACCCCCTGTATTATCCGTGCGGATGCAGGAAATGTATGGAGAGCAGCAAAGTCCATCGTTGGCAAAAGGGCGGGTAGCATTGGTGCTTGAATTATTATCGCCGGCCCAGCGGCCATTGCAGATCACACAAGATTTGGCTGCTTTTTGGCAGGGAGCATACCGGGAAGTGCAAAAAGAAATGAAAGGGCGTTACCCAAAACATCTATGGCCGGATGATCCGGCAAATACAGCACCAACCCGGCGGGTAAAAAAATATTCGCAGTAGAATTTAACAACTTTCTTGTAGGCGAATAAATTCATTAAAAACGATATGAATACCCATTATTCAGCATTTGAATGGCTTTGGAGAATTTTGGAATGTCTGATGAAGATCATCAACCAATCGGACGTAAAGGCAAGAAACCGGTATCCCGCCGTGAATCGCCATCGAAAAGACGGCATTTGTTGGATGATTATAATGATGGCTACGAAGATGACGACTACGATGATGAAGAGGATCAACCTATGACAAAAAGAGGAATGTATTCCCGTCCACCTAAGAAAAAGTGGCGTTGGTTCTGGCTGTTATTCAAAATATTTATTATTTTTGCTGTATTGCTGGGGGGATATGGTATTTATCTGGATGGTAAAATCCGTGACCGTATTGACGGAAAAGTCTGGGATCTGCCTGCGGCCGTTTATGGCCGGATGGTCAACCTTGAACCGGGTATGAACTACAGTAAAAAAGAGATGGTACACCTGCTGGAAGGGATGCAGTATCGCCAGGTGACAAAGATTACCCGTCCTGGCGAGTTTTCTGTCAGAGGCGAAACCATTGAAATGCTGCGCCGTCCGTTTGATTTCCCTGATAGCAAAGAAGGGCAGATCCACGCTCTTTTGACTTTCAGTGATAACCGTCTGGCAGGGATCGAAAATATAGAAAACCAACGTCAGTTTGGTTTCTTCCGTCTTGATCCGAAGCTGATTACCATGTTGCAGTCACCCAATGGCGAACAGCGGTTGTTTGTGCCACGTTCTGGTTTTCCTGAGTTACTGGTCAATACTTTGCTGGCGACAGAAGACCGCCATTTCTATCAACATGATGGTATCCGTATCCTGTCTATCGGGCGTGCGGTGCTGGCTAACCTGACGGCGGGGCGTACCGTTCAGGGGGGAAGTACCCTGACGCAACAATTGGTCAAAAACCTGTTTTTGACCAATGAACGTACGTTGGTGCGTAAAGCCAATGAAGCCTACATGGCGATTCTGATGGATTACCGTTACAGCAAAGATCGTATCCTCGAACTGTATCTGAACGAAGTTTATTTGGGGCAAAGCGGTGATGAACAGATCCGAGGGTTCCCGTTGGCGAGTCTTTATTATTTTGGCCGCCCGGTGGATGAACTGAGTTTGGATCAGCAAGCGTTGCTGGTTGGCATGGTGAAAGGCGCTTCACTCTATAACCCGTGGCGTAATCCGAAACTGGCTCTTGAGCGTCGTAACGTGGTGCTCAAACTTTTGCAAAATCAGCAAATTATTGACGAAGATCTGTATAAACTACTGAGTGCCCGCCCATTGGGGGTAAAACCGAAAAGTGGTGTCATCACGCCACAGCCTGCATTTATGCAACTGGTTCGTAAAGAATTGCAGGACAAACTGGGCGATAAAGTGAATGATTTATCTGGCGTGAAAATCTTTACGACTCTGGACCCAGTATCCCAGGACGCGGCTGAAAACGCGGTGGAAGAGGGAATTGCTAACCTGAGAAAAACCCGCAAAATTGCTGATCTTGAAGGGGCAATGGTGGTGGTTGATCGCATTAGTGGTGAAATCAGGGCGATGGTCGGTGGTTCTCAGCCTCAATATGCCGGATTTAACCGGGCGATGATGGCGCGTCGTTCAATTGGTTCGCTGGCAAAACCCTCTACTTACCTGGCGGCATTGAGTGAACCTGATCAATATCGGTTGAATACCTGGCTGGCGGATGAACCTCTTGCGGTAAAACAGCCGAACAGCAAGGTTTGGGAACCGAGAAATTATGACCGCCGTTTCCGTGGGCGTGTCATGTTGATAGATGGGTTGGCGAGTTCACTGAATATTCCGACGGTGAATCTTGGATTGGCTGTTGGCCTTGATCATGTAAGCAACACACTGATCCGGCTTGGCGTTCCGGCAGACGTTATCCAGCAGGTTCCAGCGATGTTACTGGGTTCTCTCAGCTTGACGCCGTTGGAAGTCGCTCAGGAATATCAGACGATGACCAGTGGCGGCAACCGCGCAACGCTTTCTGCATTACGTTCTGTCATTACAGAAGAGGGTACGGTGATATATCAGAGCTACCCGCAGGCTGAACGGGCTATACCGGCTCAGGCGGCTTATCTGACGCTGTATGGAATGCAGCAGGTTGTGGCAAGAGGTACTTCTCGTTCTCTGACAGCTAAATTTGGCCGTTATAATCTGGCAGGTAAAACCGGTACAACCAATGATCTGCGTGATAGCTGGTTTGCGGGGGTTGATGGTAAAGAAGTGGTGATTTCATGGGTTGGCCGGGATAACAACGATCCGACTAATCTGACTGGTGCTACTGGCGCGTTAAATGTTTATCGCCGTTATCTGGAAAATCAGACTCCACTGGTATTGAATAATATTCCACCAGAAGGGATTGTCGATATGGCTGTTAATGAAGATGGTAGTTTTAACTGTAGTGGCAGTGGTTGGAGAACATTACCTGTCTGGACCTATGATCCACAGAGCCTGTGCCAGCAAACAGTAACGCCGGAACCTGTTCAGCAACAAGAGCAAGCACCGGGCTGGTTGCGCGAGATGTTCGACCAATAATGAATATTTGATGAGATGAATGGCAAGGCGCTGATCTTTTGGTCAGCGTTTTGGTTTTCTGAGTAAAGTAGAGCGCTGTTTATCCCACAGAGCTGTTCACTCCCTTTTTACCGATTTTCCAAACATACCGCGTTATTATCTTTTTGGTCTTATATTTGTTATGTGATTGTATCTAAATTGTTATAATTAATAAGTTATCACGCCCATCATAGACAATAAAATCAGCAACTTTCGGAATATTCCTATATGTTTTTTAGGTGAAATCTGATGAATTATTGATCATACGTATTAACTCATGGTGATAATGATATGACGATAATTTCAATGAGATCCACTCTCCATACTGTAAATCAATGGAGAATTGAATAGATGGCAATAGGATATTTCTTGCTCGTTGGTGATAAGACAACCTGTGGCGGACAGATTATCACCGGTGACCACACCATGACATTTAATGGGCGGGCAACGGCTCGTGAAGGGGATAAGGTTACCTGTGGCAAACATCCCGGTACTTACACAATTGTCGGTGGTGTATCTGATGTGTTTGACATGGGACATAAGTTGGCTGGCACATTGGACAGTGTGAGTACTTGCCCCTGTCGGGCCCGGTTTATCAATTCGGGGATGGACAGCTATGAGAAGCAGGAGCAGCCCAATCATCAGGCTACAGCGCCTGCTAATATGGCGACCCAGAATTTCTCGTCGCGGGTGAAGGAAGCGGGAGATGTTCAGCCCGAACCTCCTGTGACTAAGGCACCTCTGATACCGGTGTTTGCGAAATCCTGCTTGCGGGGTAAAGGTTGTACGGATGCCGGAACCGAAGCCGAACCCGCGGATAACTTCGGCAGAATGGCGATATATCAGGTGCCATCATCTCCCACCTCGGTGACGCCACCAAAACCAGAACCCCCTCCGCAAGGTAAGAAACACCCGCCTGAACTGGATAAACAGCAGGATAAAAGATTACCGTGGTATAAGCGGTGGTTCCGTGGTGGTAAAGATAAAGCTGAAGCAGCCGCAACTGCTGTGGCTGCCACTGCCCGCAGCGCGGTAGCGGAAGGGGAAACTCTGGTGATGCGTTACATTGGTGGTGGTGCCATCAGTGCGGGGCGTTGGCTGGCGGCACCGAATCCGGTAACGGTTGGATTAATGGGGCTGTTTTATTCACCGAAGTTGAATGAAGGTGAGGAGGATTACTTAACCCCGTATCGTTTGAGACAGATAGCGGAACAGTACGGTAAAGCTTCTACCCGTGTACGTTTTCGCTGGATCAGAGATGAAAAAAGCGGCAGGATGATGGTTCAGGGATATCACGTCAGTCCGGAAGGCGGTTTGGATAAAGTACCGGTTCATATGATGGAACTGAATCGGACCACTGGTAATTACGAGTTCTGGGAACCGGGAGAAAACCGGCCGACGATTTTATGGACACCGAACGAACAGGAATTCAAAGTTCCAGCCCATACTGGGAATGAAGAACAACCGCTTATTCCGTCGCAAATAACTGTGTTGCCGATCCCGGATAAAGTGGGCAGCGATATTGAATCGTTGCCAATGCCGGAAGAGAAGGATTTTCGTGATTATATTCTGATCCTCCCCATTCCTAATATGCCGCCGGTGTATGTGTATTTGAGTAAACCGGCGGTGAAACCGTTGGAAGTGGGAGAATATCAGGATCTGGCTGGACGTAGCCGTAATGATGGGTTGGATATTGATCATATTCCGTCTCAGGCGGCATTGAGAAAGTATTTGACAGACAAGTATGGACATAAACTATCTGGGGATCAGTTAGAAGATATCCTGAAAAAATGGGTTTCTATAGCTATTCATAAGCGAATACATCAAAAATATAGTGAAACCTATGGTGGTCGTAATTCTTTGACTAGACGGTCTCAAGATGCCTCTGACTTGAAAACGGCAGTAGATAGTAATTTTAATGCGCAACTACCTGCTTTAAAGGAAGAGGGTTATACCGATGAGCAGTTAAGCAAAGCATTGGAAGAGCTACACCGATTGAACAAAGAACAAGGGTGGTATGAATAATGATAGATATTATAGCGATGATAAAAAGCTTGGGACTGACGGCGGATTTTTTGGTTGAAAAAAAAATTATTTCTGCGGGAAAATTTAAATATATGTTTGAGGGAGATGAAGAATTTTTTTACAAACCTGAATCGGGTATGAGGCTTGTTTTTGATGATGTTTCAAAGCAGCTAAAATCTGTACAAATTACACTTATTAACGCTTATGAGGGTAGTGGAGAATATAATGGAGAATTGCCTTATCCATTTTTACACTCAATGGATAGAACAATTGTTAGAGCCCTTATGGGGGAACCAGATTCTGCTGGTGGCCCAGAAAAAATCCCTGTCATTGGCATTGTTGGTGGATATGATTCTTATACACATAAGCTGAATGAGCAATATCCTAATATGGAAATTCGTCTTCTCTATTTAGCTGATCTAAGGGTACATGCATTAATATTTGAACGTTTTGAATAAACGCCTTACTGGATGTTTTTCTACTTTTATTGGATAGCGGTTAATAAGCCGTTATCCATGTTTATATGCTAGCGGTAAGATATGAATAAGAGGTTATATAAATAATGGCGATCAACATTAAAGCATTAATAAATAGCTTAGGAAAATCTTATCAGAAAATTTTTGATGGAGGGTTAAATAAGGTTTCATAATTCCGCTACACGTGGTCTTCTTCAACCAATTGTTATACATAGAGTGATATGTTATGTAACGTGTGTAAGGTGTAGCACTATTTTGGAAAGTTATTTAATCCCTTATAAAACCAAGCTAACAGGTTTTTCTGGTGACAAGGTGATATGCCTGGATATGGTTGATGACATGAACGACCTTGTGGCCTGATGAAGAACCTTATGCATGAAAATAGTTTTCTAAAGCCGTTGTATTTTTAAAGGTTAGCTCATTGAGGCGCGGACATCCTTGTCCACATTGATACCGGATAGATTTAAATAAGCCCATCATAAATCAAACATCTTCAATGATTACGGTAAACTAACAAGTTTGATTTACGACTCTGCATTTGCAAGGCTTGTTGCTTCAGGAACCTCAATTAATTTTCCTGACTTCACATCATAGATGTACCCATATATGGCGATACTTGCGGGTACAAGGGGGTGAGTACGAATACGATGAATATCTTCAATTACACTATTAACTTGATTGTCAATGGTAAGCCATCTGATATATTTTCCCTCAGATGATCCGGTACCGTTGCCGATGTCTTTAAATCCCTCATCCGTCAATATTGCACTTTCTAGACTGTTTTCCAGTAGATCGCCCATGATATTGTCTGTAAAAAGCTCCATCCCACAATGAGTATGATGAATTACAAACCACTCTTTTGTTCCGAAAAGTTTGTAAGAAATGATAAGTGAACGAATAGCATCATCACTGGCTCTTCCGCCTGCGTTACGAATAACATGGGCGTCACCTTCAGATAAACCTGCAAATTTTGCCGGATCCAACCTGGCATCCATACAAGTCAATATGGCAAATCGTCTGACAGCAGGTAAACCAAGGTTTTTTTTATCATCATCAAAAGTTGCTGCATATGCAATATTAGCATCACTTATTTCTTTGATAACGCTGCTCATCCTCTCTCCTTCATATTTTCTGGTTTAGTAAATTGTGATGTAAGGCAAAAGATAGAAAAAAAACTCAACTGCTTAATAACGCTAGGACATCCATGTAATAAATGAATATGAGTCTGAAAATACGGTATTAATAAACGAAATTTATGAATAATATGTACTCGTATCCTTCGTACTGGTCAAGTGAAACAGGGCGTTTTTTTGAAGGACAACGGATTTATAACTTACCGTTAAATCGATAGCTTTATAGCATCATGTTTGGTCTATATCTTGATATATATCAATCAATATCAGGCGGTTTTATGGGCCATGTAGCTAAGTTGTTTATGAATGGGAGGAGTCAAGCGGTGCCAGCAAGTACAATCTCGTGATCCCTCCAAAAGATGGAAATAATGAGCGCCGTAGGAAGGTAGGAATACGGCGCTATTATTTAAAAAAAGAAATTATTTCAGTTTTGCAAAGCAGCGAGCAGCAGCATTAATTGTACGCTGAATATCTTCATCAGTATGAGCGATAGACATAAAACCCGCTTCAAATGCGGAAGGTGCCAGATAAATACCTTCGTCAAGCATCAGATGGAAGAAATGTTTAAAACGTTCAATATCGCAATTCATCACATCCTGATAGCAACTGACTGTTTCAGCATCAGTAAAGAAAAAGCCAAACATACCGCCGACATGGTTAACCACCAGCGGAATGCCAGCCGCTGTTGCTGCTTTAGTCAGACCCGTAGCCAAGTTATCTGTCAGCTCAGTCAAGCGCTGATGTACACCAGGTTGAGCGACTTCTTGCAAACAGGCAAGACCCGCAGCCATGGCAATTGGATTGCCGGATAAGGTTCCTGCCTGATAAACCGGGCCGGTTGGTGCTAATTTTTCCATCACTTCATGACGACCACCGAACGCGCCAACGGGCATACCACCTCCGATGATTTTACCAAGGCAAGTCAGATCAGGTTCGACATCGTAATAAGCTTGGGCACCGGATAAGGCGACGCGGAAACCGGTCATCACTTCATCGATAATCAGCAGAGCACCGAATTCATCACACAATGCGCGCAGGCCGGGTAGAAATTCTGGCAGTGGCGGCACGCAGTTCATATTACCGGCAACGGGTTCGACAATAATACAGGCTATCTCTTTAGGATATTGTTCAAATGCTTCCCGCACTGAGTTCAAATCGTTATAGGTACAGGATAGTGTATGTTTGACGAAATCAACCGGAACCCCCGGAGAGTTTGGTTGGCCGATAGTCAGCGCGCCAGAGCCGGCTTTTACCAGCAGGCAATCCGCGTGGCCGTGATAACAACCTTCGAATTTGATGATTTTATCGCGGTGGGTATATCCACGAGCCAGACGGATGGCACTCATGGTCGCCTCTGTGCCTGAGTTGACCATGCGCACCATATCCATTGATGGCACCAGTTCAGTCACTAATTGAGCCATTTCTACTTCAGCGGCAGTGGGTGCGCCAAAACTTAACCCTTGTTCGGCGGCTTTGATGACTGCATTACGGATAGCGCTGTGGTTATGTCCCAGTACCATAGGGCCCCAAGAACCGACGTAATCAATATAGGCTTTGCCATCAACATCATAGAGATAGGCGCCGTCAGCGTGTTTGATAAACAGCGGCGTACCGCCAACGCCATTAAATGCACGTACCGGGGAGTTAACACCGCCGGGAATAAGCTGTTTGGCCTGAGAATAGAGGATTTCGGATTGGCTCATTAAAAGGCTCCTGAATGTATCTTTGAGTAGGTTTATCGCTTGTCCCGTTGATTATAATGGTCTTAAAACGATAATTCCGGGTTTATTCTTTACGTAATCAAGGAATGGCGAATCGACCACTTTTTTATTGGCGGCAAGTGAAGACGCATTTCTAAACATTGGACCATTATCTGTCATAATAAAAATCCCGGTATGCGTTACATCCAGCCCGGCAAGATGTGTATATATTCCTATATAATCTCCTGTCTTTAAGCGTTTAATCACGGAATCATTCACTTTATTACCTGGAATATATTTAATATCTCGGTTGATAACACTAAGTCCGGGAATATATTCGCCGCCATCTGCTTTTCTATTCAGACTTTTTGTGATTTCTATATAAGAAGGACTTATTTCCTCCGTCACATCTTTGGCGTTTAATTTTTCTCTGGTTGACCAGTCGGTGAAGAAATGTTTTCTTTGTAAGAAACTGATTTTTCCGTCGATATACCTTGTCTGGATGAGATTCTTGATAAAATCCTGTTGGTCATTTGATTTCCTTAGCGATTCTACGTAGTCAAGAAAAGTAAAACAGTCCAGACCGCTAAAATCTATAATTAATTTTTCAGATTCAGTTGGGGAACCGACCAGTCTGTTTGCGGCATAAGGTGTACCCAGGAACTGATAAGATATATTTTTTATCATTTCACCAGGATTGTCTCTATTTCCCGGTTTTACCTGGTTTTCTATGATGTCATTTATTTTCTTCGAGGTATAATTGTCAATATCGACTGGCTTACTATGAGCGACACACCCAACCAGGGTGATGACTAGCATAAGTGGCAATATTTTTTGCATAAGAACTCCGCATAGTGACTTTGATAAATATTTAACAAAGTAACCAATAATATTGATAAATCAATATTTTTTTCCTTCTTTTTGTTAATTGAGTGACTAACGGTTTAACGCTATATGACGGCTGACTACCCTGATTGAAGCTAGCGTTTGTTGCTAAAATAACATCATTGATGGTAGCCAAATGTGTGATAATTCTTTACTGGTTTGTGTGTTACCAAAATGACAAAACTTGAACGAATCAATCAGGTATTGGATAATTCGAACTATTAATAATCGGCAAATTTTGTGGTCTTCTAAATATTTTTGCCGGGTTCCGGTTTGGAGTAAAAAATGATGGGCGATGATATAGCGTTACCTTTGCAGTTTACAGATGCTGCCGCCAGCAAAGTGAAAATCCTGGTTTCGGATGAAGAAAACCCAAACCTGCGTTTACGGGTTTATATCACAGGGGGGGGGTGCAGTGGTTTCCAGTATGGCTTTACCTTTGATGATCAGATCAATGAAGGGGATATGACCATTGAGAAGCAGGGTGTCGAGTTGGTTGTTGACCCGATGAGCCTGCAATATTTGGTTGGTGGTTGTGTTGATTATACCGAAGGTCTGGAAGGTTCACGTTTTATCGTTACGAACCCTAATGCGAAGACCACCTGCGGTTGTGGTTCTTCTTTCAGTATCTAATGCCCGGCAATCTCTCGGAATGGGTCTGCGAATAATATGACCCATTTTCGGATACTCTTGTCATCCCACGTTTATTAGGTGCCATTGTCGTTTAGTTGCTGGCATAACTGTTCCGCTGCCAGAATGATGCGAGGCCCCGCCCGATGAAACCAATCTTCATGCAGTGTAATCACTTTGGCCTTCAATTGAGGATGCCAGAAATTCTCAATTAATTTGGCTTGTTCCGGTCCACCGCTGATAACAATCGTCTCAGGTTTCCGAGTCAGTACTTGCTCACGGCTTACCTGAGGCCAGGGAACGGAACTGTCAGCAAAAATATTTCTGCCACCACAGATTGAAAGCACTTCACTTTGTAGTGTCTGTCCTGAGGCAGTAAACAGAGATTGAGTGCCGAATTGTAAAAAAACAGGTTTTGGTGTGGTAGCGGCATATTTTTGTTTCAAAGCGGCAAATCGTTGGCGCAGTTCAGCCGCAGATTTTTTTGCCTGCTCAGGATGGGGGCTGTATTCAGCCAGTTGCTCTAAATTCTGAGCTATCTGCTCAATAGTTTTAGGATCGGAGTAAAAGATCTTAATACCAAAAGAGGCGAGTTGTTCCAGTGGGCGTTGGGGATTACCGCCTCGCCATGCCAGAATCATATCGGGTTTCAGCGTGATAATCCGTTCCAGATTAATGCCTTGCCAGTTAGCCACTTGCTCAAGTTTACTGGCTTGAGGAGGATAATCAGAATAAGCGCTGGCGGCGATCAGATGGTCACCTAACCCGGCAGCATAGGCTAATTCTGTGGTTGACGGGGATAAGCTGATGACCCGTAAAGGCGTGGCATACAAATAATGACTGAAACCACTGAGAAACAGTAAAAGCGATAACCAAACTGAACCTGCGCTTTTTATCCATCTCATGAAAGTATGCCCTTGAAGATATAAATATTCTGCATGTTGCCGGCAGAGCAGACACGCCCTTGATATCTTCTGAAAGTATTAATCAGGGCGTGATTCTGTCAATAAAATATTATTTATCGTGACTCAGTGTTGCCAGCATTGCGCTGACCATTAATGTGGATTGGCGGGCCGCCACGGCAAGAAATTCATCAAAACTGAGATGAGATTCCTTATCTGCCACATCAGAGATAGCGCGTACAACAACAAACGGTGTGTTGTATTGGTGGCAAACATGCCCTATTGCTGCCGCTTCCATTTCTACCGCAGTAACTTGTGGGAAAGTCGCTCGGATACGGGCCAGGGGTTCAGCACCGTTAATAAATGCATCACCGCTGCAAATCAGCCCACGTATCGCATTTAAATCCAGTGAGCGAATACATTTTTCTGCCAGTGCGATCAACTGGTTATCCGCCAGGAACGCAGGGGGGCATTGCGCCATTTGACCTGGTTCATAACCAAAAGCAGTAACATCCGCATCATGATAGCGAACTTCGCTGGATACCACGATATCACCGATTTGCAATTGCGGATCAAGGCCACCTGCGGAGCCTGTGTTGATAATCACATCAGGCTGACAATATTCAAGCAGTAAAGTCGTACCAATTGCAGCAGAAACTTTACCAATACCGGATTTTAACAGTGCGATCTCCACGCCGTTGAGCTTACCGGTATAGATTTCGCAGCCACCCCGTGACAGTGTCTGGCGATCTTCAATTTGATCGCGCAGTAAAGTCACTTCTTGCTCCATAGCACCTATCACGCCTACTTTCATTGTGTCATACTCGCTGTTGATTAATTAATCATATAAAATCATTCAGTTCCTGAGTTTAACATTTAATGCAGAACAATCAGATAATCTGTGGTGTAAAACAGTGCTATCTCACAAGTCGGGGGATAAATGTCCGGGACAGACTTTAGTCAGAAGCTTAATTATCAACGTAAATACAGCTATTATGATGTTGATCCTAATGATGAAGAACAAGTTATTCGCCAGTTTGAAAGTGATCGCGGGCGGATTATGAATTCAGCGGCTATTCGTCGTTTACAGCAGAAAACACAGGTTTTTCCTCTGGAAAATAATGCCGCTGTCCGCAGTCGTCTGACTCATTCATTGGAAGTGCAACAGATTGGGCGCTATATTTCGAAAACGATTATCAATGAACTGAAAACGCGTAACTTATTGGCTCAATATCGGCTGGATAAACGGCTGTTGCCATTTGAGAGCCTGATTGAAATGGCGTGTTTAATGCACGATATTGGTAATCCACCTTTTGGTCATTTTGGTGAAGCGGCAATTAAAGACTGGTTTACCAGAAAGCTTGATCTTAATTTTGCCCTGGAAAATATTGAGCGAAAAGATCAATGTGAAATACTGGCATTGCGTTTGTGCGGCGATGTGAAAAAAGATCTTTTCCGTCGCCAGTTACGTCAAGATTTATGTCAGTTTGAAGGGAATGCTCAGGCTATCCGTATGGTACACAGCCTGTTAAAACTCAATCTGACTTATGCGCAAATTGGTTGCATTCTAAAATATACCCGTCCTGCTTTTCGTCTTGAAAAAGAGCTGGATCAATTTAATTACCTGATGAAAAAACCGGGTTTTTATTGGTCGGAAAAGAATTTTGTCCGCGAATTACGCCGCGAGCTTAAAATGGGGGAATTCTGTCGTTTTCCACTGACTTATATTATGGAAGCCGCAGATGATATCTCTTATTGCATTGCTGATCTGGATGATGCTGTTGAAAAAGATATTTTTGGCGTAGATACGCTGATGGAATATTTAGAACAGGAGTGGGAAGAAAACGGCGGTCATCGGTCCAGGGATCTGTTCGACGCGACGATCAGAAAAGCGTATAAAAGAACGAGTGGCAACGAATTACGTCGAAGTCAGCAGGACCAATTTTTTATGTATTTGCGGGTTTATATTACCGGCAGGCTGGTACCTTACACTGCTCGTCGTTTTATTGATCATCTGCCTGCTGTTTTTGAGGGTTCATTTAATCAAGCATTACTTGAAGATAAGAGCGAGGAGCATCGGCTGCTTAAAACGCTAAAGAACATAGCCTGTAAAAGAGTGTTTAATCATCCGGAAATTGAAGAATTAGAGTTGCAGGGATATAGAATTATCAATGGGTTATTGGATTTTTATTGGCCGTTATTGAAGATGTCCCGCCAGAGTTTTATGCAATTAAACCAAAACAATTTCCATAAAGATTATTTTATTGAAACCCGGTTGCTGCACAAACTTTCCACCAAACATCGCTTGGCTTATAACGAAGCGGTAGAAGGGATCATCGCCACTGATGAATCAGAAAAAGACCTGTTGGAATTCTACTACCGTGCTCGTCTTATTCAAGATTACATCAGTGGCATGACAGATAATTATGCTTATGAAGAGTATCGGAAGTTTATTGTGTGTAACTGATAGTTGGGCCGTTACTCAATAGCGTTTGGGCAGCGGCAAGTACATTATCAATTTCATCTATCAACTCCAGTAATTCAGGTTTTATATCGGTTAATGGAACGTTTTTTTGTAATTGCTGTTCAATTAATTGGCAAAGTGCTTTAAGTTGTGGCACGCCGCTGTAACAGCAGCTACCGTGCAGCTTATGGATCTGCTGCTGATAATCGTCAACAATGTCCCCGGATAAAACCCTTTCTGTGATTGCTTTCATATCCGGCAGAGAATCCACCAGCATTGTTATCATTTTCTTCGCTAGCTGTTCTTTTTCTGCTGCCTGTTGCAGCGCTAATTGCCAGTTAACATGTTGTGATTCTGGCGTTTTAATGTGACGGTTTAGCACTGTTCTCAGGCCATCTTCGTCCAGAGGTTTGGTCAGAAAATCTTCAAATGGCGATTGATCTGCATCGCCCTTTGGCCGGCAGGTATAGGCTGTGACGGCGATAATCGGGGTATTACGGTGTTGTGGTAGCTGGTGGATGCGTTCAGCAGTACAGATGCCATCCATACCCGGCATATGGATATCCATCAGAATGACATCAAAATGGTGAGATTTTGCCGATTGTAAAGCGTCTTCTCCATTACTGCATGTCACTGTTTTTTCTACCACGTCTTTCAGTAATGAGCCGATTAATTTGAGATTGGCTGAATTATCATCAACGGCCATGACTGTCATGGGTAAACGCGGGGATTGAATAATGGTTTTTTGTGGTACAACCGAGCCGGTGAGAATGAAATCGTCTTTTCCTAGCCACAAATTAAAACGAAAAACGGAACCTTTTTCCGTCTCGCTGGTAAAACTGATATTACCGCCCATTTCGCGGATCAGTTTCCGGGTAATTACCAGACCAAGTCCGGTTCCACCATAACGGCGGGAAATACTGGCATCTGCCTGATGAAAAGCCTGAAACAGATGAGGTTGCTGTTCAGGGCTGATACCGATACCTGTATCGCTGACAGTAATCTCTAAATTGATTTTATGGGATTGCTGTTGTATCAGATTGATTTTTATTTTCACAAACCCTTGTTCAGTGAATTTAATTGCGTTACCGATAATATTGGTGAGTATTTGCTGGAGGCGCATAGGGTCGCCTATGACCAGATTCGGTATTTGGGGGTTAACGCTGTGCGTTAGCTGAATGCCCTTATTTTGGGCGCTGGGTGTCAATAAAACCATCACCTCATCAATGGTATCTTGTAGAAGAAATGGAATGTTTTCCAGTATCAGCTTATCAGCCTCAAGCCGGGAAAAATCCAATATATCATTGATAATATTCAGTAGATGATTGGCAGAACGTTCAATAATATACAGATATTCAGTTTGCTGTTTTGTCAGCGAAGTTTTCAGTGTTTGGCGGGTAAAACCAATGACGCCATTAAGCGGTGTGCGCAATTCATGGGACATATTTGCCAGAAATTCTGTTTTTATTCTGGCGGCTTCCTGAGCGCGTTTCTTCGCTATTGCCAGTTCAACGTTCTGAATTTCAAACTGCTCCATCGTTGCCCGTAGATCTGAGGTTGCTTGATCAATATCGTTCTGCATCTCTTCTTTATAGCTGGAGAGCGATTTTGCCATAGCATTAATACCATTTTTCAGCGTATCCAATTCACCAAAATATTTCCCGCTGACACGGCTGTTTAACTGCCCTTGGCGAATTTTATCGACCGTACTGACCATATCGCTGATAGGTTTTGTGATTTTGCGCACCAAATGGTAGGCAAACAGTGAGGCCCAGCCAAGGCAAATTAATAATAGCAATATAAAGATAACGATTTCTTTATATTGCTGTAAGTGAGCTGACCGTAAATCAAGATCAATGGCGATATAACCGATTGGATGTAGAGATGGGGTATCAGCGTTCTGCTGATTTTGAGATAAATAGTGCTCTGAGATAATCGGCATTCGTAAAATAATACTGTTTTTGACCTCCATTTTTGTCAGGACTGTTGGCAGTGGCATACCTGGTGCAATCTGGAGTTGAGCAGAATTGTATTTATAATTTGATATATCAAATAGCTGATTATCATCATTAAAAATGGCAATCGCCCGGACTATCTCAGAATTTCTGCGATGAAGCCGGGTTATCAATGAGTTGACGCGTTCACGGTTATGCAGGTTTATGCCGATTTCACTGGCAATCGAAAGGGGTTCAATGATACTGACCCCGGATCGAACGATTTGGTTTTTCAGTTCACGATAGTGATAACAGAGAAACGATATACTGAAAAACATGCCAACCAGTAAAATCGGCACTAGGATCAGGCTCATCATTCGGGTGCGTAAGCTATATTTGGTCATAAGCGTCCATTATGGGAAAATAAGAACTTAATAATTCATAGTCCGTAAGAATCATGGTGCAATTTTATTCCCCCAATCGCCGAACAGTAAACCGGCATATCATTACAGTCACTGCTGATAATCTGGATGCCCAAGGACAGGGTGTAGCTCGTTATCAGGGTAAAACCATTTTTGTCGCCGGATTATTGCCCGGTGAACAGGCACAGGCACAACTAACGGAAGAGAAACGCCAATTTGCCAAAGCAAAGTTGGTTAAGCGTTTATCTGACAGTCCATATCGTGTCAATCCCCGCTGCCCACATTTTGGAATATGTGGCGGTTGTCAGCAACAACATGTTGCATCTGATTTACAGCGAGAGAGTAAAGCCAGTGTTTTGGAACATCTTATCAAACGGGAAACTGGCATAACTGTCTCGGCCAGGCCGGTGATCCTCAGCCCTGAATATGGTTATCGGCGCCGGGCAAGGCTAGGTTTACATTATCAGATAAAACAACGTCAACTGATGATGGGATTTCGTCAGAATCAATCCAATGAATTAGTTGCGATAAAAACATGCCCTGTTTTACAACCTGAATTGGAACGGTTATTGCAGCCGCTATCTCAGTGTCTAAATGATCTGAAAGCGGCTAAACGGTTGGGGCATGTGGAATTGGTGCTGGCAGATAACGGCCCATTGATGATATTGCGCCACCTTGATCCCCTGAAAGGGGAAGATAAAGCAAAGTTATGCACATTTGCTGTGCAGCACAAGGTGACTGTCTATCTGGCGGCAGATGAAACTTCGATTGAGTCACTGCATGAAGCGCCGGAACCCTGGTATCAGGTGGATGGTCTGAAACTGGTTTTCAGTCCAAGAGACTTTATTCAGGTTAATGATTCGGTAAATCAACAAATGGTTGCTCAGGCGATAGCGTGGCTTGATTTACAACCGAATGACAGAGTACTCGATCTGTTCTGTGGTATGGGGAATTTTACCCTGCCGATTGGCCGGATAGTGCAGACGGTGGTTGGAGTGGAAGGGGTTGCCACGCTGGTAGCGAATGGGCAATATAATGCCAGATTAAATAATTTGGATAACATATCTTTCTTCCGTGAAAACCTGGAGGCGGATATACATCGTCAACCTTGGGCGAAACTGGGGTTTAACAAGGTCTTATTAGATCCGGCGCGTGCGGGTGCGGCAGGAGTCATGTCACACATCGTCGAGCTGGCCCCTGAAAAAGTGGTCTATGTCTCTTGTAATCCAACAACATTGGCGCGGGACAGTAAGATTCTGCTTGAGGCTGGCTATCATATTATCAGTATGCGGATGCTGGACATGTTTCCGCATACCGGTCATCTGGAGTCAATGGCGCTATTTAGCCGCTAGATTGTGGTTGGGTAGAGGCTGTGAAGGAGTCGGGAGAGATTATGGTTGCGGTAAGAAGTGCTCATGTAACCCCTGCGGGAGAGTTTGCAGTAAATAAGTGGATCGCCAGTTTAAATATAGCGAATCTTCAATTGGGTGAGAAATTAGCCGAAACCTGGCGTTATTGTCACGAAAAAGCGCAAAATCATCCTGATTCAGAACTTCTGTTATGGCGTGGCGTCGAAATGGTTGAGATCCTTTCCACGCTGAGTATGGATAATGACAGTATGCGCGCTGCGCTACTGTTTCCGCTGGTTGACGCCAAATTGCTCGACAGTGAAACCGTCACCGAGGCATTTGGCAGTGCGATCATCCATCTGGTGAAAGGCGTCATGGATATGGACGCTATTCGTCAGTTAAAAGCCACGCATAATGATTCAACCTGTTCCGTGCAGGTTGATAATGTCCGCCGGATGCTACTGGCAATGGTAGAAGATTTTCGCTGTGTTGTTATCAAGCTGGCGGAACGTATTGCCCATCTGCGGATAGTGAAAGAGGCGACTGAAGATGAGCGAGTACTGGTTGCTAAAGAGTGTTCCAATATTTATGCGCCACTGGCTAACCGCCTGGGGATTGGTCAACTCAAATGGGAGCTTGAGGATTATTGTTTCCGTTATCTCCATCCTGATGAATATAAAAAAATTGCTAACTTACTGCATGAGCGGCGGATTGATCGTGAACAGTATATTGATCACTTTGTCAGCACATTGCGTAAATATATGCTCAAAGAGAGCGTAACAACTGAAATATATGGCCGACCTAAACATATCTACAGCATCTGGCGCAAAATGCAGAAAAAATCACTGGCATTTGATGAGTTGTTTGATGTCCGCGCTGTACGGATTGTGGTTGAGCGTTTGCAGGATTGCTATGCGGCGCTGGGGATAGTACATACTCACTATCGCCATTTGCCGGATGAATTCGATGATTATGTTGCTAACCCGAAGCCTAATGGCTACCAATCCATTCATACCGTAGTGCTTGGGCCGAATGGTAAAACATTAGAAATTCAGATCCGAACCCGTCAGATGCATGAAGATGCGGAATTGGGAATAGCAGCCCATTGGAAATATAAAGAGGGTGCGACGGCGGTTGGCCGAGCGGGGTATGAAGGACGTATTGCATGGTTGCGTAAACTGATCGCATGGCAGGAAGAGATGGCCGATTCTGGCGAGATGCTGGATGAGGTTCGCAGCCAGGTGTTTGATGATCGGGTATATGTATTTACGCCGAAAGGGGATGTTATTGATCTGCCTGCTGGTTCTACGCCACTGGATTTTGCCTACCACATTCACAGCGATGTAGGACATCGTTGTATTGGAGCGAAAATCAGCGGTCGAATTGTGCCATTCAGCTACCAATTGCAGATGGGCGATCAGATTGACATCATCACGCAGAAACAGCCGAACCCAAGCCGTGATTGGTTGAATCCAAACCTGGGATACGTCACCACCAGCCGTGGTCGGGCGAAAATTCATAACTGGTTTCGTAAACAGGATCGGGATAAGAACATCATTGCAGGTCGTCAGATGTTGGATAACGAACTGGCTCACTTGGATATCAGCCTGAAAGAAGCGGAAAAACTGCTAATTGCGCGTTATAACGTCCATACCCTTGATGAAGTGCTGGCGGGCGTTGGCGTTGGTGACATTCGTATCAACCAGTTGACTAACTTTCTGCAAAGCAAATTCAATAAAACCACGGCGGAAGATGCAGATCGGGAAGCGCTTCGCAATTTGGAAAGCAAACCCCATGTACAGCGTAGTTCTGTTAAAGATAACGGACGGATTGTGGTAGAAGGTGTGGGTAACTTGATGCATCACATTGCCCGTTGCTGCCAACCCATTCAGGGGGATGAGATTGTCGGCTTTATCACCCGTGGCCGGGGAATATCTATCCACTGGGCTGATTGTGAACAGCTGGCGGATTTGCAGGCCAGTGCGCCTGAAAGGGTGGTGGATGCGGTTTGGGGAGAAAGCTATTCCAGTGGTTACTCACTGATTGTGCGTGTGGTGGCGAATGATCGCAGTGGATTACTGCGTGATATCACCACGATCTTGGCGAATGAAAAAGTGAATGTGCTTGGGGTGAGCAGCCGCAGTGATGTAAAGCAGCAGATTGCCACCATTGATATGAAAATTGAGATTTATAACCTGCAAGTACTGGGACGGATATTGGCGAAAACCAATCAGTTACCGGATGTCATTGAAGCCAAACGCCTTCATGGCAACTGACCGCAGGAAAATTGGGATAAAAGATGAAAACACCCGCTATAGAACGGTTACTGGGGATCATGGCGCAGTTGCGCCATCCTCAACAAGGATGTCCTTGGGATAAAGAACAGACATTCGAAACGATTGCACCTTATACATTAGAAGAGACTTATGAAGTCATTAATGCCATTGAGCGTGGTGATTTTTCCGATCTGAAAGAAGAATTGGGCGATCTATTATTTCAGGTGGTGTTCTATGCTGAAATGGGCAAAGAGCAGCAGTTGTTTGATTTCGATGACATCAGTAATGCCATTAGCGATAAGCTGGAGCGCCGGCATCCACATATTTTCGGTCAGCAGCAGACTATCAGCAGTGATGTGGCGATCAGTGGCTGGGAAAAACATAAGGCACAGGAAAGAGCACAAAAAGATCTTCATTCTGTTTTAGATGACATTCCGGCAAGCCTGCCGGCGTTAATGAAAGCTTATAAAATTCAGGAACGCTGTGCTGGCGTTGGTTTTGACTGGGATACCTTGGGGCCGGTGCTGGGCAAAGTTTATGAAGAGATAGACGAAGTGATGGATGAAGCTCATCAGGCAGTTGTTGATGAACAGCACCTGGAAGAAGAGATTGGTGATTTACTGTTTGCTGCTGTGAACTTGTCGCGTCATTTGGGGTACAAACCTGAAATTGCCTTACAAAAAGCATGTAATAAGTTTGAGCGTCGGTTTAAAGGCGTAGAAAAGCTGATCCTGAGCAAAGGCCAGACGCTGGAAGCGGCGACATTGGAAGAAATGGAACAAATGTGGCAACAGGTTAAGAAACAGTAAGTTGAAGGAATAGCCTGAAAGCTGAAATTTTTAGTGTTTTGAGAGGAAAATTTATGCTGAATAAATTTTCCTGATCTGGTTTAAAAGGGAATTAAGTGTTTCTGGATTGGCTATTCTATTATTTTGTGATGAATGTCTTGCTGGTTTTTACAATGATAATTTTTTCAAAAAAGAATATTATCAAGAATAGCGGATAATATTGTAATATCATCTCCACTATTGCTCAATAATTTTAAACATACGGAAGAGGTTTATTCCATGCTTATGAATATCAATATATTTATACATTAAAAGGAAAATCAATACCGATTGCATTTAAGTAAAAATCAATGTATTGTGTTTTATTAACTATTTATATTTACATTCTAGGACGAAATTTCCAAAAGATTCGCAAAGGACATTGTTTAGATTTTGGTTTTAGAGGGTTGTATGAATTTGATAATAGCTGATGCATTGGAATATAAAGGCAGGATAAAAAAATTCGCATCCGGGAATAAAAATGTCATTATATTTCTCTGTTTATTATTACTCCCGGCAAAAGCCAGTGGTCTAATTGATATATTAATTATCTTGTCTTCGAATATTGTTACGCCAGGGAGTTACATTAAATCATTTTATTTTTCTTCCATATCGTTAATAATTTATGTGTTATTTTATTCGGTTAACATAAGATTTTTCCCTACGGCAAGAAAAAATTCATTCGTTGTTTCTTTGGTAGATAAAAAAACATGGTTTTTTTGTCGTGTCGTTTTTTTTATTTACAGTGCTTTTCCGATGATTATTTTCTTTTTCTTGGGTTTTTCCGCTGGAAACGTTAATTATTTGTATTATTTCTCATCCATGCTGTTTTTAATTATTTCTTTTGCTGTAATTGGATTTTGCCTATTTGAGTTAAATTTCTTATGTTTTGTTTTTGCTGTTGTATTCTTTACTTTGTCAGCATCATTCAGAAGTGGAATATTATATAATTTTATTTTCACGTTAGCTATTTTATTGATGGCATTTAGATTATATTTAAACCCTGCATCATGTTATCCAATTTATAAAAAAAGAAGTTACTTTCATCAGGATTTTTTTCATTACCTTACATTATAAATCTCCGATATTATTTTCATAAAAATAAAATATCGTCACTTATTATGTTATTGTTCGTCATGATCTTATATATATTATGTGAAAGTGCTTTTTCTCAAATTTCAGCCAAAGCTGATTATATATTATTAGTATATTTCAGTGTTGTTATGTATATGTGTATGTTGTTTTTCTATAATTCTTCATATATTGAAATGAATTACCTTTCATATTTATCTAATTTTTTGTCTATGCGGAAAATTTTGTTTTATAATTATTGTGTTTCTTTGTTTTTATTTTCTTTTTTAATTTTTGCTTTTTGTTTTCTGGTTGTTAAATCATTTCCTATTATTATTTTTATATCTTATGTTTTTCTTTAAATTATTTTGTCATTTATTTCTCTATTAAGAACACAGTACACGAAACTTATTATCCTTTGTGTTGTTTTCTTTTTTACATATTTTTTCTGGGTTATTTATGCTTGAAATTATTGAACTGGAGGTTATTATTAATGATAAGACTATTTTTTCAGGAATTAATTGTAATTTTCATGTCGGATTAAACCGTATTGCGGGAATTAACGGTGCGGGTAAAACGGCTTTTCTTTCAAGTATTGCTGGTGTAAATAAGGTTAAAAAAGGAATGGTTAATTTTATAAGAAGGGAGAAAACATATCGATTTAGTTTACAAAGGCATGGTTTTTACATCTCAGATAATGTTTATTTTTATAACTTTATTACTGGAATGGATGTGATAAAGCTAGGAAAGCGTTATAGAAAAAGTAATCTAAAACATCCATTAGACTACTATTTAAATGGTTTTGGCATATCTAAATATTCTGGTATTGAATATGGAAAAATGTCACTTGGGACAAAAAAGAAATTTCTATTGACATCGGCTTTTATTACGGACGCAGATGTTTATATTTTTGATGAACCAACAAATGGCCTTGACTCTGATTCTATAACATTTTTAATAGCATTGATGATTTCTCTCGCAGAAGAGAAAATTGTTATTTTTAGTTCACATGATGACAGCTTTTTACAGGAATTAAACTTTACTACCTATGAAATAAATGGTGATAAAATAATACATCATGGTGAATAAAATAGACCGTTGGTTTTTCTCCAATACTTAATAACGCTTTATTATAAATAACTTTTCAAAATAGTGATACACCTTGCCAACGCCTTACACAACAAAGGTTTCAGTATGCATAGCACAAAGCGGGTCAGAGTGGCCATTTTCAGATATCAATCGAATAGACCAACTGTATCGGTATTATGAAATTCTATTTAACCTGTTATCGCAAGTCGTTTTTTTACTCGACGGATTTAATGGGTATAAAGTTTTAACCGTCGTTTTTATCCCTTTTAACACCTGTTTTTTGTTAAGTTTAATCAAAATGTTATTGCAAGTTTAAAATGTCACCTTGTTCTCCAAAATAGTAATGTCACTTTTATTCTGAAGAACAAGGATTTTATCTCCGTAAGCTGGCTCTGAACTCCTCAGGATTGGCCAGTACCGGATTGACGGCTCTCAGTTGCTCCTGAACTCTGGCCTGTGCCCTGCGTCTTGGCATGGATTTACTCCGGCTCCGCTTATCCTGACGCTCCAGCTCGTCCATTTTGTCCTGTGCCAGTTTCAGTACCGTACCGAGGCGTTTGTTATCGACAATTTTCCCCTGGTCAATACAGTCCAGTTTATCGAAGACCTGACAGCTCAGTGCGCGGTGGCCGTATTTAAAGGCTAAGGTGCCGTCCGGATAGTCATAGACCATGATATTTTCACCGGCAATACGTGAGTTTTCTTCTGTCGGGTCAACAAGATAAATCATTTTGTCATAACGGAAGGTCAGTGATTTGGTGAGTTTCCGGGTTTCCTGCCAGGCGAACATATCATCCAGCTCTTCAGCACTTTCAGTCACCAGCCGGTGCAGATTTTTAGGGTAGCGGGGCGCGCGGGCAAAACGGCGGTTAAAGTCACTGATAAAGGATTCAACCCAGGCGTTGGCTTCCTCAATACTGCTGATACCTTCCAGGCGCATTTCTTTGATAAGCCTGTCCTGAAGCGTCTGATTAGCCCGTTCGACCCTGCCTTTCGCCTGCGGGCTGTTGGCACAGATAAGATCGACACCGATATCATGAAGTACCCGTCCGAACTGAGTTGTTCCCGTCAGTGCGCCGTTCGGGTGATTGACCCGGAATATGCCGTGTTTATCGCTGTAAAACACCAGAGGCTTACCGTGCTTGTTAATGTATTCACGGGTTGCCAGCATATAATCGAATGCAGATTCAGTTTCCCCGAAGCGCAGGTGCATCAACTGACCGGTCGCATCGTCAATAAAGACCAGGAGGCAGCATTTCGGAGCACGACCTTCAAACCAGTCATGAGGGGAACCCTCGATTTGGATCAACTCACCAAGACAATCACGCCGGTTACGTGGCTGGTAAATGCGCGGCTTGCGTCTGACGTAAGGCACCCAGAGGCCGTCAGCGGTCATCCATTTGCGGAGAGTTTCAACGGAAACCACAATATCATGACGTTCTCTGAGTTTTTCAGCGGCCAGTGTCGGCCCGAAATCACTGTAATTTTGCCGTACCAGAGCCAGTACCCGCCATTTCAAAGACTCCGGCAGGCAACGGTTGCCCTGATTTCCTCTGTGGCCGTGGGTTAGTCCGGCTGCGCCTGAGCCCCGATAGCGGTTAACAAGCCGCTGAACCTGTCGTTCGGTCAATCCCAGTTGTCCAGCAGCGTCGCGCCGCCTGAGCCGTTTTTCACAAACGGCCTGAATGACATTAATACGGCGTAATTCTTTATCTGACATAGTCACCAACATCCGAATGTCCTTGTTGCAGAAAAGGTTTTATCCTTTATGCCGCAAAAAGTGACATTTCTAAATGGCTAAAAAGTGACATTACTATATTGCTGCTACACAATCGGCATCAGTAAGAAATGTCTGGCTGGTGCCCACGAATACGATGTTGCAAAAATCAGAAAACACTGCAAAGAATATTGGAACACGCCATTAGGTCTGGGAGCTGATTACATAGGATTGCACATTGAGACTATTGGTGAAGAAATATTCATCAAGGACTCGCAAGGACGATTTTATATAGAAGTACCGCCACGTATTGATATATCAGAAGCAGAAAAGACACTGAATAAATGGATTTCTCAGATTGAACAAAAGCAGAATGGGAAGGAATAAACATGACTCAATCAACCCTCATCGCATTCAGTAAACATTTGAGAAAACGTCACGCTAAACGTCAGCCTGTTCGAATTCCTGCTATGACAGGCAACCAATTAGAAATATTTTTACGCACATTAGAACGCGTGCGTGGCTACTCTGTATAACAATTATTTCCCCTGTTGGATTGAATTTCGGCAGGGTCTTGAGAGGATATTATGAGCCAACGTAAACATCTTACGCAATTCAAAGTGGAGAGAATGTTGGAAATGACGAAAAAGAGCTCAAATCCGGAGCGTGATTATTGTTTGGTATACATGAGTTTTGTTCATGGCTTACGTGTGAGCGAAGCCAAGCATCTACGGTTATCAGACCTGGATTTGGGAGAAAAAACTCTTTACGTACAGCGCTTAAAATGCGGATTTTGTACGAATCAACCGCTTTTGGGTCATGAAATACATTCGATAAAAGCCTGGCTCAAAGTACGTAAAACTTTACCAGGAGCCGCAGAAAGTAATTGGTTATTTCTGTCACGTTTCGGAAAACCGCTGACACGTCAGCGTATTTATCAAATAATTCGACAACTTGGTGAATTAGCTAATATTTCTGTCAATTCGCATCCACATATGCTGCGCCATGCCTGCGGCTTCGCTCTTGCAAATAGAGGGATAGACACACGGTTAATCCAAGATTATCTTGGACACTGCAATATCAGGCATACCGTGCGGTATACTGCTAGTAATTCAGAACGCTTCCAGGGAGTTTGGAAAAGTACACCAATCCGACGGCCAGTGGCACATTTTAGCTGACGATAACGCAAATGGGAGATATTTATGAGTGAAAATTCAATGCAAAGCTGGACAGAAGCTGCGTTAAAGAGACGTAAAATTGCCGAGGAAGCATTTGTGAACGTCATGTTAGATGGTTGCAGACATGGAAGAAATTATAACTCTGACAAGCAAGAATTCTCTGATCAAAAAATGGGGCTGGATGCACTTGAGCAATATAAAGTGATAAATAAAGTGATAACTTTTTCGGGTTACGAGGGCATTGTAACTGTATGGATTGATGACTCGAGTGTGTATCATGCTGAATTTACTCGTTATCAATGTGAGATATCAAGAGTATTCTGCGTGAACAAAACTGAACTGGAAACGTGGATTAAAAAATGGCTTCCGAAAATACACGAATTCAATTAGCGATTGGTTCTTCTGTGTACGGAGAAGCCCTCTTAAGCCCCGATAAACCGTGGTATTTAAAACTAGCAATTTAGGCGGTAAAGGGGTCTGACGCTCTATAGCACTTAACACCGTTAACTGAATTGAACGGTATTAAGGTCATTTAGAGATTTCTTTATCAGAATACCCACGTTTTTTTAACTGAGTTTTTGTGAGCAGCACTTCAATTGATTTTGCGGATAGTTCATCGTAGCCGGTGGTTTCAGTATCAAGATAAACGGTCATTTTATTGAACTCCAGTTACTTAATCTTTTTTTCATTTACTTGGGTTTTATTAGCCAATTCAAGCTTTTCATTTTAATCAATCAGCTCATCTTGTCTTTTCTGTACCGCCGTAAGCAAAGTAGCATTCTGCGCTTGTACAGCCTCCAGTTGCCCGGTCATTTTTGCAGACACTTCACGCGCTTCCGCTGCTTCACGACGTGCCACATCCCGCTCTGATGTTACCTGCTTTAGCAACTCAGCATGACTGTCAGAACCTTGTTTAGCCTGTTTTCGATAATCAGCATATATCTCAGCATTCGCAGCGGCTTTTGCTTTCAGCTCGGCTAATTCAACACTCAGCTCTTGAATACGTTCAATACTCTGTTGACGGGTAACATCAAGTTCATCACTGACGGATTGATGTTGTTCCGATACTGTTTTTACAGTCTGCTCTGTCGTTGCTAATTTTTCTTTGACTTGAGCAAGCTCACGTAAATGTTGCTTATATTCAGCTTTAGCGGCTTGTTCTATAACTGATAGCCGTTCATGTAATTCAGTTTGTTCTCGAACATGCTGTTCTGACGAGACTTTCATTGCTTGCTCTGTAGCTAATAACCGTTCTTTTAACTGCGCCAGTTCGACGGCCTGATGTTGCGCCAGCAGTTGTGATTCTGCCAACTGTTGCTTAAGATCACTCACATCAGCATAGGATTCATCCAGTTGGCTATTTTTGCCCATCCCCCGATAGGGTTCAAAGTTACTTTTCAAGCCCTTCCACTGTTTATGACTTTAATCTGTAAATAATGTCGTCAGGTCAACCGACTTGACGAACTCACCAACGCTAAATGTTGTCGCTATGTCATTAAACTCAAATCGA
>NZ_PUJU01000046.1 GCF_011189505.1 Photorhabdus tasmaniensis
CCTGCTGATTACGGATATTGGTCTCCACCATATCCTTGATCACTTGTTTGCAGCTTTCGCCTTCACAGGTGCGGGCTTGGTGCGCAAAACTGTCCAGCTCATTCACGCTCAAAAAGTTATTCTCCACCGCATTCTTCCCAGCCTGAGCACCGGTAACGGCGCTGCCGGTAGAGTCTCCTGCAATTCCACCTGCCAGACCCGCCGCCAAGGTGGAGAGGGTGCTGATAGTCTGCTTTTCCTCTTCACTTAAGTCACTGACTTTAACATCTTCACCATGAAAATACTTCATCAGTGCCTGGGCGGCCAGTTCACCGGAAGCCCCACCCGCAGCGCCCGCCAATGCACTGTTCCCACTGGCTTCCGCAACCGCAGCTCCCAGAATCGCATGGGCCAGCGTATTGGTGGTGATGTCAACTTTACCGGTTTGCCGGTCGGTGGTCATATCCTTAATCACCCCGGCCAGATACGGTGAAGCCCCACCCGCCAGTGCCTGACCAATATCACCTCCAGCCAGCCCCTGAATGGCTGCCGTTGCAGCCTGTAAGGCGGTCTGGTATTTACCGCCGGTACCAAAGCCGGAATCATTCAGTGCCTGATTGTAAGCCGTGTTGTAGATTTGGTTTTTGATGTCATCCTCTGTTGGGGGGAGAGTACTGGTTTTCGCCAGTTTCGCTCTGGCATCCGCTTTGTCCTGCTCGTTGATATTCGCCATTTTCGCGTTAGCAGCTTTGGTGGCGATAATAGACCCTTCAGTACCGGCAATATCAATTACCTGTGCGCTGATTTCCCGAATGAGTTGTGCCTGTCTCAGGCGTTTCTGCTCTTTCTCTTTATCAAAGATAGGACTTAACGCATTGCCGGCATTATCCGTATCACGGCTCAGGGTGGTGATATCCTGCTGTTGATGGTCCTTATCCCGGATAGTAATCGTGCCGTCACTAACGGCAGCATGAGTGGTACTTTGGGCATGGCCTTCTTTATTCGCGCCCCCCAGGGTATTGGCGGCCAGATTACTCAGCAATGAGCTCCCTACCGGTCCGCCGGTGCTGAATCCGGCGCTCCGGTGTTCGGTTTTGAAATCCGCTTTGTTTTGAATATCCCCGAAGCTCAGGGTACCGGTCTCCAGGGTGTTTTTGTCTTTATCGGCGATACTAGCAATCACCGAACCGTCAAGCTGGGTGTGTTCACCCACTTTCACCTCATAGCCGCCTTTGCCGGCAAACAGCCCGGTCTGTTCCTGCACGGAGTCAAAGTTGCTGTGGATTTTGTCGCGGCCAATACTGAGACTCACTGTCCCATCAGTCTGAGGGCCTACCGTGACACTGACACCGGCACTGACGTTCTGCTGCTTCATATCGTAGCGGTTGCTGTCCTGCTCGCTGGTGAGCGTCAGGTTGCGTTTTACGTCGGTGGTAATCTGTTCGCCACTGACCTGGGCACCTTTGAGGGTGGCATCCCGGCCGGCATTGAGGATGACGGTTTGCCCCGCATCCACTGTGGTTTCGTTATGGCTGATGCCGTCATCGCTTTCACGGCCTTTGCCGTGGTTGACGTTAGCAGAGACATTCAAACCTGTGCCGCCTGGCCCGGCGGTGAAGCCTACGCCGAGTGAGCCGCCGCTACTGCTGTTTTTGCCGGTGGTCTGTTCGGTATTCTGACTGGAGGTCAGTTGGATATCCCGGTTGGCATTGAGTTGTAGGTCTTTGCCTGCCTGTAACTGACCGCCCTGAACACGGATATCGCCATTCTGATCAAGAGTGTCGTTGCCGGTAGCGGTGATATTAAGGTTATCCCCAGTGGTCAGGCTGCTGCCGTGTTGAGTGGTCTGGTGCTGTTTCTGCTCTGAACGGGAGGACTGGCTACCGTAGGACAGGTTGATACCCACCAGGTTGTTGTTGGTTTTGTTGTCACCGCCTTTGGCATCGGCCAGTCGGGCGGCCTGAACCGCCTGGACCCCGCTGAGGGCGGCTTTGGTGCCTTGTAAGGCTTTCAGTCGACTGTCACTTTCATTGCTGGCGGCTTTGACGGTTTGTACCGCAGTATTCACGGCACTGCCGGCTGTCCCGGACAGGGCCACAGTCAGACCGCTTTGTTTCTGTTCAGTTTTGGAGATAGCGGTATGGCTGTTTTCCGCGCTGGTGATATTGACATCTTGGCCGGTGAGGGTCATATCCCGGCCCGCGACCACATCACTGCCGTGAACGTTGAGCCGTTCTCCCGCGTTGAGAGTGACATTGCCCTGACTACTGCCAACGGTACTGCCTTTGCTGAGGTTGCTGTCGATGTCAGTGGTGGATTTTTGGCTGGCCTGACCGACGGTAAAGCCGATACCGCCGGTACCCATCAGGCCGGATTTTTTCTCTTTCCGCAGGTGTGTCTCGTGACGGGCTTCATCTGCGGTGGTGACGGTGAGCTGATTGCCGGCGGCCAGATTGACCTCCTGGGTGCCAGCCACGTTACTGCCGATGATGTTCATGTCATTACCAGCTTGCACGGTGACGCTGTCTCCGCTAAGGGTGGTGCTCACTGCCCGGCGCTCATGTATTTCGTCGTGGGTTTCGACTGATGATTTAGAGAGCAAACCTTTGCTGGTCTGTTTACTATGCTCGACCAGGTCTGATGAAGCGATACCGGCATTCAGGGTGAGATTGTTCCCTGCCTGGGCTGTCAGTTGCTGATCGGCATTTACATTAGCGGCGGTAGCATTGAGGTTATTGCCGGCTCGTAGTGCCAGGTTACCAGCGGTGGTTATTTGGCTGCCGGTGTCGTGCTCCTGCGTCAAATGGCGGTAGTTATCGTTCCCCCAATCGCCGTTTTCTGTGCGACGGGTGCGCAGGGTGTCCAATGTCAGGTCACGGCCTGCCGTTATCTCTGTCTGACTGTCTTTACCGGCGTTATCGACTTTGCTGGCAGTAAGTTGGACGTTGTTGATGGCTTTCAGCGACAAGGTACCCTGGTCATTCTGGACATAAATCCCCGCTGGGCGGTCCAGCCAGCGGTTAATATTGTCATCGCGCAGGGTAGAGGTACTGGTGATATCCCGGCCTGCCAGCGCAGAAACTCTATCTTGCCCTTGAATGCTGCCGCCCAGGTTGGTGATATCCTGCTGTGCGGTTAAATCTACTTTGCCGCCCTGAATAAAGCCACTGTTGGTTAGGTTTTTAGCGGTCAATCCGGTGACTTCACGTCCTCTGATGGCACCACTGTTGGTGATATCGACCCGGCTGTTTAGTACCACGTTACGACCGGATAACAGAGCGCCATCTCCGGTCAGGTCGCCTTTATTGACCCGGGCGTAGACCTGCGGCACGGTCACGGTCTGTGTTGTGCCATTCGGCAGGGTCACCGTCCGGTTGGTCAGCCAGATGATGTCCGAGGTGAGCAGAGACATTTGTGACGGACTCAGTGCGATACCTGGGGTCAGTTGTTGTTGCTTGCTGAAGGAGACCCCGGCTTCCATCAACGCTTTGAATTGGGCTTCATCGTTGTTGTGACCAGCCAGATAACGTTGGCCGGTCAACTGGGTGATTTGCTCACGTACCAGACGCTGTTCATAGAATCCGTCGCCTAGGCGTTTGTGGGTCAGTGCCGGATCATTGGTGAGCTGTTGTTGCATATAATCCGTGCCCAGCCATTTTTTATACTGGGTGAATTTGGGATCGGTTTCTACCAGATAGTGGCTGTCACTACCCGGTTGCACGATGTACAGGCTGTTATCCGGCAGGCGGGTATCTGGAGCCACGACACGGATAAGAGGCGAGACGACTTGTCCCTTGACCGTATCAGGCGGCAGTGTCAGTTCAAATTGTTGACCTGTCGGTAATACGAGCGGACGTTCAGCCAGTGTGCCACTGTTTGGCAGGGTAACGGTGGCGGGTGGCAGCACCCGTTCAGTCTGTTGGGCCGGTGAAAGTGATGGGTGTTCAACCAGAGCGTCTCTGTTCGGCAGTGCCACTGTGCCGGATGACAATACCAGCTCGGTTTGTTGACTCGTAGGAGAAAGAGTTGGGAGCTCAGGCAACGCGTCTCTGTTCGGCAGTGCCACTGTACCAGATGGTAATACCAGCTCAGTCTGTTGGCCCGTATGAGAAAATAATGGGCGATCAGCCGATGTGTTCCTGTCCGGCAGTGTGACTGTTTCCGTAGGGATAGTTACGGTGGTTCCTCGGTCGTCAGTCTGTGTCGGGATGTTGAGTGTGATGGCGTTGATAGTCGCGTTCGTGAACGTAACTTCACCGGCTTCCGCCATTCTTGAGGTCAGATTAATCCCAGCGGGTGAGTTCTGAACACTGCCCGTCTGCCGGTTACTGATCGTTATGCCGGCTGTATCTGGGCGGGTATTGGACTGCCAAGCCAGCGCTTTCAGGTCGATGGTTTCGGTTACCGGTGCCGGGTGATAATCGCTCCAACTTCTCCCCTGGGATGTTTTGGTGCCACGACCTTTGCGTTTTTTCTTTTTGGCGTACCAGCGGATCTGGTGGCCTTCATCCATGATAATGCGTTCACCTTTGGTAGCGTTGTTGTGCAGTTCATCAATATTACCGTCCAGTGTAGCGCCAGCCACGATTTGACTGTCATTGTTGGTCAACGTCGCACTATTCAGGGTCATATTGCCCCCTGCCAGAATTTTACCTGGATCGCTCTCTTTTATCTGGGTTTCTGTGATGGTATGAGTGTACTGGTACTCGTAAAATTCATTACTCCCGCTGCCATCAGGCATAATGGCGTCGTGCACACCGTATTTGTTTCGGTAGGATGTGTCTACTTGCGACCAGTCATAGCGGGTAGTGTGTTCGCTCAATACCGCTTCATGACGCTGGGATTTTTCTACTTCCACCACCTGTGTCACTAGTCGGTCATTGGTATTACGGATAATAGCGGCATCAATCCTTAGGTTACCGCCTGCCTCAATGGTTGCCGCGTGGTTGTTGAGCTTGCCGGTCTGACTGGTGGCGGCTAGGTTTTCATCCAGTTGTCCGCCGATGCGCATATCGCCCACGCTGTAAATCTGAGCATGGTTAAGGTTGTTTAGAGTCCCGGTAGCAATGTCCATTTGATCTCGAGCGGCAATGACAGCGGCTTTGCCATTCAGTGCGGTGTTATTGAGCGTGCCTGTCTGGAGGGCTATCTGGTCACCGTAAATACGTCCGGTGCCGGTGTTGTCCAGTATTTTGGTTATCAGATGGGTGAGATCGCCGTCAATAAGTCCCGTGTTAGTCAATGTGTCACGGATATTGAAGCGGGTTTTCTCGGCACTGATCTCCGCAGCTTGGGTGTTGGTGAGGTTTTTTGCTGCCAGATACGCCTGTCCGGCTTTAATTGTGCTGTCATTGATGATGTTGCCTGCGGTTTCCAGAGATAGCTTGCCGTTGGCGGCGATGTTATCAGTGTTGTGGAAATCCTGTTTTAACTTTATCTCCATATCGCCCTGTGATAACACCTGCCCGCCACCACTCAGAGTGTCAACTTTGATACTGGTTTTTTCACTCGCAATTAAAATGCCTTTTTGATTGTTAACCGTCAGTTTCTGATCTTCGTCTTCAATGGTGAGTTGCTTTCCACCAGAAATCAGTCCCTGTGTGTTATCCAGTGTCTGACTGACGATGGTTTGCAGGCTGTCGGCCCCCCGTAATGCGCCTTGAGTGTTATCCACTTGTTGAGCTTTAATGATCAGGTGTTGAGCTTCAGTTCCCCGCTCAGGATAATTAGTCTCCCGGTTAATCAGTTCTGCCGTGTCTAGAGTCAGCCGTTGGTCACCATGGATAAAGCCGTCAGTGTTGTTCGTTTGTTTCTTCGCGTTAAGTGTTGAGTCACCCACAGCGTTGATCTGTCCGTGACGGTTGTCGAGTTGCTGGGTATCCAGGTTCATGGTGCCTGCTGACAACAGTTTACCGTCCTTGTTATCTGTATCAGCCAATCCTGTGTCGATAACCAGTTTCCCACCCTGAATATGTCCGTGGCGGTTGTCCAGTTTGCCGCTGGTCACTGTTGTTCCCTTATCACCAATGATACGGCCGTGCTGGTTGTCCAGTAGCTGCTTGTTCGTGTCAATATTGACGGTTTCCGCCGACTGTAATTTGCCATTGTGGTTGGTGAGTGTTTGGCTGTGAATCTCCAATCCACCATTACCGGCAATATGACCATTGTTATTGATTAATGTCGTGCCGATGATGTCGGTTTTTCCGTCAGCAGCGATAAAACCGGTGTCATTATTTAACTCACCGATATCCAGCATCAAATCTCCCAGAGCAGACACTCTTCCTGATTTACCTTTGTCACCGTTGTTATCCAGGCGTTGGCCCTGGGTGTTCAGTCTCAGTGTTCCATCAGACCGGACGGTGCCTTTCAGGTTATTGAATGCTTGGGTAGTGAGCATAGTTTGTTGAGTGCCGACAATAGTGCCTTGGGTGTTATTCACGGCGGCGGTGTTCAGTGTTGCAACTTTACGACTGGTAATAGTGCCAGCCTGATTATGTAAATCACCGCTGGTGATCAGTATGTCGTCCTGGCTGTGAATGCCCTCTTGATCGTCACTGTTCTCATTAATCAGAACATGGCCGTGTGTATCAAGTGTCAGTTTACCTGCGGAATGTAACAGGCCGCCTCTGTTGTTAGTTTCATTCACTGATAATTCCAGTGCATCGGTTTCGCTGGAGAGGGTCCCGCGTTGATTTTTCAGTTCACCGCCGGTGATGGTTGTTTTTCCTGTGCCAATAATTACGCCATCATGGTTGTCGATTTCACCTGTTGTTAAGGTCATCGTCCCTTTACTGATAACACCACCGTTGTCGCCGCTTTGGGCGGTTGTCAGTTTTTTCCCGTGGGTGTCCAGCGTCATGTTGCCATCAGATTTTATCTTCCCACCGGTACTGTTAAGTTCTCCGCTGCTAAGTTGCAAGTTTTTATTACTGAGTATTGTGCCGCCCAGATTGTTTAATGTCTGTTTATGTGAATCAATGTCGGTTTCGTTGCCATGGATATATCCTCGGTCATTGGTGAGTTCACCTGTCATCAGTTTTAGGGTATCTTGCGCGACAATTCCGCCAACTTTACCGCTATCGGTATTAGTTAGTTTCTTCTGTTGTGTATCCAGTTTCAGGCTGGCTATAGATTTCATCAGCCCGCGTTGGTTGTTAACTGCCTGTGCTGTCAGGTCCGCTTTACCTTTCGAGAGGATTTTTCCGTCGGTGTTGTTGAGGTCATGGCTGATCAGTGTGATCTCGCTTTGTGAGCCTATCACGCCAGCAGTGTTATCGATTTCTCCAACTTTTAAAGTCAGGTCACTACCGCTGCGTATGCCATGGTTATTTCCACTTTGCGTTTGCGCGTTAGTCAGCTTCTGGCCGAGGGTATCAAGTGAAAGGGTGGTGCCGGATTCTAGCAAGCCGCCTGTATTGTCAGTTTCGTTCACGGTTAATGTCAGCGCACCTTTTTTGCTGACGAGTGTTCCACCCTGATTTTTCAATTCACCGCCAGTGACTGTTGTTGCTCCTGTACCAGTAATGGTTCCATCATGGTTGTCGATTTCACCAGTGGTCAGGGTGAGTGTGCCTTTACTGACAATACCCCCGTTTTTCCCGCTTTGTGCAGTGGTCAGTTTTTCTCCATGCGTGTCCAGCGTTATGTCGCCATCAGATTCTATTGTTCCTCCAGTACTGTTGAGTTCACCACTGTCGAGTTGCAGGTTTTTCTTACTGGTTATGGTGCCTGCTAAGTTGTTTAGCGCTTGCTGATGGGTGTTAATGTGGGTTGCGTTGCCACGGATAAATCCGCGGTCATTGATCAGTTTACCGGTGGTCAGTTCCAAGGCGTCTTGCGCTACAATCCCGCCGTTTTCACCGCTGTCAGTGTTGACCAGTTCCTGCTGCTGGGTATCCAGATCCAGACTGGCTGTGGATTGAATTAGTCCGCGTTGGTTGTTGACCGCTTGTGTTGTCAGGTCTGCTTTTCCCTTTGAAAGGATTTTTCCTTTGGTATTGTTGAGGTTCTGGCTGGTCAGTGTGGTTTCGCCTTGTGAATCTATCACACCAGTGGTGTTATCAATTTCACCGGCTTCCAGTGTTAGGTCACTGCCGCTGCGGATGCCGCGTTTTTCTCCGCTCTGGGCGTTAGTCAGCTTTTGGCCTTGAGTGTTGAGTGAAAGGGTGGTGCCGGATTTCAACAAGCCACCAGTGTTGTCCATTTCACCGGTTTTCAGTGTCAGTTGCTGATGCTGACTGACCATTGTACCGCCGGTGTTATCGACTATTCCTGCTGATGTCACTTCGAGTTGTTGATTAGCTGCTACGATCCCCTGATGGTTATCGATGGTACCTGCGGTCATGGTCAGGGTTCCCAGGCTGGAGATCCCCTGTTCAGGTTGGCTGTTACTGTTGGTTATAGTTCCTTTTTGTCCATCCAAGCTTAGATCTTTATCTGCATGAATAAAACCAGCTTTATTATTGATACCTTGAGCGGTCAGATTCATGTTGCCTGTGCTGATTATTCCCCGGTCTTTACCGCTGTTGCTGTTGGTTAGTAACTCACCTTGCGTATCCAATGTCAGGTCACCAGCGGATTGCATTAATCCGCCGCTGTTGTCAGTTTTGCCCACAGTTAATTTTAGTGCGCCGGTTTCGCTGGCAAGTGTCCCGCCCCGGTTGTTCAGTTCACCACCAGTAACCGTCGTTGTTCCTTTACCCATGATGACGCCATCATGGTTGTCGATTTCTCCGGTAGTCAGGGTGAGTATGCCTTGACTGAAAACACCACCTTTTTTCCCGCTTTGTGCAGTAGTCAGTTTTTCCCCATGTGTGTTCAGCGTCATATCACCAGCAGATTCTATCCTGCCACCCGTACTGTCTAACTCCCCGCTATCGAGTTTTAGATTTTTCTTACTGGCTATGGTGCCGGCTAAGTTGTTTAACGCTTGCTGATGGGTGTTAATGTGGGTTTGGTAACCACGGATAGATCCGCGGTCATTGATCAGTTTACCGGTAGTCAGTTCTAAGGAATCTTCAGCTATTATCCCGCCGTTTTCACCGCTGTCAGTGTTGACCAGTTCCTGCTGTTGGGTATCCAGATCCAGACTGGCTGCGGATTGTATCCGTCCACGTTGGTTGTTGACCGCTTGTGTTGTCAGGTCTGCTTTTCCCTTTGAAAGGATTTTTCCTTTGGTATTGTCGAGGTTCTGGCTGGTCAGTGTGGTTTCGCCTTGTGAATCTATCACACCAGTGGTGTTATCGATTTCTCCAGCTTCCAGTGTTAGGCCACTGCCGCTGAGAATGCCGCGTTTTTCTCCGCTCTGGGCGTTAGTCAGCTTTTGGCCTTGGGTGTTGAGTGAAAGGGTGGTACCGGATTTCAACAAGCCTCCGGTGTTGTCCATTTCACCGGTTTTCAGTGTCAGTTGCTGATGCTGACTGACCATTGTACCGCCAGTGTTATCGACTATTCCTGATGATGTCACTTTGAGTTGTTGATTAGCTGCTACGATCCCCTGATGGTTATCAATGGTACCTGCGGTCATGGTCAGGGTTCCCAGGCTGGAGATCCCCTGTTCAGGTTGGCTGTTACTGTTGGTTATAGTCCCTTTTTGTCCATCCAAGCTTAGATCTTTATCTGCATGAATAAAACCAGCTTTATTATTGATACCTTGAGCGGTCAGATTCATGTTGCCTGTGCTGATTATTCCCCGGTCTTTACCGCTGTTGCTGTTGGTTAGTAGCTCACCTTGCGTATCCAATGTCAGGTCACCAGCGGATTGCATTAATCCGCCGCTGTTGTCAGTTTTGCCCACAGTTAATTTTAGTGCGCCGGTTTCGCTGGCAAGTGTCCCGCCCCGGTTGTTCAGTTCACCACCAGTAACCGTCGTTGTTCCTTTACCCATGATGACGCCATCATGGTTGTCGATTTCTCCGGTAGTCAGGGTGAGTATGCCTTGACTGAAAACACCACCTTTTTTCCCGCTTTGTGCAGTAGTCAGTTTCTCCTCATGTGTGTTCAGCGTCATATCACCGGCAGATTCTATCCTGCCACCCGTACTGTCTAACTCCCCGCTATCGAGTTTTAGATTTTTCTTACTGGCTATGGTGCCGACTAAGTTGTTTAACGCTTGCTGTTGGGTATCCAGATCCAGACTGGCTGCGGATTGTATCCGTCCACGTTGGTTGTTGACCGCTTGTGTTGTCAGGTCTGCTTTTCCCTTTGAAAGGATTTTTCCTTTGGTATTGTCGAGGTTCTGGCTGGTCAGTGTGGTTTCGCCTTGTGAATCTATCACACCAGTGGTGTTATCGATTTCACCGGCTTCCAGTGTTAGGTCACTGCCGCTGCGAATGCCGCGTTTTTCTCCGCTCTGGGCGTTAGTCAGCTTTTGGCCTTGAGTGTTGAGCGAAAGAGTAGAGCCGGATTTCAGCAGTCCACCAGTGTTATCAACGGTTCCAGATGTCACTTTGAGTTGCTGATCGGCTGCCACAGTTCCTTGATGATTATCGATGGCATCTGCGGTTAGAGTTAAGTTCTCTGAGCTTAGTATGCCCTGTTCGGGCTGACTGTTACGGTTGGTTATAATGCCTTTCTGCCCATCAAGGATCAGGTTTTTGCCCGCATGGATCAGGCCTGCATCATTGTTGACGCCTTGGGTGGTCAGCGTCATGTTGCCTGTACTGATTATACCCTGGCCTTTGCCGCTGTTGGTGTTGGTGTTGGTGTTGGTCAGCAGTCCACCTTGTGTATCCAATGTCAGGTCACCAGCGGATTGCATTAATCCGCTGGTGTTGTCAGTTTTGTTTACGGTTAAGGTCAGGGAGCCGGTTTTGCTAGCAAGTTTTCCGCGCTGGTTGTGCAATTCACCACCGGTGACGGTTGTTGTTCCTGTACCAATAATTGAGCCATCTTGGTTGTCAATTTCACCGATGGTTAAGGTCAGCGTTCCTTCACTGGCCACGCCACCCATGTTACTACTTTGGGCTGTGGTCAGCTTTTTCCCGTGAGTGTTCAGCGTCATATTGCCATCAGATTTTATCTTCCCTCCGGTACTGTTAAATTCTCCACTGTCGAGTTGCAGGTTTTTCTTACTGGCTATGGTGCCGCTTTGGTTACTCAGTGCTTGCTGGTGGGTGTCAACGTTGATGCCATGACCTTGAATAAGGCCAGCATCATTATTCAGTGTACCGCTGGAAATCCGTAATGAATCTTTGGCAATGATACCGCCTGTTTTGCCGCTGTCGGTACTCGTCAGGGCTTGGTTTTGGGTATCCAGTAACAGAGTGGACTCCGATTGTATTTGTCCACGGGTATTATCCAATGCTTGTGTGGTCAGCTCTGCCATCTGCTGCGATAACAATTTGCCGTCTGTGTTGTCAACGTTACCGGCGTTAAGAGTGGTTTTTCCTTTAGCAGAAATGATGCCGGCAGTGTTGTTGATATCACCTGTATGGAGTTCTAGTCCGCCGTTACTTAATAATGTGCCTTTTTGGTCATCACTGTTAGTGTTAGTCAGCTTTTGTCCGTGCGTATTCACTATCATGTCACTGCCGGATTGTAATAGACCCGCCGTGTTGTCTAGTTCACCGCTGTTTAGGGTCAGTTTTTCTTGGGCAATAACCTTCCCTGCGGTATTGATGAATTTATGTCCTTTTGTCTGGATGTCTATCCGTTGAGCGTGTAATTGTCCTTGATGGTTATTCAGATTTTCTGTTGTGATCGTCAGCTTTTTCCCTTCATTGAAAAGGGTGCCGCCGCTGTTGCTTAATTTTTGGGTGTTGAGTACCAGGTCGCCTTTGCCAGTCTGATTAATTTCCCCCTGATTGTTAGATAAATCTGGTGTGGTTAAGTTGATTTCCCGTGCCACCAATTTACCGCCATCATTGTTAAACTGACCTAGTGTTTTAGCCGTAAAGCGGTCAGCAGTGACTGTGGAATTGGAGGTGCTAATCTCGTTTTGACTGGCAATGAGTTGAATGTCATTGGCAGAGGTTTGGCTGCCGCTGAGATCAATCTTTTTACTCTGTACTTCTAGGGTATTGGTTGCCAGATTTTGTCCATTGGCTTGAATTTGCTGTTTAGCGCTCAGTGTTAGCGAACCGGGCTGCGTGGCTTTCCCTTTATCATCAATACCAGCAGCCAGAATACTGCCATTGCCACTTTGTATTGTGTTCGCTGTTATTGTGGTATTGCCTCGTGCTTCAATCGTGCCGCTGTTTTGCAGTTGTCCCCCAGATTTTAAGGTGACAGTGGATTGTGACAGGAGTTTGCCCTGGTTTTCTAAATCTGAGGTATTGGTTAATTTCAGAGCGCTATTGCTGTTGAATGTGCCGCTGTTCTCAATTCGTCCATCAATCGTAAGGCGTACTTCGCCAGCTGTTGTTCCGATGCTACCGGCGTTACGTACGCCCACGCCAGCCTCTGTTCCTACCAGCGTGATTTTATTGGCATACATGCCACCGAGTGCGGCTACATCCAGCGTAAATTTCGGGAGCTTACTGTCGTCAGCAGATTTTTTCTCAATGTTCTTGTGTGCTGCGTCAACGATATTACGCCCGGTAGTGACTTTCAGATCCTGAGCATGTAGCTTGCCGTTGATTACCACCGAACGGGCAATAATTTCCGTGTAATTTTGTTGTGAGCTGTCCATGCCCAGATCTTCAATGCGTACTTCCCCCCGGCTGATATCAAAGCCTTTTATTCGGCCTTGTTCCATCATCGCTTGCCCGGTGGTGAGTGTTGTGCGGTGGGCGTTGATAAATCCGCAACCGTTACAGGTGATACCTGCCGGGTTGGCAATGATCACTTCGGCTTTGCGCCCGGCGACTTCAATCCAGCCATTGAGTTTGCTTGGGTCGATGCTGTTCACTTCATTCAGAATAATTTTGGCTTCTGCTTTGGCGAGCCATGGGTTTCCTGCCACCATACCGGCTAGTTGAGTTTGGGTAGCATTGTGACTGTTATTAAGAATGGCTCCTTGTTTATCTATATCAAATTGGCTGTAAGTATTGCGCGAAACACCAGCAGCGCTGGGGGTTTGAATATTGATTTGTGGCGTGCCGTTTGCGCTGCTAAGGATAGTCGGTTGTTGATTACCCGGTGCTTGTCGGTCAGCCACAATGTCTGCTTGTGCGGTCAGAGAAATACAACCGGTTGCCAACAACAAATTTAGCCTTAACGCTGTTAGCCGACAAAGGCATTGTGATGATTGCCGACGGCTACGGCGGCGTACCGTACTACCTTGCCCGGAGGTAGCAATATCAGCCACGACCATCAACATGTTCCGGGCTTTATTAAAGATAATGCGATACAGGTGCTTGTTCATTGTTTTTCTCCGCTAACACGCTTTATATCTGCTACGCTCTGGCAGCATTGTTATTCTGAATTAGTACTGCCAGTACAAATTGAATCCGGTTGTGACCGGTGAAGTTTTAAAGCCATCCGGTTTGGATAGGGGAATACCGGCAAACAGGTCATAGCTCACGCTTTGCAAACTGCCTCGCCAACCCAGGACGCTACCAGCAAGGCGTTTTCCCAACTGTTTTTCGCTCCCCGGTCCGCCAATTTCGCCATAATCCATTCCCATGTACAGGGATTGACCATTCAGTGGTGTTTGCCATTCCAGCTCGTTACGGCTGTACCAGCCACGATCTGCATTCAATGTCCGTTCCCCGTCAAATCCGCGTACAGTCCAGCGATTGCCAATCGAAAATTGATCCTGTGGTGTCAACTGTCTGGCGCTGATTTGACGCATGTATTGGGTTTTGTAGGAAAATGACTGGGAAAATAAGGTAAATGGCGCGGAAAGCGCGGCAGAAAACTGGGTTGTTTTAAGTAGAGCGGTAGCTTCACCGAGGATCTCTTCTGGGGCTGGTTGAGCACCAAACCAACGTGTTCCCTGCTGGTAAGTCACTCCCGTATCCAGTGTCGCACTGCCGATGTAGTGACGATGGGATAAACCCAGTTTCCAACCGGCAGTGTCCCGTCGCTGTACACCTATCTCAGTATCATCAGTGAAACTTCTGGATGTACGACGATAAATTTCTCCGTTAAGGGAGGTTTTTTGGCTGGCGTTACGATGTAAGACCCGACTTAACTGGAAATTCAGGTTGTTGCTTTTACCTCTGTATTTAACATCTTGGTGTAGCCCTGCTACCGTTTGGTTATAAGCATAATTACTGGCAGTTATGCCTGCGGTCCAATATCCCACAGGCAGTGAGTAGTGAATGGTGTAGTTTTTGCTGCCGCGACCGGAGGGAGAATGTATATCGCGCCCACCGGAAATATAAAATAGATCACTCAACGCCAGCGGGTTATGCAGATATAAAGTTAATCCACCTTGGTAGCGCCCGGTGCTTTCAGAGCCTGAATCATCCATATAGGTGGCTAACTGCCAATGTCGTGATTGACGCCAGTCCAGCACAATATCGCTTTCTCCTGGTTGTTCACCCGGTACGATTTCCATATTGGCTTGCACGGTAGAAAAACGTTGTAAATTTTCCAATCCCTGCTCGATATCCCGTAAATCAAGCAGTTTTCCTTCACGAGGGGGAAATGTGGTTACCTGTTGGATATAACTTCCGCTTTCGGCGGTATAGCGGATATGCCGGATTTTGCCCGGTATCACCACCAATTTTAATATCTTAGAATTAAGATGCTGATTGGGAGCTAATACTCTGCTGGTGACATAGCCATGGCTGATTAACCGGTTTTGTATCCGGGTCATCAACACATTAATCCCCTGAGTGCCCAGGCATTGGTTTTCGCCCTTCTGGGCTAGACGCTTCAGAGGTAACCAGTGAGGAAAATTTTCTGTTCCTTCAAGAACAACACGCGTAATGGGAAAACAGGGCGTATCGACCGGAAATTCAGAAGGTACTGTTTTTTCAGGTATAGACGCTGGTGGTGGTGCTAATTGGGCCTCTAGGGCTTTCTGACGTTCCTGTTGATGAATAAGTTGTTGATCTGATATTTCGATGGTTTTAGCACTGGTAGTAACAATAAGAAAGCCAGTAAAAACAATAACCTTTTTTTGCATTATTCTTTAGCATCCTGCACACGTCATGTAATTTTTGGGGCGCTATTAGTCATTAATTTTACTTAATAATCAATATGTAAGACTTACTTTATCGCTATGGATAAGACGTATGGCTTCCTTTTAATTTTCAATAAAAACAATGACTTATATTTAATTGAAAAATAATGGATAATATAAAAAATGATATTAATCAATTGGTTAAATGAATAATGTAGGCATTTCTAATTCAATCCTATTTATTGATAAATATGTGATATATGTCACTGAGATTATTATTATATAATTATAGTTAAAATAACTTAAGGAATTATATCTTTGGGTATTAAGTCGTGAGGGATTTTATTTTTATTATTATTGCAGGGTGCTTATTTTTCGGCAAATATGCCAAAAAATAAGCTATTACTGGTTGAGAGATGGTAGTAGATATTTTAACTTATTATTCTTCTTGCTCGTTTTTCTCGTTTGATTTGCTGTTGGCCGTCAACAAATAAGGCGATTGTTGCCAGCGGCTGGGTGTTAATTGCAACAGGTTATGTGCCAGAATAAAACCAATTGCTAAAGCCAGTAAAATCATGATTCTAAGTAGGTTAGTAGTGTTGTCCACCTGTTTGGACTCTGTCGCCAGTTTGTGAGTGTCTAGTGTCAGGCGCAGAAAACCTTTTGGTTCTTCTTTTCCTGGAATAGGAACGACTATCTGGTGGTTAAAATAGCTGCCGGCTTTTTTACCATCCAAAGATAAGCGATCCCGTACCGATACATTTTCTCCGCTATGGGCAACTTGTGTCCCATTGTTAAGATAGACACTGGCGTCAAGTATGCGGCTGTTTTTGGTCAGGTAGTGCAAATTAGCCAGTATCTGTTCATTATTAAGATCTTTGCTGCCACTCTCCATATAATCGGATAAGCTGAATGCGACTTGTTTTGCCAGGGTTTTCGCCAATTCCTCAAATTGATCCATCTGGGCCTGTTGGTGAGAACGGCTAAAATAAGAAACGCCCTGCATTAGAGATGCTAATAACGCAATACAAATCAATATAATAGCTGTTTTATGCAGTCGAAATTTTAATTTAGCTTTGGTCATGGTTATTTCTTCCAAGCGTTGGTCAACTCAATGTTGCCATATGCAATATAGGGAGGATAGTTTGAAATGCGATTTTTTGCTGCCAGAGTCATGTGGGATTACAGGAGTAGGGATTAATGTCTAATAACCTGGCTTATCGCTATTTGCCGGAAGAGGTCCATAAGTGGCCAGGATTACCACTTTCGTTAAGTGGGGAGGAGGTTATGCCATTGGATTACCGGGCTGGTGACAGTGGCTGGTTGATATATGGCCGTGGTCTGGATAAACAACGTATCAGTAATTTTCAGCACCGGCTTGGCGCTGCTATTGTCATCGTCTCTTCATGGCGTATTGATGATTATCAGGTGGTACGTATTGCCGGAAGTTTGACTTCGCGTATTAAGAGACTGGCTGATGAGTGTCGGCTGGACGTGGTTCCTTTGGGGCAGATCCCACGGTTGCGATCACCAGGTTTGCTGGTAATGGATATGGATTCAACGGCAATTCAAATTGAATGTATTGATGAAATTGCCCGTTTGGCCGGCGTAGGTGACAAAGTAGCCGAAATTACCGAGCGGGCAATGCAAGGGGAACTGGATTTTTCTGATAGTCTGCGGGAGCGGGTTGCTCAACTTGCTGGGGCTGATGCTGACATTTTGCGGCAGGTTGCGCAAGATTTGCCGCTTATGCCGGGGCTGACCAGTTTGGTGCGTAAGTTACAATCTTTTGATTGGCATGTAGCAATCGCATCGGGGGGTTTTACCTATTTTGCCGACCATTTGCGCCAGAATTTACGTTTAGTTGCTGCGGTAGCAAACCAATTAGAAGTCAAAAACAGCAAGTTAACAGGTAAGGTTATCGGGCCAATTGTTGATGCTAAATATAAGGCTGCCACATTGATGAAGCTGGCGAAAAAATTGGATATCCCGTTGGAACAAACTGTCGCTATTGGTGATGGTGCCAATGATCTGAAAATGATTCGCAAAGCGGGGCTAGGTATTGCCTATCATGCTAAACCGAAAGTTTATGCACAGTCGAAAGTGACAATTCGTCATGCTGATCTAATGGGAGTACTGTGTGTGTTAAGTGGCGGTCTTAAACACGAAGAACGTTAATAAAATCGTTTTAGGGAGTACAGAGTGGCGAAAGCAGCAAAACGGGCGTTTGTCTGTAATGAGTGTGGGGCGGATTATCCGCGCTGGCAGGGGCAGTGTAGTGCATGTCATGCCTGGAATACCATTACTGAGGTACGTTTAGCCGCAGTATCTTCCTCTCGTAATGATAAGTTCAGTGGTTATGCGGGAGATGCTGGTGTCAGCAGGGTTCAGAAATTATCAGAGATTAGTCTGGAAGAGCTTCCCCGTTTTTCCACTGGATTTAAAGAGTTCGATCGGGTTCTTGGCGGTGGTGTTGTACCCGGTAGTGCGATTCTGATTGGCGGGAACCCCGGCGCAGGGAAAAGTACCTTATTGTTACAGACGATGTGTCAGTTGTCCGCACAGATGAAAACCTTATATGTCACTGGAGAGGAATCATTACAGCAGGTTGCGATGCGTGCGCACCGGTTGGGGCTGCCGGTTGATAATCTGAATATGCTGTCAGAAACAAGTATTGAGCAGATTTGTCTGATTGCGGAACAGGAGCAGCCAAAACTGATGGTGATTGACTCCATCCAGGTGATGCATATGGCGGATATTCAATCTTCTCCAGGGAGTGTCGCTCAGGTCAGGGAAACCGCCGCTTATCTTACCCGGTTTGCCAAAACCCGCGGTGTTGCCATTGTTATGGTAGGCCATGTAACCAAGGATGGCTCTCTGGCGGGCCCGAAAGTGTTGGAACACTGTATTGACTGTTCAGTGATGCTTGATGGTGAAGCTGATTCCCGCTTTCGTACTTTACGCAGCCATAAAAACCGTTTTGGTGCTGTCAATGAGCTTGGAGTGTTCGCCATGACAGAACAAGGATTGCGCGAAGTCAGTAACCCATCAGCGATTTTCCTTAGCCGTGGTGATGAAATTACAGCAGGCAGTTCCGTCATGGTGGTGTGGGAGGGGACTCGTCCTCTATTGGTGGAAATTCAAGCGCTGGTAGATCATTCGATGATGACCAATCCACGGCGGGTGGCTGTAGGTTTGGAGCAAAACCGGTTGGCTATTTTGTTGGCGGTTCTTCATCGTCACGGTGGCTTGCAAATGTCCGATCAGGATGTGTTTGTCAATGTGGTTGGTGGGGTTAAGGTCGCGGAAACCAGCGCGGATCTCGCTTTACTTCTCTCTTTAGTCTCCAGTTTTCGCGACCGGCCTTTGCCACATGATTTGGTTGTATTTGGTGAGGTGGGGCTGGCCGGTGAAATTCGTCCTGTACCCAGTGGGCAGGAACGGATATCCGAAGCGGCTAAACATGGTTTCAAACGGGCAATAGTGCCTTATGCCAATATGCCGAAAAAAGAGCTGCCAGGGATGAAAGTTTTCGGTGTGAAAAAGTTGGCAGATGCGTTATCTGTTATGGAAGATCTTGATTAAACAGGAGGAGATATGGGCCAATTTGGCTACCTTAAAGAAGCGATCAAACAAACAGGTTGTACGTTGCAACAAGTTGCTGATGCAAGCGGTATGACCAAAGGTTATCTCAGCCAGTTAATTAATGATAAAATCAAAAGTCCCAGTGCCCAAAAACTGGCATCTCTCCATAACTATTTAGGGGTGCAATATCCTGTGCAACATAAAACGGTTGGGGTGATATTCGGTAAGTTCTATCCATTGCATACCGGGCATATCTATCTGATTCAACGGGCTTGTAGTCAGGTAGATGAGTTACATATCATCCTTTGCCATGATGAGCCCAGAGATAAGGCGTTGTTTATGAGCAGCTCCATGTCGCAGCAACCGACGGTCAGTGATCGCCTGCGTTGGTTACTTCAAACGTTTAAGTATCAAAAAAATATTCATATTCACTCTTTTGATGAACAGGGAATTGAGCCATATCCACATGGTTGGGACGTGTGGAGTAAAGGCATGAAAGCCTTTATGTCAAAAAAAGGGATTAATCCAAGTTATATTTATTCCAGTGAAGCTCAGGATACTCCCCGTTATAAAGAGCAATTGGGAATTGAGACTATTCTTATCGATCCACAGCGCTCGTTTATGAAGATCAGTGGCCGGCATATTCGTCAGGATCCATTCCGTCATTGGGAATATATCCCTACAGAGGTAAAGCCTTTCTTTGTGCGTACTGTGGCAATTCTCGGTGGGGAATCCAGTGGTAAATCCACATTGGTTAACAAATTGGCAAATATTTTTAATACTACCAGTGCCTGGGAATATGGTCGTGATTATGTTTTTTCTCATCTGGGAGGCGATGAGATGGCGCTGCAATATTCAGACTATGACAAAATCGCGTTGGGACAAGCTCAATATATTGATTTCGCAGTAAAATATGCGAATAAAGTTGCATTTGTCGATACTGATTTCGTGACTACCCAAGCATTCTGTAAGCGGTATGAAGGACGTGAACATCCGTTTGTTCAGGCATTGATTGATGAATACCGATTTGATTTGGTCATTTTATTGGAAAACAACACACCTTGGGTTTCTGACGGTTTGCGTAGTCTTGGCAGCGAGCAGGATCGTAAAGCGTTCCAGCAATTGTTGGAAGATATGCTGAAAGACAACAATATTGGATATGTAAATGTAAATTCACCAGACTATGATCAGCGTTTTCTGCACTGTATAGAGCTAATTCAACAACTTTTAGCTGTTAATCCTAAGCAACAAGTTAGTTGAATCGTTTATAATTAGATTCATATATAATATTTTATATGATAAATTAATAAATATATTCAATGTATATCCAACCACAATTCATATTGTGGTTGGATGTTTTTATTACCTATAAGTAATAAAATATATAATAGCTATTAATATTTTTGATACTTCTATTGATTATTTATTTCTTGAATAAAAGTAAAATTAATAATTAAATACTTCCATGTTGATTTTTAAATAAAAGTTTTTATATTTGTGATTTATTTTCGAATAAGATAAGGTTGGTTTTTTTATTAAAAATTTAAACGTTTGATGTGTTGTTGTGTTGTTGTTATATGGAAATTAAATATCAATTTTAACACATTGTTATTATGTTAAGGTGTTTTTATATATATAAAATTATTTGTCTGATGTTATTTTTGTATTTGCACTAACAAAATAATGGCCTATTGTTAATGAGTGGTTGATAGAAGTGGGCTGTTCTTGCTTAGTAAAATTTTAATTTTAGCATACAGATAGCCATTTGAAATAGTCACTGGTAGAAATATTGATCAACTTTTAGTTGAGATATTTCTTATATGATTTCCCCTCGTTTGTGTAATCTTATAATGATGAATATCTGTATTTTTACGGATTGCTCTGGCTGCAAGTGTTACTGATAATGCCAGATTTCTTACACTATTATGCTGAGATAATGAATTTGAATCAAATTGCTACGATTGAAGCCATTGATATTTCACATGGTTTTTCTAACAGTAAAGCTAACCAGAAAATGATTTTAGACATCACTCTTTCTATTTTTCCAGGTGAATTTACTTTGGTTACTGGGGATCTCAGTTCGGGAAAAAGCACTTTCCTGGCAACGATTTCTGGGTTATTGCGTCTCGATAGAGGAAAAATATTAATTGCTGATAAAGAATTGGGTAAACTGAATAACAGCGAATTAGATAGATTCCATTTGATGAATTGTGGTTTTATCTTTCAAAGAGTTAATTTATCTAATGAACTTACAGTCATAGATAATTTGCTATTATCTCTGTCCTGTGGAATTACAACTTCTCATCAGGAAGCCATGACCAGGGCAACTAAGGCACTCAATATTGTTGGTCTGAAACACAAGAAAGATATATATCCCAATGAATTACGTGATAATGAAAAACAACGGGTAGCAATAGCCAGAGCTATTGTGAAAAGTCCCTTGTATTTGTTTGCTGACGAGCCCACCAGTTATCTTGATAATTATGACTGTCAGGTAGCTATTGATATCTTAAGTTTTATTGCTCATAACCAAAGAGGAACGGTTGTTGTGGCTTCACAGGATAATAGGCTTATTAGGCATGCGGATCGTATTATTACCTTGAAAGAAGGAAAGATTATCCATGATACTCATCTTACTCATAACATAATGAATAAAACTACGCGTTTATATGCAAATAATTGACAGAGAAATGGCCTGCTATCAGGCCATTTTCAATATGATTATTTGCTGATTTTCTTATATTTAATGCGATGCGGTTCTAGTGCTTCGGCCCCAAGAGTCCGCTTTTTATAGTCTTCGTATTCACTAAAGTTACCTTCAAAGAAAGTCACTTTACCCTCATCCTGATAATCAATAATGTGGGTTGCGATACGGTCAAGGAACCAACGATCATGGGAAATAACCATTGCACAACCTGGGAATTCCAATAGGGCGTTTTCCAGTGCACGCAAGGTTTCAATGTCCAGGTCGTTGGTTGGTTCGTCGAGCAGCAGCATGTTACCGCCAACTTGCAGCAGTTTAGCCAGATGTAGTCGGCCTCTTTCACCACCAGATAGTTCACCGACACGTTTACCCTGATCGACACCTTTGAAGTTGAAGCGGCCAACATAAGCGCGGCTTGGCAGCTCGAAGTTGCCGATACGCATGATATCCTGACCGCCGGAAATCTCTTCCCAGACGGTTTTCTTATCATCCATATTGTCACGGAACTGATCGACAGAAGCCAGTTTGACAGTTTCACCTAACGCAATAGTACCGGAATCGGGCTGTTCTTGGTTGGAAAGCATACGGAAAAGGGTGGATTTACCTGCGCCGTTAGGCCCGATAATCCCGACAATTGCTCCTTTTGGCAGAGAGAAATTCAGATTGTCGATAAGCACCCGGTCGCCATAAGACTTGGTCAGATTTTCCACTTCCAGAACTTTGTCGCCCAGGCGTGGTCCTGGTGGGATAAACAGCTCACTGGTTTCGTTGCGTTTCTGGTATTCAACGTTGTTTAATTCTTCAAAACGGGCCAGACGTGCTTTACCTTTTGCCTGACGGCCTTTTGGATTTTGGCGAACCCATTCTAGCTCTTTCTCAATAGATTTACGGCGGGCAGCTTCTGTTGATGCTTCCTGAGCCAAACGAGCGTCTTTCTGCTCCAGCCATGAAGAGTAGTTACCTTCCCATGGAATACCTTCACCACGGTCAAGTTCCAAAATCCAGCCAGCAACGTTATCAAGGAAGTAACGGTCATGCGTAATTGCAACAACAGTACCTTCGTAATTGTGCAGGAAGCGCTCCAGCCAGGCGACGGATTCGGCGTCAAGGTGGTTTGTCGGTTCATCCAGCAGCAGCATATCTGGTTTTTCCAGCAGTAAACGGCAGATTGCTACACGGCGGCGTTCACCCCCGGACAAATGCTCAATTTTTGCATCCCACGGAGGCAGACGCAGCGCGTCAGCTGCACGCTCAAGCTGGTTATCAAGGTTATGACCATCGTGGGACTGGATAATCGCTTCCAGCTCACCTTGCTCTTTCGCCAGTTTGTCAAAATCAGCATCAGGATCAGCATAAGCTGCGTAGACTTCATCCAGACGGGTCAGCGCGTGTTTCACTTCGCTAACCGCTTCCTCCACTGCTTCGCGGACAGTGTGCTCAAGGTTTAATTTTGGCTCCTGTGGTAGATAGCCAATTTTAATTCCCGGCTGTGGGCGGGCTTCGCCTTCGATATCTTTATCAATACCGGCCATAATCCGCAGTAAGGTTGATTTACCCGCGCCGTTAAGGCCAAGAACACCAATTTTGGCTCCCGGAAAGAAACTCAGGGAGATATTTTTTAGAATGTGACGCTTCGGGGGGACAATTTTGCCGACCCGATGCATGGAGTAAACATATTGAGCCACGTTGCTATAAGCCTCGCTATCTCTGATTGTTATAATGATAATGCCTGTTTTGCGAAGTCAATCGCATGAACAGGGCGTGTGGGTATCTGATTATATCCGGTTAGGTTATTTATGTTCATCTGAACACGATTTATCACAGTTTACCCGATTTAAGTTAATAAACTCCATAACCTAATTGCCAGAATAGGATGGCTCTGAGGCGAGTTTGTTAAGACGGATCAATTTATTGGATAAAAAACTTACCTGTTTAGTATATACGGTTAAATATTTCATCATGGAGTGAATTAATGTGGTAAGTGGCGGTGATTATATTATTATGATGTGTATACATTTGTAATATTAACCTATTCAATTTGATCTCCGGGAGGAGCGTGTGGTAATGGCTAAATGGCAACACTTTGTGATGGTTACAGGGTTGGTTTTTGTGTCTGTCGCAGCAAACGCTGATTCTCTGGACGATCAGCGGCAACGATATCAGCAAATTAAGCAAGCGTGGGATGCCAGTGATATGGCTGAGGTGGCGAGATTGATGCCAACATTGAAAGACTACCCACTTTATCCTTATCTTAAATACCGGGAGCTGACTCAGGATTTGGCGTTGGTAACACCAGAACAGATCCGTGGCTTTATTGATAGTTACCCTAATTTGCCACCAGCACGCTCTTTATCATCCCGTTTTATCAATGAACTTGCACATCGTGAAGACTGGCGTGGGCTGCTCGCATTTAGCGCTACAGCACCGAAATCGATTACAAATCGTTGTAATTACTATTTTGCCAAATGGGCGACAGGTGAAGAGCAGGTTGCCTGGCAGGGAGCGAAAGACATTTGGTTGAATGGTCGCTCTTTACCTGCCAATTGCGATAAATTATTTGATGTCTGGCAGCAAGCGGGCTACTTATCGGCGGAACTGATATTACAGCGTATTAGTCTTGCATTAAAAGCGGGGAACACTTCACTGGTCAGTTACCTCGCTAAACGATTACCGCTGGGATACAAAAGTATTCGTGATGGCCTGATTAAATTGCAAGATGATCCTGCTACCGTATCTGTTTTTGCTGATAATACCAGGCCGACTGATTTTACCCGTGTCGCTATTTTAACGGCTTTCTCACTCCTTGCCCGTCAAGATCCGGATCAGGCAAGAGCGGTCATTCCATCAATTGCCAGAGCGCAAAAGATGAATGACAGCGAGCGCCAGCGGTTAAAAGATATTGTTGCCTGGCAGTTAATGGGGGATGTGAACGATGAGCAGGAAAAGTGGCGCGATGATGTTATCCGCGATAGCCAATCTGTTTCACTGCTTGAGCGTCGTGTTCGTCTGGCGCTGGGTCATGCCGATGAGCCTGGTTTGGCTCAGTGGATCAAATTACTACCGTTAGCGAACCAGAACAAAGAGGAATGGCGTTATTGGCAGGCTAATATTTTATTGGCGCAGGGTAATAAAAGCGAAGGTGAGGCGATACTGCGTAAGTTGACAGAAGGTCGCGGTTTTTACCCAATGGTTGCTGCGCAAAGACTGAATATCCGTTATCCGTTGATGATTAATATCGCAGAAAAGCCCGATTCGGCTATTGCTTCGATGTCCGAAGTGCAGAGAGTAAGGGAACTGATATATTGGCAAATGAATAATCTTGCCCGCACAGAGTGGAGTTATTTGGTTGCCAGCCAGAATAGATCAAAACAACAGCAGTTGGCACGTTATGCTTTTAACCAAAAATGGGCAGCTCTTAGTGTACAGGCGACAATAACCGGGAAAATGTGGGACTATCTTGAAGAGCGTTTTCCGTTGGCATGGCAGCAAGAATTCAGTCGTTTCACGTCAGATAAGGGGATTTCGCAAAGTTATGCGATGGCGATAGCCCGTCAGGAAAGCGCCTGGAATCCGCAGGCCAGTTCTCCAGTCGGTGCAATGGGTTTGATGCAAGTGATGCCGGGAACGGCGGCAGATACGGTTAAACAAAATGATATTCAGGGGTATGTAAACAGTAGCCAGTTGATGGATCCGCTGACGAATATCGAAATTGGTACGGCTTATCTCGAATCGGTTTATCAGCGTTTTGGTCATAACCGGATACTTGCCAGTGCCGCTTATAATGCAGGTCCGACCCGTGTGGATCGTTGGTTATCTGACAGTGGTGGGCAGTTGGACGCGATAGCCTTTATTGAAAGCATTCCATTTTCCGAAACGCGCAGTTATGTCAAAAATGTTTTGGCTTATGATGTTTTCTACAGTAACTTTACGGGTAAGTCATCAAAGGTGTTGACTAACGCAGAATGGCAAAGGCGATACTGATTTATGGCAAACTATGCTATGCTGACGTACTAGTTAAATAGTATGATAACTGATTAATTATGACTCCGAATCATCTGACAGACCCGGCACTTTCGCCACAAGATAATGAAGACTGGCAACGCTTCGTGACGTTACTCCAACAGGCTTTTGCGCAAGATCTGCAACATCCAGTTTTGCAATTATTATTGACGCCTGATGAGCGGGCAGCACTGGCTACAAGAGTACGGATTATCAAAGAATTGATGAGTGGACGAATGAGCCAACGTGAACTGAAAAATGAACTTGGGGTTGGAATTGCGACTATCACTCGTGGTTCTAATAGCTTAAAGTTTGCTCCAAACGATGTGAAAGCATGGTTAGAAGAGCAATTGCTGAAATAACAGCAGGCCGCTGACTGCGGCCTGGGGTGAATGCCTGTTTAACGGGCATTCAGTTCTTTATAAATTTCATGATGGACAGGCACTAAAGCGAGTATCAGGGCTTGATGGTACACACTGGTACGAGTCAGGATGCCATCAGTGAAAAAGCCAATAGCACCGCCTTTCTGTTTGATGTTATCAACACCGGTGAGGTAAGCCATTTCGTGACCTAATTCACGGCCCTCGCGGATACCATCAAGAATTTTCTCTGGCAGCATCAGGCTGGCAGAGCGGGATTCTCCGCGAATTTGCTGATGTTCCACTACCATCCAGGCAAATGTCATATCATCTTCAATACCCGCTTCCACACCTACCCAAAAATCTGCTTCAGGGCGGACCTGCCTAGCGGCCATCACACGCTGACGGGCACCGGTACGGGTTTCTGTGTTACCAATAGGTTGTTGTGGGACACTGCTGTCTACATTGATATCTTCTATCCGGTAAGCACCTGGTCCAAAAACGTCATCAAATGCGAGACTGATGGCTTTAATTTTGGCGGGGTTGGTGGTTGCAGCAATAACGTGATACATAATAGATAAGTTATCCTTTGAACTAATATTTACGCAGTATAACGGAAAATGAAAATGTTACAGGTATATCTTGTTCGTCATGGGGAGTCTGAATGGAATGCGGCACGTCGTATCCAGGGACAATCTGACAGCCCTTTAACCGAAACAGGCGAACATCAGGCCAGATTAGTGGCGCAAAGAGTAAAATCTGAAAATATTACCCATATTATTACCAGTGACCTCGGACGCACACGCCGTACCGCGGAAATCATTGCTAAGGTTTGCGGTTGTGAAGTTATTTTGGAACCACGTTTGCGTGAATTGCACATGGGAGTGCTTGAGCGCAGAAATATTGACTCACTGACTTCAGAGGAAGAAAAATGGCGTAAGAAAGTTCTTGATGGTACACCCGGCGGGCGCATCCCTGAAGGAGAATCTATGGAGGAGCTCTCTGTACGAATGAAGGCCGCGCTGGAGACTTGCCGTCACCTGCCAGGTGGTAGCCGGCCGTTACTGGTCAGTCATGGAATCGCTTTGGGATGCTTGGTTAGCACGATATTGGGATTACCCGCACATGCTGAACGTCGTCTTCGTTTGCGTAATTGCTCTCTGTCTAGGGTGGATTATCAGCACAGCCCGTGGCTGGCATCAGGCTGGATTGTAGAAACGGCAGGCGATATCACACATCTTGATATGCCCGCACTGGATGAATTACAGCGTTAGTGCTGGATAGGAATGAGATACTGAAATTCGATGATATGATTCGCTGCTTCCTTTTCCCGGTCATTGGTATTGGTGAGATAATAGCGTTCGATATCGTATCCTTTCCTGCGTGTCAAGTTTAGCATTGGCAAGCAAATACCATAGACGGTGAACAGGAAATCCTGTAAGCCATCTTTGGTGCCATAGTAACTGAATGAAACATATTCTCCAGCTGGCAATGTAACAGGTTGGCTACCTGCCACATCAAACTGCGCATATTTGGGTTCTACTGCTGTCGTGTAGAACACCGTCTGCTCATCTTCTTTTTCTGGGTTGAGAATAGCGTGGTGAAGGCCATAAAGCACAGGCGGCAACACTTCTGCATTTTGCAGATAGTATGTCCAGAAATTATGGCGCATTTCAGTACAAGAACTGGACCACTGTTCCAGCGTATAAGAACAGGTCTGTTCTATACCAACCAGCGGCTGTTCCTCCAGCGTGATATATGTTGCTTCGGGAATATGCCTCTTATCCAGCAATATGGGGGGGCAAATACCGGCGGCACACCATTCCTCACTGAGCCGATAAAGTGCCGGAGTTTTATTAAATTGTTTTTTAAATGCACGAGTGAAAGTTTGTTGGGAGTCAAACCGGTACTGTAAAGCAATATCCAGAATAGGACGGCTGGTTAAACGCAAAGCAACGGCTGCCCGCGATAACCTTCTCGCACGGATATAGGAGCCAATAGCCTGGCCGGTAACATCTTTAAACATACGTTGCAGGTGCCATTTAGAATAACCTGCTTTGGCTGCAACATTGTTGAGTGATAACGGTTGATCCAGATGATTATCTAGCCAACGTAATAAATCACGAATGATGCTGGTTTGATCCATACATCTCCTTAGTCATTAAGACCAGAAAGAATAATATAAGAGCCTATACCATTAGGCTATTCTGTTTGCTATTTGAACAATCCCTCAGGCTAAGTGAAACGAATCATTCACATATATTGTGTACGTTCTGGTTTCTGCGTGCTGTTCGTGTTCATAATTTATTGACAAGAGTAGAATTCAACAATAATTCTACTGGATATAAACACTAAGTGTAAGACAAGTCTTCTATTTACAATAGGATACTTGTTCGTATTATTATTTCACTCATTACTTTATGAAATTATATTAATGTGTAACTATTATTGTTGGTGGTATCACCATACTGTTTAGTATTACTGTAGTGAAATTTTAGGCTTAATTAATTAAGGCATGAGATTATATATGTTAAAAATCATAAAGATATTAGTAACAACTACATTGTTGTTCGTACCTTTGACTACTCAGGCTGAAGAAATTGGCTCGGTAGACACCGTGTTTAAATTTATCGGGCCAGATCACAAAATTGTGGTGGAGGCGTTTGATGATCCAGATGTTAAAAATGTGACTTGCTACCTGAGCAGAGCAAAAACAGGCGGAATAAAAGGGGGATTGGGACTTGCGGAAGATACCGCTGATGCGGCTATTTCCTGCCAGCAGGTCGGATCCATTGAACTGACAGATAAGATTAAAAAGGGCGATAAGAAAGGTCAGATTGTTTTCCAGAAACGCACTTCACTGGTGTTTAAAAAACTTCAGGTTGTTCGTTTCTACGATGTAAACCGTAATGCATTAGTCTATCTGACTTATTCTGACAAAATGATTGATGGTTCACCGAAGAATGCGATCAGTGCGGTACCCATTATGCCGTGGAAAGTTGCGGAAAACTGAGAGGCAGGATGGGGTTCCTCATGGACATCCCATCCTGTTATTTATTTTAGCTTTATCGATGATTCACATTACGCTTCTAAATCACCGCAGAAACGATAACCTTCACCATGAATGGTGGCAATAATTTCCATCGCATCTGGATTAGATTCGAAATGTTTACGGATACGCCGGATAGTCACATCAACAGTACGGTCATGAGGTTTCAGCTCACGGCCTGTCATTTTTTTCAGTAATTCTGCGCGAGTCTGGATCTTACCCGGATTTTCACAGAAATGAAGCATGGCGCGGAACTCACTGCGTGGCAATTTGTATTGCTCACCAGCAGCGCTGATCAGAGAACGGCTATTGATATCCAATTCCCAGCCATTGAATTTGTAGCTCTCAACCTGGCGTCGCTCCTCGGTGACAGTACTCAGATTCATGGTACGGGAAAGTAGGTTGCGTGCCCGAATAGTCAATTCTCGTGGGTTAAAAGGTTTGGTGATGTAATCATCCGCACCAATTTCCAACCCAAGGATCTTGTCTACCTCATTATCACGGCCGGTCAGGAACATCAAAGCAACATTCGCTTGCTCACGCAATTCGCGGGCAAGTAACAAGCCATTTTTGCCTGGAAGATTAATATCCATAATCACCAGGTTAATGTCATTGTCTGACAGAATATGGTGCATTTCTGAACCATCAGTGGCTTCATAAACGATATACCCTTCAGCTTCGAAAATGCTTTTCAGGGTATTGCGAGTGACAATTTCGTCTTCAACAATCAAAATGTGCGGGGTTTGCATGGTTGCTACCTAGAATCGCTTAAAATAAAATCAGAATGACTCAAACTACTCTTATCTCAGGATATTTACTGGTTATTGTTTGTCATCACTGAAATTATAGCTTAAGTCAGTAATAACATTTATTGATATGTTTTACACTGAAAGTAAAAGTTGTTTTTCCTTTGTGGGCATATACCCGAAAAAACTAGCTAAACAGTGTTATGTTAGTCTATTAACAGCAATATAACAGCTTGCAATGCATTTACCATCTAAAAAAACTACCTTTTATTGACGTACATCAAAATTGATTGTAGCACGTTAATATTATTTATATTTGTTATTTTATACCTTGTACTATGTCAGGCAAATGACAAATTCCTGTTAACGCACTGAGCGTTGTTGTGTAAAAAACAATCTACAATAAACTTGTCGGCGAACAAAAATAACTGATTTTTACTAAAAGATAAAACATATTGTTAATTTTGTTAAAAATAGATTTAATAACTAAAATATTACGTTCAGTAAGATATATTTGTTGGTATTGATGACGATGAAATGAATTATTCCAATGGGAAAAATATCAAAAAAATAAGATCATTTAGATAAAATGTTTGACTTTGTGAAAGAATTCATTTAACCAGTATAGGGTCGAACTAATTAAATGACAGACAGGAACCTATGCAAGCTATCAGCCTGAAAACGACAATTATTATCACCACCGGAACCACAGGTTACGGTGCGGGCTGACGCATATATTAAAGATAGAGAGAAAAGCCCGCATCCAAATCAGATGCGGGCTTTTTTTTGGCGCGAAATCAGGAGAAAAATGTTAATGCGAGTGCTTAAATTTGGAGGAACTTCGGTCGCTAATTGCCAGCGTGTGCAGAGCGTCGCCGATATTGCAGAGAAAAAACTTTCTCAGGGAGGGGTTGCGTTAGTGCTTTCTGCCCCAGCAAAAATTACCAACCATTTAGTGGCGATGATCGAAAAAACTGTGGCTAGGCAAGATGTTATTACCCATATGCATGACGCAGAGCGGATCTTTGCTGATTTATTGCAGGGGTTAGCGCAAGCACAACCTAGTTTTGATTATGAACGGTTAAAGATGGTGGTGGAGCAAGAATTTGCTCAATTGAAACAGGTTCTGCATGGTATTTCATTATTGGGTCAATGCCCGGACAGTATTAACGCTTCCCTGATTTGCCGTGGTGAAAAACTCTCTATCGCAATCATGGAGTCTGTATTGCAGGCACGTGGTCACAAAGTCACAGTGATTGATCCGGTAAAAAATCTGTTGGCACAAGGTCATTACCTTGAATCTACGGTAGATATTAATGAGTCTACCAAGCGTATTTCTTCTCTGAATATTCCTGATGACCATATTGTCCTGATGGCTGGATTCACTGCCGGCAATGATAAAGGGGAGTTGGTTGTTCTGGGGCGGAATGGTTCTGACTATTCAGCTGCTGTTTTGGCTGCTTGTTTGCGGGCTGAATGCTGCGAAATTTGGACGGATGTGGATGGCGTTTATACCTGTGATCCCAGAATTGTACCGGATGCACGGCTATTAAAAGGCATGTCCTATCAGGAAGCGATGGAACTCTCTTATTTCGGTGCTAAAGTACTTCATCCACGGACTATCGCCCCGATTGCTCAATTCCAGATCCCTTGTTTGATTAAAAATACAGCCAATCCAGATACGCCGGGAACACTTATTGGTGATGGGCAGAAAGATGAAAGTACGCCGGTGAAAGGGATTACCAACCTGAGTAATATGGCAATGATTAACGTATCAGGCCCTGGTATGAAGGGGATGGTTGGTATGGCCGCAAGGGTATTTGCTGTCATGTCCCGCAAAGGGATCTCTGTCGTGCTGATTACTCAGTCATCTTCAGAATACAGCATCAGCTTCTGTGTCCCTCAACGTGAATTGGAACGTGCTCGTCAGGCGTTGAGTGAGGAATTCTATTTTGAACTAAAAGATGGCGTTCTTGATCCTCTGGATGTAATGGAAAATCTGTCCATTATCTCTGTTGTTGGTGATGGTATGCGTACCTTGCGTGGCATCTCTGCCCGTTTTTTTTCCGCATTGGCTCGCGGTAATATCAATATTGTCGCCATCGCACAGGGATCTTCTGAACGTTCTATCTCCGCAGTTATCGACAATGAAATGGCAACGACAGCGGTTCGTCTGTGCCATCAGATGTTATTTAATACCGATCAAGTGATCGAGCTCTTTGTCGTTGGTGTTGGTGGTGTTGGCAGTGTTTTACTTGAGCAGATCCGTCGTCAGCAAACTTGGCTGAAGCAAAAGCACATTGATTTACGGGTATGTGGTATCGCCAATTCACGAGCTATGCTGACGGATATGAGAGGTATTTGTCTTGATAACTGGCAACAGTGTTTATCAGAGGCCAAAGAACCATTTAGTCTAAGCCGTCTGATCCGCCTGGAGAAAGAGTACCATTTGCTTAATCCGGTGATAGTCGATTGTACTTCCAGTCAGCAAATTGCTGACCAATATGCCAGTTTCCTGAGTGACGGTTTCAACGTGGTAACGCCAAATAAGAAAGCTAATACTTCGTCGATGGCTTATTATCGTCAGATCCGTAAAGCAGCAGAGAAATCTAAACGTAAATTTCTGTATGACACCAATGTGGGTGCGGGTTTGCCGGTTATTGAGAACTTACAAAACCTGCTTAACGCGGGTGATGAACTGGTGCAGTTCAATGGTATTCTTTCCGGCTCTCTCTCTTTCATTTTTGGTATGTTGGATGAAGGGATGTCATTATCTCAGGCGACTTTATTGGCGAAAGAGAAAGGCTATACCGAACCGGATCCTCGTGATGATCTCTCCGGTATGGATGTCGCCCGTAAGCTGTTGATCCTCGCCCGTGAATCAGGTTATGAACTTGAACTGGGGGATATTGATGTGGAGCCTGTGCTGCCAGCCTCTTTTGATAGTAGCGGTAGTGTGGATACTTTCCTCGAGCATTTGCCCTTTCTTGATCAAGTTTTCAGCCAGCGTGTGGCAGAAGCAAAGGAACAAGGAAAAGTGTTGCGCTATGTTGGCATGATTGAACATGGCCGTTGTAGAGTGAAAATCTCCGCAGTAGATGGCAATGATCCTCTTTATAAAGTCAAAAATGGCGAAAATGCGCTGGCATTCTACACGCGTTACTACCAACCAATACCGTTGGTGCTGCGGGGTTACGGGGCAGGTAATGATGTCACTGCCGCAGGTGTTTTCGCAGATATGCTGCGTACTTTATCCTGGAAACAGGGAGTTTAATTGTGGTTAAAGTCTATGCGCCCGCATCTATCGGGAACGTCAGTGTTGGGTTTGATGTGCTGGGAGCTGCGGTCTCTCCGGTTGATGGTACTTTGTTAGGTGACTGTGTTACTGTCCGGGCCGCAGAGAGTTTTAGTTTGCGTAATGAAGGGCGGTTTGTCGGAAAGTTACCTGCGGAGCTGGAGTACAATATCGTTTATCAGTGCTGGCAGCTGTTCTGCCAGCATTTAGGTAAACAATTACCCGTGGATATGATGCTGGAAAAGAACATGCCAATTGGTTCTGGTCTGGGTTCCAGTGCGTGTTCTGTGGTGGCGGGTTTGATGGCATTGAACGAATTTGCAAGTCGTCCGTTCAGTGAACACCAATTACTGGAAATGATGGGGCAACTGGAAGGGCGCATTTCTGGCAGCATTCACTATGATAATGTCGCTCCATGCTACCTCGGTGGTTTGCAATTGATTATGGAACAGGAGGACATTATCTGTCAGCCGGTGCCGACATTTGATGAGTGGCTATGGGTAATGGCCTATCCGGGGATCAAAGTTTCCACTGCGGAAGCCAGAGCCATTTTACCGGAAAAATATTCGAAACAGGATGTTATCGACCACGGACGTTTTCTTGCCGGTTTTATTCATGCCTGCCATACACAACAACCAGAATTAGCAGCCAGATTGATGAACGATGTGGTTGCTGAACCGTATCGAACGCAACTGCTCCCGGGTTTTGCCAAGGCCCGGGAGGCAGCAAAAACGATAGGTGCATTGACCTGTGGTATTTCTGGTTCTGGCCCGACGTTGTTTTCCATTTGCAATGATATGACTACCGCGAAGAAAATGGCTCAGTGGCTGCAACAGCATTATATTCAGAATGATGAAGGTTTTGTACACATTTGCCGTCTGGATCTCGCAGGCGCACGACAGATAGGGTAACGGAACGGATGAAACTGTATAACTTAAAAGACAACAGCGAGCAGGTGAGTTTTGCGCAGGCGGTAAAGCAGGGGTTAGGCAAACAGCAAGGGCTTTTCTTCCCACAAGATCTACCCGAATTTAACCGTGAAGAAATTGATCAACTACTGAAACTGGATTTTGTTACCCGCAGCAGCCATATTCTTTCGGCATTTATTGGTGATGAGATTCCGCCAGAACAACTGGCGGCACGGGTTAAGAGCGCTTTTACTTTCCTGGCACCAGTGGCAAAAGTAGAAGATGATGTTGCAACACTGGAATTGTTCCACGGTCCGACTCTGGCATTTAAAGATTTTGGTGGTCGTTTTATGGCGCAAATACTGGCACAGATTGCTGGTGAGCAGCCTGTGACTATCCTGACCGCGACTTCCGGCGATACTGGTGCAGCAGTAGCACACGCCTTTTATGGGTTGAGCAATGTACAGGTGGTGATCCTTTATCCGCAGGGAAAAATCAGCCCACTACAGGAAAAACTGTTCTGTACATTGGGCGGTAATATTCATACGGTGGCAATTGATGGTGATTTCGATGATTGCCAGGCACTGGTTAAACAGGCGTTTGATGATAATGAGTTAAAACAGGCTCTGTATCTCAATTCAGCTAACTCAATTAACATCAGCCGCTTGTTGGCGCAAATTTGCTATTACTTTGAGGCGGTTGCTCAATTACCAGAAGATAAGCGTGAACAACTGATTATCTCGGTGCCCAGTGGGAATTTTGGTGATTTGACTGCGGGTTTATTCGCGAAATCAATGGGGCTGCCGGTAAAACGCTTTATTGCTGCGACTAATGTTAACGATACGGTTCCACGTTATTTGACCGATGGAAAATGGGTGCCTCATCAGACAGTTGCCACGCTTTCCAATGCAATGGATGTTAGTCAGCCAAACAACTGGCCGCGTATTGAAGAGCTGTTTTGCCGTAAATCCTGGCCATTAAGTGAATTGAGCTATGGTGTAGTCAGTGATGAAGTGACTAAAAAGACGATCAAGGCATTGGCTAAATTGGGTTATATCTCTGAACCTCATGCAGCAGTTGCTTACCGTGTTCTGCGTGATCAATTGCAAGAGGATGAATACGGGCTGTTTCTCGGTACGGCTCATCCGGCGAAATTTAAAGAGAGTGTAGAGCAAATTCTGGGTGAGGAGTTACCATTACCTGAAGCGCTGGCAGAACGGGCTGATTTAGCGTTGTTGTCCCATTATTTACCCGCAAATTTTGCTGAATTGCGAGCTTTCCTAATGGAAAGGATACCTAAATAATCAAGAAGATATGGACGCCGCATAAACCATGCGGCGTTTATTATTGATAATAAAAGTCTTAATGTTGTTCTGGGCGTTTAAATACCAGCTCATTCCCTTTGGATAACGACTCATCGAATGCGTAGCCATCCAGATTAAACTCCACCAGATGGTCAGCTTGGGTTAGCTGATTTTGAATAATAAACCGGCTCATCAGCCCACGGGCTTTTTTCGCATAAAAGCTGATAATTTTATATTTACCGTTTTTTTCATCAAGGAATACGGGTTTGATAATTTTACCGGCTAATTTCTTTGTATTAACGGACTTGAAGTATTCATCGGAAGCCAGATTAACCAATATATTATCGCCTTGCTGCTCCAAGGCTTCATTGATCTTTTCAGTGATCAGATCTCCCCAGAAAGCATAGAGATCTTTACCGCATTTATTTTCCAGTTTGATCCCCATTTCTAGCCGGTAAGGTTGCATCAGATCCAAAGGACGAAGCACGCCGTAAAGACCAGACAGGATCCGCAGATGATCCTGAGCAAAATCAAAATCCCTATCGGAAAAAACTTCAGCTTGCATACCGGTATAAACATCACCTTTAAATGCCAGAATAGCCTGACGTGCATTTTCTGGGGTGAAATCAGCATGCCATTCGCCAAAACGAGCTGCATTCAGACCGGCAAGCTTATCGCTGATACCCATCAGACTGGCAATTTGAGCAGGTGTCAGATCTCGACAGATACTGATTAACTGCTTTGACTGATCGAGTAATTCTGGCTGGCTGTATTTTTCCGTGGCAAGCGGGCTTTCATAATCAAGGGTTTTGGCAGGTGAAATAGTAATAAGCATAACGTCATCCCGGTTGTTCAGATTGAATTACTTTAACAAAAACTCGGGTGAAAAGAACAATAACAACGATAGCGGAAACTGCCGTGCATTTGATTTACACGACTTGTGTAAACAAAATGATGCCTGAAAGGAAAATATACCCTCAATTCCTTCATATATTCAGCACGTTGACGTGTTTCTTATTCCTTATCTCTACACTCATCCTTACTGCTTGCTATATCTTCACAACATTTCATTTCTAACTTTAGATATTGAATCGAAAACGGTTGCGAGTTAATGACTGTGAGTGATCGTTTTTACCGCCTTGCAGCAAGGTCTTAGCATGTTATTATCAGTGGATGGCGCAGCAATAATGCCACAATTTCACGCATAACGATTTCACGCATAACGATGAGATATGACAAAATGACCGATAAATTAACTTCCCTGCGTAAACTGACAACTGTAGTAGCGGATACCGGGGATATTGCGGCAATGAAACTTTATCAGCCACAAGATGCTACAACTAACCCATCTCTGATCCTTAACGCTGCACAGATCCCTGAATATCGCAAACTCATTGATGAAGCAATTGCGTGGGCGCGTGAACAGAGTGATTCCCGCGAGCAGCAGATAGTGGATGCCAGTGATAAACTGGCTGTAAATATTGGTTTGGAAATTTTGAAACTGATCCCTGGCCGCATCTCGACAGAAGTAGATGCTCGTCTGTCTTATGACACCGAAGCCAGCGTAGCTAAAGCTAAACGCTTGATAAAGCTGTATAACGAGGCAGGTATCAGCAATGATCGTATTCTGATCAAACTCGCTTCAACCTGGCAGGGCATCCGTGCGGCTGAACAGCTAGAAAAACAAGGTATTAACTGTAACCTGACTCTGCTGTTCTCTTTCGCTCAGGCCCGGGCTTGCGCAGAAGCGGGGGTTTACCTGATTTCTCCATTCGTTGGCCGTATCCTTGACTGGTATAAAGCGAACAGCGATCAGAAAGAGTACGCTCCACACGAAGATCCGGGCGTAGTTTCTGTGGCGGAAATCTATCAATATTATAAAGAACATGGCTATGACACTGTTGTGATGGGCGCAAGTTTCCGTAATTCCGGTGAGATCCTGGAATTAGCGGGTTGTGACCGTTTAACTATTGCCCCTGCACTGCTGAAAGAGCTGTCTGAAACTCAGGGTGAGGTTGAATGCAAGCTGGGTTATAGCGGTGAAATTAAAGTGCGTCCAGCGCCACTGAATGAAGCTCAGTTCTATTGGAAACATCATCAGGATGCAATGGCTACAGAAAAACTGGCGGATGGCATCCGTAAATTTGCTGTAGATCAGGACAAACTTGAGAAGATGATCGCTGATCTGCTGTAATTACAGGTTATAAACTATTCTTTTTGTTTTAAAGGCGGCATAATTGGCCGCCTTTTTGCTGTTAGCTAATTATGTATTATTGAGGTTTGTATGAATGAATTGCGCATTGGCCTGGTATCCATCTCTGATCGTGCATCAAGCGGTGTTTATCAGGACAAAGGGATTCCGGCACTGGAAGAGTGGTTAAAAAGTGCTATTACAACACCTTTCAGTATAGAAACGCGTCTAATCCCTGATGAGCAAATTATCATTGAACAGACCCTGTGCGAGCTGGTGGATGAAATCGGCTGTCATCTGGTTTTGACTACCGGTGGAACCGGCCCCGCACGCCGTGATGTAACTCCTGATGCAACATTGGCTGTTGCAGATCGTGAAATGCCAGGCTATGGCGAACAGATGCGTCAGATCAGCCTGAAATTTGTTCCAACAGCAATCCTATCCCGCCAGGTTGGCGTTATCCGCAAACAAGCTCTTATTTTGAACTTACCAGGGCAACCAAAAGCAATAGCAGAAACGCTGGAAGGTTTGAAAGACGAAAATGGCAATGTTCTGGTATCCGGCATTTTTGCCAGCGTGCCATATTGTATCCAATTGCTGGATGGCCCATATGTCGAAACCGATGATAAGGTAGTTGCTGCTTTTAGACCGAAAAGCGCTCGTCGCTGAATGAACTAATACATCCATCAGCGCTGCGGGCATGAAATTCATAGGCGGCACAGAAGCCTGCCACAGAGAGTCCTTCAAAGGCTTGTTATGCTCGCATGTGCAGATCACTGTCGGATGCATAAACAATTTCTACCGGTGTAACGGCACTGATATCACCAGCAAGGATCAGTAATCGTTGAATTTTAAAGTTAGCAGCCAGATTGTTTGGAGATTGATTAAATAAGATAATAACAAAAACAAGATGTTATATTTTTATACAGTGGCTAAGCTATCATTAATTTTTATATATAACAATAAGTTAACAATGCTATTATGGTTAATATCTATTAGCTAATTGTTTATCTATTTCTATGGATCTTATTACGGATATATTGAATAGTTCTTTGACTCTGTTAATAAATTTCCCGATTTAGTTGCTAAATATCTCAAAGAAAATTAATTTTATTGTCTCAGATAAATATTGTGAGTTTTGTAAATACGTTTGTCGATGTGATGGAACAGAACTGTATCGCTCAATTTTCATCTATTTCATTTGATGCATTTGTTTTTGAATTGTGGGTAGCGTTATCGTATGGTGCTTCAATGTGCATCGTTGATTCTGAAACACTTCTTTATAAAAACCGGTTTTATAAAACGGTAACTGAAAATAAAATCTCAATAGCGCTTATTACTACTACTTTGATTAATAATGGGATTTTAGATAACTTTATTGGTCTTACATCATTTCGGCGGCTTTATTCAAGTGATATGCCATTAGTGCTATTTAACAACTTCAAAGGTGTACTGGATGATATGATATCGGTTAATTTCTATCATAGAAAACATATCACTTAAGGCATAGTTACCACTGAATTCAGAATGAGAAGTGTACTAACTATACAAATCTAAGAACAAAGCAGCTTTATCAGTAGCGCTATAAGCCGATTGAAAGCAACGACAGGCTGCCCGAATAGAGAGAATCATTTGTCATGGCAACATTAAAAATATTGACTATTCCAGATGAAAGACTGAGGCAAAAGTGTGTTGAAGTTGCAAATGTTGAAGAGATCCAAGGTCTGATCGATGACATGCTTGATACCATGTATAACACGGATAATGGAATCGGTTTGGCCGCACCGCAAGTTGGACGAAAAGAAGCGGTGGTGATCATTGACATTTCAACGCATCGAAATCAGCCTTTGATTCTGGTCAACCCAAAGATCGTTGAGAAAGAACGCAGTGTCATGGGGCAAGAAGGATGTTTGTCTGTCCCAGGATATTACGCTGATGTAGAAAGATTTGAAAAAGTGAAAGTCGAAGCGTTAAACCGGCATGGTGAGACGATCACAGTGGAGAGTGAAGATTTCCTGGCTATTGTGATGCAACATGAAATTGATCATCTTCACGGCAAGATTTTTATTGATTACTTATCACCATTGAAAAGGCAAATGGCGTTGAAAAAAATTAAAAAATATCACAATAACAGAGCATCTTAACCGAATTTAAATCCAAAATAGTCAAGGGGCAGAACTGAAACGCCGATGTCATGTGGATGACGTTCCGGCAGTTGTGGTAAAGCCCCTTGAATGGTTAGCTTATTGCAAACACAACCCCGTAGATTAGTACTACAACCGTAGAAACAAAAAATTTGTATTTTTTCTGATGACTACAACACGGAGAAATCGTAATGATTTAATCTTTATCTATGAATATGCCGTTTGTTGAGAAAGAGAATTACGGCTGTAGTATTAGGTTGTCTCCCTCAATATAAATAGGTTTTCATAATAGTGATACACCCATTTTTACCCTTCCCGATTTTTGCTGTTGTCATGATACTGCTTCCATGAATACCTTTACATGTTGAAGCCATTGCCACATAAATTGACAACAGTGGTTCCGTGTCACGTCGTTCATTTCGGAGTATCGATGCGATGATAGGTATAACGCAGTCCGTTTGGTGATTTTTGGCGATTAATCAGATCGTCAAAATCGGACTGAGTTCCCTCCAGTGATCTACTCTTTTGAAATCTTATTTAATCAATAAATTAACCCAGTACCGTGGCGGTAAAACGACACATTGGATCCTCACGCCAGT
>NZ_PUJU01000047.1 GCF_011189505.1 Photorhabdus tasmaniensis
GGGTTACTACCCATGCTGCCGATAAGTTTGCTAAAGTAGCGGTAAAAGCCCCACTTGAATATATAAAAGAACCAACATTTAATCCTTATAGCTCAATGGGTGCAGGGCAACTGTGGTCTATTAAGGGACGGCTGAAATATGTCCAATTGCCAACAGAAGGTAAAATTAGATTTGTTCCATCGCCTAAATACACACCAAATCAGGCTTTACAAAAAGGCCCTAATAATGGGTATATTGATAAGTTTGGTAATGAATGGACAAAAGGGCCTTCCAGAACTCAAGGGCAACCTTTTGAATGGGATGTCCAACTTTCACCACAGGGAAAGATCCAACTGGGCTGGGCAAGTAGAGATGGTAAACATCTAAATGTTTCGCTCGACGGGAGAATTACACATAAATGAAAGATAAATTCATTTTCTATCAAGAGGTTATTATTCTAAATGTTGATCGTGTAATAGAATATAGCCATCAAAAAGGTGTTATTTTTGGTATTGGTGAAGACGAAGGGTTAGGGAAATCATATGCTGTTTATATACCAAACGAAAGTATAACAGTCTCATTATGGGAAAACGAAATTGAACCAACAGGAAAGAAATTTAAACGCGAAGATTTTTATTAAGATTAAGTGTAATAGCCTGATGTATTAAGGACTAGCCGGTCACTCAATTGCTATTGAGTGACCGCTATTATAGTGCCTATCTTCCTAATACAGATTCCCTATCACAAGATAGGGAACTCTTTAGCACTTACTCTCAATCTTGGTTATATAACGCCCTGCCCGCCAGGGAAAAAGGTGCCCTGATAGCCAAAGAAGCGGTAGAATCTGCCGGTATTGGTGGTGCTATTGGTAGTAAGGTTTCAATTGCTTCGATTGTTGGGAAACACCGAGGAAGCGCAATACCGGTACCGGAGCCAATAGTCGCTTCTAATGGGCTAACTTACAAATCAAATCCTAAACATACTCCCGGAGGGGATGGAAATCGCAAAAATGCAGGAATAGAACCTAGAGACTCTCTAATTCTTTTTGAAAACTCTATACCAAGCTCAAAAAACTATAACAATAAAGAGGTTCGGTTCTCAGTAGATAAGAACGGTAACGTTCACCGATTCGAAGGAACTAACGGAGAATATCATTGGAATGGCAGCTCCGGAGATATTAACAATTCCTTAACAAGCAAACAGGTGCCAAGTGATATTCAGAAAAAACTAGGAGTGAAACTAAAGTGATTTATGGTGATCCATTTTACTTTTCTCTTCAATTTGACATTGTTGAGTCATGGAACTCTCCAGATAGCTTTTGGAAAAATGGAGTATTTTCTTTCTATTTAGAAGGAAATAGATTATTTGACATTGTTGATGTTTTCGAATTAAGGACAACAATTGGCTTTTACTCAAATATGAAAATAGATGAGTTGGCATGTAATGATATTCCCTTTGATCCTATTACTTTATACAAAAATGCAGAAAGTTATTTTACAGGAGAAGGAGAAGATCTTATTGATAGCTTGTTTGATATGACTTGTACTGCAATGGGGGATAATGGCTATTATATTTACTTTATGAAAACAAGCCAAAATGATCGCCTAATTTGGAGTGTTGATGATGGGAGTACAATAAAAGAGACTTTATTACCTGCCGGTACAGTTCATTCTGTAATTCAAAAAATGTCACAATGTCCGCTAACCAAAATATTTACTGGTGACTAGTAAGTCTAGATAAAACGCTAATCCCAGTCAGCTACGGCTGGGATTACTTTAACTTTATGTTAATATTTACTTATCAATCAAATAAGGATGAATATTTTCTATTTATCAGTCTGATGCAGAGTTAGGATTAAAGATTCCAACCATCTCAGCCCAGCCAATTTGTGACCACAGAAAACCAGAACGATTTAGGGCTGTTGTATAGGTGCACTTTTTGGAGAAGTTGACAGTAAATAAACTCAATTTATCCCGGCCAGAATTGGGATTCTTTTTTATAAGTTTCAAATAATTATCTCAATCCTAATAACTGGGACAAGATTTCATATTTTTAATATGGTCTATTTTCTCTTTCTACTTATTTTCTCTTTTTGGGCAATTAGTTAACTAAGGGTAAAAAAAACAGACATCCATTAATGCCAGATTTTTAAAAGGTACAGAGTGACTAAAAACGGCTTATTCCCTGTCATGTTTAATGTATTTATCAACAATGCTACCCTCCGCTTATTTTACATTTACCTAACCTGCCATAACCATTTAAAAGCACTAAAACAGAGATATTAAAGGTTTTATATAAAAGACGGATTTAACTATAAGTAAAACTTTTTAAAATGATTATTAATTATATTTAATTGAAGCTCATTAACCATTAAAAGAGAGTTAAAAAATCAGTGAGAAAAAGAATATTATCCGATAAAATATAAAATAGCATCTTTATACCATCAGACTATTTACAGGTTGATTTATGAAGATAAAACAAATGAGTATGACTTATGAAAACTACTAAAAATTGCCAGCAAAACAACGTCAGTAAAGATAAAAAATGGGTATGATTAAAGTTGGTTAAAAGTAAAACACAATATACTATGATGATTAAACTTAAGAAAAAACAGGTGTTAAAAGTAGCAAAAACAATGGTTAAAACCTGATTATACCGATTAAAACCCGAGGTTAAAAAAATGGCTTTTAATAACAACTTAAAATCTGCCCATCATAAAATTATCAGTGAAAGATGAGAAAAATAATTGGTTTTATTAATGCTTACATACCCCGGAAAAAAGGATAAATAAAAACATGAATGGTTTAATCAGACAATTTATTTTTCCAAAGGAACCGACTTTAATAATGTTTTCAACTGACAATAAACTTTGTCATAAACCAGTTAAATCATTGATCATAGAAAACTCTCAAATGAATGATTTAATAGAATACGAATCGGGTTACTTGCAGTGTTATTATGTAAAACCGTAAATACGTCAGATTAAACTTGTTTTACACTGCTTTAATCAGTCTTGTTCGTAAAAAAGTCTTATTTTCGCAAAGAGGAATTATTTTTCACCATTAATTTAAATCACATTCATAATTTAATTATTCAATAATATTTATAGGTTTCTATCTTGTTGTGATTTTTGAAAAAAATCATACTTGTTGTTTTTATTTGTATTTCCTAATAATACCTAATGAGATAAATATAAAATTGAAATTCTTAATCAGCACGCATTAAAAGGTAGTGATATATCACGTAAATACTCTCTATAACTAATGGAAAAAGTGGAAGATTAAATTGTATAATTCAAATATTGCATCCAATCGCTTTCTGTAAAGTGAATAAATACTTACCTAATTAATTCCCATAGGAATTATTTTTCTGGCATACCTGTTGTTGAAGTGCCTATATCCTTTACCAGAAAAAATCGAAGTTTTCGCTATGGCTAATCTGGTGATTAGCCAAGGGCAAGATTTTGACTATGAGCAATTTAGTGTCACAACCGGTAGTAATAGCGGTAGATACTTTGGAATTTGGTCAGATGGACAACTGATATATGAAACTATCCTAAATGTATAAACTTAAACTCAGGAGAATTCCCATGAGTAAAATGAAGACTTTTACTGAAACTTTAGCCGTATTACATCAGTATCATCATCTGGTTGGTATAGAGCGGCAGCCAAAGCAACTTAAGACCTCGGATTTTGACGGCAAAGTAGTATTTTCTAACGATCCGAAGACAGCGACTGTGCCCCCGGCATTCTTTACGGTACAAACCATACAAGAGTTGAAGGAACTCGGCGGTGTGCCTGACAGTCAGTATGGCCCTGGCAGAATGGAACCCCACCATCCGTTGCCCGAACCGTTTTCTGCTGAACGGCTGGCAAATGTCCCGGGTAATCATATTGACTTGTGCAAAGCTTTTCGGGCCTATATCTATAGTGATTCTGCTTTGGTCAAAGATTATGAAGAAATACTTAATGCTAAACGCTTCCCGATGAAGATTGCGCTATACAGTGGCGAAAGTATTACTGTTACCGCAGATAATCCAGTGATTGTTGAAGATAACGATGACTATGGTGAGCCGGTTACTTTGGTGTATGACCAGATAATCTTTGAGCAAGGAGGTCAAATTATTTACCGCACTAACGGTAGCATCGAAGCGAACTGTGTTATAGGACATGGAACTGATAGAAAGCAGGGCATTGTCAATAAAGGTACTGATGGAATCGATAATTCAGCGGGGGCACCAGGAAATAATGGGATTAATGGCAGCAATGGTAGTGCGGGTAAAGAGGGTAAAAACAGCTGCGCAGTTCAATCCACATCAGGTACAGATGGAACCAGCAGTTCTGCGGGAGTATCAGGGGGGAATGGCGGACGCGCTGGAGATGCAAATGACGTAACTGTTACGGTTCAATCTATTACAGGGTTAGTCAATGCGCTATCACTGGGTGGGCGTGGTGGAAATGGCGGAAATGGCGGAAATGGGGGTAACGGGGGGAATGGAGGAAATGGCGGAAATGGGAGTGATACTAACAATAAAACAAGCAAGTGTCGTTCCGGATCTGGAGGAAACGGGGGGAATGGCGGAGATGGAGGGGATGGAGGAGATGGGGGTAAAGGTGGAGACAGTGGTAACATATATATTGGTTTCTCCGATGGTCAGCCAATAATTAATGCTCTGTCATATAGAGGTGATGGTGGGAAGGGGGGGAGTGGCGGAAAAGGTGGGAGTGGCGGAAAAGGTGGGAACGGCGGAGAAGGTGGAGTAAATAATAGCGGATTCGAGAACAATGGCCAACCAGGCGCATCGGGTCAAGATGGCTCTGAGGGAAAACCAGGAGATGAAGGTATATCTGGTAAGATAATTATCAACGGCCAGCCAAAGTGAATCCTGAGTGGTGCAGGAATGAGATAAGTCTGATTTCGCGCGCCATATTCTTTATATGGCGCACTGAATTTGTAGTATAAAATTATTGGGAAAAAGTTACTTCAACCAGCCTTTCTTTTGAGCAGACTCTAATTGTGGCAGCAGATATTGCCAGAATTCAGGATAGACATCGGCAATAAATTGATTGCGATTTAGCACCTGCTCAAGACGAATATCGTTTTCCACCCAGCTTTGGCCCTTATTATGCAGATTCATCAGAATCGGCATTAATCTATCCAGCGTAATAGCAAAACGGGCATCCTGACTTTCTCCTGCTTCGTATTCTTGCCAAAGTGACATAAAGTGATTTTTTTGAGTTTCGGGTAGCAAGCCAAAAAGACGGTTAGCGGCTTTAACTTCCTGATCGTGAATGGCTTCACGGGCAGCTAAATCATAAACCATCACATCACCAGCATCGATTTCAACGATATCGTGAATCAATGCCATCTGGATAACCCGCTGAATATCGACTTCTTTCACATACGGCGCAAAACTCATCGCAGCGATAGCAAAATGCCAGCTATGTTCTGCTGAATTTTCCTGACGGTGGTTATCCAATAACTTAGTGCGTCGCTGAACTCTTTTCAGTTTATCCAGCTCCATCAAAAAACCGATCACATCCGTAAAAGGGCCAAAATCAACGGCAGGCACTGCTAACGACATACAAACCTCATAAACTATTTTTCTTCAACAAGGGAATAAGGCAGTGGCTGAATGGCCAGTGAATGTTCTTCATCGCCACGGACTCGGAACACGCTATGACTTTCCATATCATTATTCATGACGACCTGCACCCAAATACTATTGTCATTCAATCTAACAGCAGTTAAAACGGTACCCGTTCTCCGCCATTTATCTCCCAGTTGCCATTCCAGATCATCACCAGCCGCCGGCATTTTGGCAGCACTACCCACCAGCCAGTACATTGCGCGTTTATTTGCGCCGCGATATTTAGCACGAGCCACCATTTCCTGACCGGTATAACAACCTTTTTTAAAACAGATACCCCCCACGAATGCCTGGAGGTTAGTTGCCTGTGGAATAAACTGCGCGCTGTTGGCGGTATCAATGACCGGGAAACCGGCTTCAATATCCAGCGCCAACCACTGTTCGCTGCTATTAAGTTGGGCTTGAAGTTTTTCTATTAGCTGTTCAACAGTGGCAGTGTCTGTAACCAGAAGGAACCGCTCAGACGGCAAGGCAAAATGGAGCAAAGTAGTGGCTTCATGTTGAACTACAGCATTATCCGCACCCGGCAGTGCAGGGAAAATGTTGCTTAGAGCTTCACGGCAGCCTTTACCTGCGACACCTAGCAGTACCGCATTTTCATCCTGAACTAGTGTAACTTTAGCGAATATTGCATATTTTTTCAGCTCCTTAAGCTGGTTTTCCAGCACACTGCGGCGTTCAATATAAGCAAGGCTTTCACCACGATGAAAGAGACGCAGATTGCTCCACATTTTGCCTTTTGCGTCACAATGTGCACTGAGCACATGTTGATTCGCTGCAAGAGCAGAAATATCTGCTGTCACCTGACCTTGCAGATATTTTTCGGCATCCGGTCCGGTTGCGGTTACCAGACCCCAGTCATCCAGAGAGATTAACGTCAGGGGAAGAGTTGATGAAGACAATGGAGATTGTGAAGAAAACGGAGTTTTATAAGTCATGACACATCCTGCCAGTCAGATATTTGAGCCAATGATGCATAATGGTAAAAGAGCTGAAGCACAATGCAAGTAGTTATTATTGCTATTAGCTGGCATGATGCATGAGTTTGCCGGGCGATTTAATGGCTGATGGTTTTAAGATAAACAATGAGAATTAAAAAGGGGATTTTTTGAACATGGATATTGATAATAAAGCACGTATACATTGGGCATGTCGGCGTGGAATGCGTGAGTTGGATATTTCAATTATGCCGTTTTTTAAGCATGAATATGACTCACTGAGTGATGATGATAAACAACTTTTTATTCGCTTACTTGAATGCGCTGATCCTGATCTGTTCAACTGGTTGATGAATCATGGACGTCCGGAAGATGAGGCGCTATTCCGCATGATTAAACTTATTCAGAATAGAAATAAAGCTCGTGGTCCTGTGGAAATGTGATCTCAGGGTATCCTGGAATACCCAGCTTATTTCCACCTGCATTCATGGTGCAATAGCGCTTATCGTATTGTTGGCTCCGTGGCCGGCGGATGACTCCATTTTCTGGCTTCCTTTGGTACTGTTGATTATTGCCAGTTGGGGACGTAGTCAGAAAAATATCCGTAAATTACAAGGGCCTTTGGTTCTGCTCAATAATAATAAGTTGCAATGGAAAAAACATGAATGGCAAATTATCCGGCAGCCGTGGATGTGCCGCTATGGCGTGCTAATCACTGCGCAATCTGGTTATAACCGGAAAAAAATCCGTTTATGGATAACATCTGATAGCATGCCACAGGATGAGTGGAGGAGTATCAACCAACTATTATTGCAATATCCTGATACCTGATTGAGCTGAAATTGCCCTGATTAAAGTAAAGGTTCCATTTCTTGCAGGATTTGCATACACCATTGTGATAAACGATCATCAGTTTGCTCAAATTGGTTTACGTCATCCAGAGCCAGCCCGACAAATTGTGAACCATTATCAGTTAATGGCTTCGGGCTGGTAAATTCATAACCTTCTGTGGGCCAAAAGCCAATGAAATGTACACCAGAAGGAAGTAAATGGTGATATAGCATACCAAGAGCATCAAGGAACCATTCGCCGTAATCAATTTGATCACCCATACCGTACATGGCGACGATTTTTCCCTGTAAATTAAGAGAAGGAAGTTGATCCCAGATAACCAGCCAATCTTCCTGCAATTCGCCAAAATCCCATGTTGGGATGCCGAGAATCAGCACCGAATACGTTTCCATTAATTCCGGTGTTGCCTCTTTAATGTCGTGGAGATCAACCAAATCTTCGCCGAGGATATCGCGGATTTTCTCTGCTACCATTTCGGTGTAGCAGGTGCTGGAGCCGTAAAAAAGACCAATCTTCATCATTAATCATTATGGTTTTTGAATATCTGGAGGGCATTGTAACAGAATAATTGCTTTTTCAGGCATAATAGCCAGCAGAGATGTGCAGATTTAAGGGAAGAGTTTCGTGTCAAAACAACAAACTCAGTTGACAGATCCACTGATAGAACAATTTCTTGATGCTATTTGGCTGGAACATGATCTGGCGGAAAATACATTGGTTTCTTACCGGTTGGATTTACAGGCGCTGGATAATTGGTTGATACATCATGGTCATGATTTATTATCTGTCCAGGCGATTGATTTGCAGTCTTTTCTGGCAGAACGGGTGGATGGAGGGTATAAAGCCAGTAGCTCAGCACGTTTATTGAGCGCCATGCGTCAGTTGTTTCTCTATTTTTACCGGGAAAAAATGCGGGAAGATGATCCGACAGCGCTTTTATCTGCACCGAAATTACCCAAGCGGTTGCCGAAAGATTTAAGTGAAAAGCAGGTAGAAAATTTGCTTAATGCACCTTGCACAGATCAGCCTGTGGAGTTAAGGGATAAGGCGATGCTTGAAGTGCTTTATGCTTGTGGCTTGCGGGTATCTGAGCTAGTGGGGTTAACACTGTCTGATGTCAGTTTGCGCCAAGGCGCGGTGAGAGTCATCGGTAAAGGGAATAAAGAACGATTGGTACCTTTAGGAGAAGAGGCTGTTTACTGGCTAGAGAATTACCTAGAGTATGGGAGAGCTGGGTTGTTGAATGGTGCAACACTGGATGTGCTTTTTCCCAGCAACCGGGGGCGGCAAATGACCCGCCAGACTTTTTGGCATCGCATTAAACACTATGCTGTATTGGCCGGGATTGATACTGAACGGTTATCTCCTCATGTTTTGCGCCATGCATTTGCAACGCATTTGCTTAATCATGGTGCTGATTTACGGGTTGTGCAGATGTTGCTGGGACATAGCGATCTATCCACAACACAAATATATACACATGTCGCAACCGAGCGGCTTAGATTGTTACATCAACAACATCATCCGCGTGGGTGAGCATGGATTTAAAGGAACTGAAAATGAAAAAAAGCGTGTTATGTTTCCCTCTTTTGCTGGCCTTTTTAAGTGGAAATGCGTTTGCTGATGATGGTGAAGTTCATAGGACGATGCAAAAGCTGGGGATCAAAGCAGAAAATATCCAGCCATCACCGATTGCGGGCTTAAATACGATAGTGACCGAGCAAGGTATCATTTATCTGTCTGATGACGGCAAATATTTATTACAAGGGCCGATTTACGACGTCAGTGGCAGCACTCCGGTGAATGTCAGTAATCAATTGTTGATGAAAAAGCTGGAGGCGATGAAAGACCAAATGATTGTTTACAAAGCGCCGAAAGAGAAGCATGTTGTGACTGTTTTCACTGATATTACCTGTGGTTACTGCCATAAATTGCATGGAGAGATGAAAGAGTACAATAAACTTGGCATTACTGTTCGCTATCTGGCATTCCCACGTCAGGGGATGCAGCATCAGTCCGCTAAAGATATGCAATCTATCTGGTGCAGTGCAACACCACAAAAGTCACTGGATGCTGCGTTTAAAAATGAGAGCATTTCGCCAATCAAGGATTGTAAGGTGGATATCGCTAACCATTATAAATTGGGAGTCCAGTTTGGTGTACAGGGAACACCGGCAATTATTCTTAAAGATGGCAGCCTGTTAGGTGGATATATGCCGCCGGAAGCGCTGGCAAAAGCATTAGATCAGCGTGGTAAATAAGTTTAGTGAATATTGAAACACAACTCCGCCGCCGCCCGGCGGTGGATGATAGTCATCTTCCACCACAGATTCATCCATTATTGCGCCGTTTATATGCCATCCGTGGCATCCAGCAAGCTAATGAATTGGAACGCAGTGTTCAGGGATTACTGAATTACCAGCATCTGAGTGGTGTGGAACAGGCGGTAACACTATTGTTGACCGCACTTCATGAACACTGGCGCATTGTTATTGTCGGTGATTTTGATGCTGATGGTGCAACCAGTACGGCACTGGCGATCCGCTCGCTATGGGCGATGGGCTACCGTAATCTTGATTATCTGGTGCCAAATCGTTTCGAAGATGGTTATGGTTTAAGCCCACAGGTGGTAGAAGAGGTTGTCAAAAAAGGCGCTGACCTGATTATTACGGTGGATAACGGTATCTCTTCCCATGAAGGCGTTGTGGCTGCACATCAGCATCATATGAAAGTGATTGTGACTGACCATCACCTGCCGGGTGAAATTCTGCCCGCCGCAGAGGCCATTATTAACCCCAATCTGTCCGATTGTTCCTTCCCGTCTAAATCATTGGCGGGGGTTGGCGTCACCTTTTATCTGATGTCTGCTCTAAGAGCTGCGCTGAGAAAAGAACAATGGTTTGAAAAACAGGGAATGGCGCTGCCGAATCTGGCAGAAATGCTGGATCTGGTTGCATTGGGCACTGTTGCTGATGTTGTCCCTTTGGATACCAATAACCGGATTCTGGTTTATCAGGGATTAAACCGTATTCGCGCAGGGCGCTGCTGTGCGGGGATCCGCGCATTACTGGAAGTTTCTAAACGTGATGCTTATAAGCTGGCCGCCAGCGATTTGGGTTTCTTTCTTGGACCAAGGTTGAATGCCGCCGGCCGTTTGGATGATATGTCCATTGGCGTCGCTTTATTGCTCACTGACGATATGGCAAAGGCCCGTCAGATAGCTTGCGAACTGGACAGCCTTAACCACACCCGTCGTGAAATAGAGCAGGGAATGCAGCAGGAAGCATTACAAATCTGCGACAAACTTGAACGTACCCGCACTGAATTGCCTTATGGTCTGGCGCTCTATCATCCTGAATGGCATCAGGGGGTGGTGGGAATTTTGGCTTCCCGAATTAAAGAACGTTTTCATCGGCCTGTTATCGCCTTTGCACCGGCAGGTAATGGCATTTTGAAAGGTTCAGGCCGTTCAGTTCAGGGACTGCATATGCGTGATGCCCTTGAACGACTTGATACGTTAAATCCGGGGCTGATACTGAAATTTGGTGGTCATGCAATGGCTGCCGGCCTGTCACTTGAACAGGATAAATTTGAACAATTCCAGCATCACTTTTCCACGCTGATGGCGGACTGGCTGGATATTTCGCAACTTGAAGGTGTCATCTGGAGTGATGGCGAGTTGGCAATGAATGAACTGTCATTGGACGTTGCTGAAATATTGCGTGATGGCGGCCCTTGGGGGCAAGCTTTCCCGGAACCGGTTTTTGACGGTAAATTCAGGTTGCTGCAACAACGCATTGTGGGAGAACGTCATTTAAAAGTGATGGTAGAACCATTAAATGGTGGGCCGATGCTGGATGGTATCGCGTTCAATATCGATCCTGCTCGTTGGCCGGACAACAGCGTCCGTGAAGTAGAACTTGCCTATAAACTGGATGTTAATGAATTCCGGGGCAACCGTAATGTACAACTTTTGATCCAGCATCTTTGGCCCTATTAAAAAATAGTCACGTATTCTCGTTTGAATACGTGACAAATCTATTGAAATGCTATAAACCCTTTGCCAAATCCGTTACAATGCGCGGTTCGAAAAATATCCCATTTATCTACGACTACACAACGTAAGACACTAAAATATGTTTGAAATTAATCCGGTAAAAAACCACATTCAGGACATGTCTGAACGGACAATGGTTCTGAGGGGGTATCTTTGACTACGATGCCAAGAAAGAACGTTTAGAAGAAGTTAACGCCGAACTGGAACAGCCTGGTGTCTGGAGTGAGCCGGAGCGGGCACAGGCTTTGGGTAAGGAACGCTCCTCACTGGAAGAGATTGTTGAGACTATCGTTCAGCTTGAACAAGGTTTGGAAGATGTACAAGGCTTGTTAGAACTGGCGGTAGAAGCTGACGATGAAGAGACGTTTAATGAAGCTGTAGCAGAACTGGAACAGCTTGAAGGCAAACTGGGCCAGTTAGAATTTCGCCGTATGTTCTCTGGTGAGTATGACAGTGCTAACTGCTACCTTGATTTACAGGCAGGTTCTGGTGGTACCGAAGCGCAGGATTGGGCAAGTATGCTGATGCGTATGTACCTGCGCTGGGCTGAATCCAAAGGTTTTAAAACTGAGATCATCGAAGAATCCGATGGTGAAGTTGCCGGCCTGAAATCAGCAACCATCAAGATCATGGGCGATTATGCTTATGGTTGGCTGCGTACTGAAACCGGAGTTCACCGTTTGGTACGTAAAAGCCCATTTGATTCCGGTGGTCGTCGCCACACTTCATTCAGTTCTGCATTCATCTATCCTGAAGTGGATGATGATATTGATATTGAAATCAACCCGGCAGACTTACGTATCGACGTGTATCGCGCATCAGGCGCGGGTGGTCAGCACGTTAACAAAACCGAATCTGCGGTGCGTATTACCCATATTCCAACCAACATTGTGACTCAGTGTCAGAATGATCGCTCTCAGCATAAAAACAAAGACCAAGCCATGAAACAGTTGAAAGCAAAGCTGTATGAGCTGGAAATGCAGAAGAAAAATGCTGATAAACAGGTTATGGAAGAGAATAAATCGGATATCGGCTGGGGCAGCCAAATCCGCTCTTATGTTCTGGATGACTCACGGATCAAAGACTTGCGCACAGGCGTTGAAACCCGCAATACACAATCTGTGCTGGATGGTGATCTGGACAAATTCATTGAAGCAAGCCTTAAAGCTGGCTTATGAGGAACTAATATGTCACAACAACAACAGGGGGCAGAACAGGCTCCCGATTTAAATAATGAACTGCAAACCCGCCGCGAGAAACTGGCGGCTTTACGGGAGAAAGGGATGACTTTCCCGAATGATTTCCGTCGTGAAAACATTTCAGGAGATTTGCACGCGCAATACGACGACAAAACTCAGGAAGAGTTAGAAGCACTGAATATTGAAGTGACGGTTGGTGGTCGTATGATGACCCGTCGTATCATGGGGAAGGCTTCTTTCGTAACACTACAAGATATGGGCGGTCGTATTCAGTTATACGTTGCCCGTGACGATCTGCCGGAAGGTATTTATAACGAACAGTTTAAAAAATGGGACCTGGGAGACATTCTGGGCGCTCGTGGCAAACTGTTTAAAACCAAAACCGGTGAGCTTTCCATTCACTGTACTGAACTGCGTCTGCTGACAAAAGCGCTGCGCCCATTGCCGGATAAATTCCACGGGCTGGCTGATCAAGAAACCCGTTACCGCCAGCGTTATCTGGATCTGATCGCTAACGAAGAATCGCGCAAAACTTTCCAAATCCGCTCTCAGGTTTTATCCGTCCTGCGCAGCTTTATGGTGAATAAAGGCTTTATGGAAGTCGAAACACCAATGATGCAGGTGATCCCGGGTGGTGCGTCGGCCCGTCCGTTTATCACTCACCACAATGCGCTGGATATTGACATGTACCTGCGTATTGCGCCGGAACTTTACCTGAAACGTCTGGTTGTCGGTGGTTTTGAACGTGTATTTGAAATTAACCGTAACTTCCGTAACGAAGGCGTCTCTCCGCGTCATAACCCTGAGTTCACCATGATGGAACTCTATATGGCTTACGCGGATTACCAAGATCTGATTGTTTTGATCGAAGAGCTGTTCCGTACCCTGACTGAGAATGTTTTGGGTAGCACGCTGGTTAAATATGGCGAGCAGGAATTTGATTTTGGTAAACCATTTGCCCAAATGACCATGAAAGAAGCGATTTGCAAATATCGTCCTGAAACCAACATGACGGATTTGGATGATATGGATAAAGCAGTGGCTATCGCTGAATCACTTGGTATTGAAGTGGAAAAAAGTTGGGGCCTTGGTCGCGTTCAGTGTGAAATCTTCGAAGAAACGGCTGAAAGCCACCTGATTCAACCAACATTTATCACGGAATATCCGGCAGAAGTTTCTCCTTTGGCTCGTCGTAACGATGAAAATCCGTTTATCACCGACCGTTTTGAATTCTTCATTGGTGGACGTGAGATTGGTAACGGCTTCTCAGAATTGAACGACGCTGAAGATCAGGCAGAACGCTTTGCTGAACAGGTTCGTCAGAAAGACGAAGGTGATGACGAAGCCATGTTCTACGATGAAGATTATGTCACGGCTCTGGAACACGGTATGCCACCAACCGCAGGTTTGGGTATTGGTATTGACCGTATGGTCATGCTGTTGACTAACAGCCATACCATCCGTGACGTTATTCTGTTCCCGGCAATGCGCCCACAGAAATAACCGCTTTAATTAAGTTTCAAATTTCAACTCCCCTGTAGCATAACTGCCAGGGGAGTTTTTATTTTCAACTGACTGAAATATAGGCAATTTAAACAGGTAATGGCTTGCTGGTGTCTATAGAGTTGCTATAATAAAATGTATTATATCCTATCCAAGTGCGGGCGTAGCTCAATAGCAGAGCAGAGGCTTCCCAAGCCTACGACCTGAGAGTTGTGAAGGTAGCTAACTTTCTCATTACCTTTAATAAATAAAAAATGAGAAAAATAGCATGGAAATAGGTAGTTCCAATAATTGATTCTACTCTACTGCGGTGAAAGCTGTATAAATAATTGCCCAGCAGAATTTATCTGTCGTTGGATCAGATGTCTAACCATCTATAACCTAGTACTACAACCGAACTTCACTTTCTTCAACGGAAGAAATACTCATAGGAAAGCTTAATTCATGTGGTTTTTCAGAGTTGAGAGAATCAGAATAAATGCAGATTTTTGGTTATCATGAAGTAGATGATTACACTTAAAGTATAAGGAAAACGACTGCTTATATTAAAATAAATGTAGAAAAATTACTGATTTTTATTGGATTGCAAGATGGTTATGTGAATCAACCTATTGATTTTATTAAGAGAAATTAAGATGAATAGTAAGGGAAAACTAATAGAGTTAGTAAAAAAATATAAACAAGACAAACAGTATTATCAGTCAAAGAAATATAACGAAACACAACTCAGAACAGATTTCCTTGATCCGTTTTTTACAATACTTGGATGGGATATCAATAACTCTTCGGGCAAAATAACAAATGAAAGAGAGGTACTTGTCGAAGAAGGATTAAAAGGTAAGGCAGGAGAAAACACAAAAAAACCAGACTATACATTCAGACTTTTCTCCGAAAGAAAATTTTTTGTTGAAGCTAAAAAGCCAAGCGTTGACATTTTTAAAGACCCGGAGCCTGCAAAGCAAGTCAGGAGATACGGATTTACTGCAAAGTTAAAGATTTCTGTTTTATCTAACTTTGAATATACTGTAATTTATGACTGTTCAACACCAGTAAAAGAATATGAGCAAGTATCTAATTCGCGGGTGAAATGTTATCACTATACTGAATTAGTGGATAATTTTGATGAAATCAAGTCCCTAATTGGTCGAGAAAGTGTTTATTCTGGACAATTTGACAATGAATGGTCAGAGATCGAAAATAATATTTCTAAGTTCAGTATCGATGACTTATTCCTGAAACAAATAAACGATTGGCGTTTATTGTTAGCAGAAGAGTTTCTTTGTATCAAGAAAGAATTAAATGAAGAAAAATTAAATGATTTAATTCAAAAATATATCAACAGTATTGTTTTCTTACGAGTATGTGAAGATCGTGATCTTGAAGACTATGAGACACTTTATCATTATGCAGAGCAAAAAGATTATAAGTCACTTGTATCTAAGCTCCACGATGCTGATAAGAAATACAATTCTGGTTTATTTGCGCTTGAACATATAGATGAATTAATCAATAATAAAGAATCATCTATTTGGACTATCATTAAACAGCTTTATTTTCCACAAAGCACATACTCTTTTTCCGTCTTTTCGTCAGATATTTTAGGTAATATCTATGAGGTCTTTTTGGGGGAAAAGATTCGTATTTTAGAGGATGGAAGTGTAGATGTACAGCTAAAAGAAGAGCATATTGATCGTGATGTAGTCACTACTCCCAACCATATCGTTAAAGACATTATCAGAAACACAGTTATTGAATACTGTGGAGGAAAATCAGATTATGAAATATTAAGCTCTAAGTTTGCTGATATTGCTTGTGGTTCTGGTGCATTTATTCTTGAAGTTTTCCAAACGCTTCAAGATATTCTGATTGACTACTATTTGGTTCATGATAGGTCTAAGCTGAGACAACTCACTGAGCATACATTCACGTTAAAGTTGTCTATTAAAAAAGAAATCCTTCGTAAATGTATTTATGGTGTAGATAAAGACTATAACGCAGTTAAGGCGTGTTCATTTGGTCTTTTATTAAAACTATTAGAAGGAGAATCAAAAGAAACGATAGGAACGGAAAAACCTATCCTACCTGATTTAGACCGGAATATTCTTTTCGGCAATAGTTTAATCGATCAAATGGACGCAATAAAACCACAAGATATTGTTTCTGTAAATCCATTCAATATCAACGAATTTGAGTTTGATGTCATTGTTGGTAATCCCCCATATATGGCAACTGAACATATGAATCAGATTACGCCTACTGAACTGGCTATATATAAGAAAAAATATAAATCAGCATTTAAACAATTTGACAAATACTTTCTATTTGTTGAGCGATCAATGCAATTATTAAAAGATGGTGGTTACTTAGGTTATATACTACCTTCTAAGTTTACTAAGGTTGGTGCTGGTAAAAACCTAAGAAAGTTACTTTCAGATAATAAATACTTGTGTAAGTTAATCTCGTTTGGGTCTAATCAAGTATTTAAGAACAAGACTACTTACACTTGTTTATTATTCCTAAAAAAATCAAAGCAAGAAGAGTTTTCTTTCTATGAAGTAAGTGACTTTAAAAAATGGCTCACACGAGAAAATAAAACACTATTATTAAGTACTTATGAAGTTGATAAATTAAACTCTGACACATGGGTTCTGGAAAAGGAAACCAATGAGATTTTAGAACGTATGTTTAAGTGTTCTGAAACGCTGGGTGATATATTAGGAAAAAACTCAATTGCTAATGGTATTCAAACCAGCGCAAATAACTATTATATACACAAGGAAATTAAGTCAGAAAATGGATTTATTTATTTTGAGTTTCATGGTAAAGAATATAAGGTTGAAAAGGAATTAACTAGACCTTATTTTGAGACTGATCGTTCTGACCATTTTTATACTTACAAAGATGTCGAACCAAACTCTTTTGTTCTTTATCCATACAATAAAGTTGAGAGTAAAGTTAAGTTTATCGAATATGACAATTTAAAGAACCATTATCCCTGTATGTTCAATTTCCTTCATGTTGTAAAAGATAAACTTGATGATGGTAAACGCTCAATCAAACCTGATCCGGCAACACCTAATGAGTGGTATAGATACGGTCGAAGTCAAGCATTAGAGAACTGCGACGTAGCTCAGAAATTGATTGTTGGTGTATTATCAAATGGTTATAAATATTCAATCGATAATCAAAAGACTTTCGTTTCTTCTGGTGGCACAGCTGGTTATAGCATTATCAACGTGCCAGAAGAGTGTAACTATTCTATTTATTATATCCAGGCGGTCTTGTCATCTCGCTACTTGGAGTGGTTTGCTTCAATTTACGGTGAAATTTTTCGTGGTGGTTTTGTTGCTCGTGGAACAAAAGTTCAAACCAGAATGCCAATCCCAACTATTGACTTTGCTGATCATGTTCAAATTTCAAAACATGACAAAATCGCTAATCAGCAAAAAGAAATGAATGGCCTATATAGTGAAATTTTAAAATCAGGTGTTCGTAAGAAAATTGTATTAGAACGCCAACTTGAAGTTAAACAAGCAGAAATGGATAACATGATTAAGGAGCTTTTCAACTTAGGAGACTTGGACAGAAAAATTCCTTCAGTAGAAGACTTATATAAATCTTTATAGAGTCAAAGGGCCCTGTACATGATTTTGTGTAATTGCCAAAATTTACTTGTCTCTGTTGTCAGGAGGAACCTGCCAAAAACAGTCAATAAACTACAGGTGCTCAAAGCAGCTCATTTTATCTTTACAGTGAGCTGCTTTATTATTGGTAGTTACTTTCTAAGTCGACGATCTCTTAGTTTTCGCCAAATTGACATTAGTGTTTCATTATTTTGTCTAGAAAAACCTAATTTGGTTAATATGGTTTCACCTTGCATTCTGATGACTTCTTCAATATTACCTTCTTTGATTTTCTTGTTTATCTCTATGATATCGTGCTCAAAGCTTTCGATTATAGGTATATACAGCTTTTCAATCTCAGAAGGAACAAGTTCTAATACACCGCCTCCATAATAACGCCCTTCTAATTCAGCAGTAATCGCCGTCAGAGGGTTTAGGAAGCTACATACTAAATTTTCAGTAGTAGTGAATGTCGAAGTAACTCGGTAAGCAGTATCTGTTGTGTATGCGCCTACATCATTTAGGATGAGTCTTGGGGCTTCATGACAACGCTTTAACATACCAATCTCAGTACTATACACCGATGGAACTTTATACCAAGGCCGGCGAATACGGCATTTGTAACGCTCGTGATATTTTTCGGTTTCACCAAGTTCGATATACTCTTGAATACTGCTCGATAACGTTTCAAACTCATTTTCTATGTACAAGAAATTTGTAGGTAAGCCTTGTCCTTGGTTTTCTTCATGCTGTGCTTTGTCATACAAAATACCAGGGCAATGCTGACTTCTACCAAACATAGGATGAGAGTATTCAGATAATCCATAGCGATTAACAGTATTGTTATCCACTAAAAAGAACTTGTTAGCTCCCGTCACAATCCCAACATCAACCTTTGCAATTTCATTAAACTGATGAACAGATTTATGTTTTATCAATGAATTAATAAGCGATAGTTCATTTGGTTCTAACGTTGCTTTTGTCCACTTCCCTGCGACTGTTTCACCATTGATGCCAATGGTATTGTCAAATAACACATTCGGGTCATCTTGCAAAAAGTCAAAACCATTGACACTAATAATCCCTACCCCTTTGGATAGTTGTTCAGGAACTTCTTTCTTCTCTGTGAGAATTATTACTGCTCCTTGAAGAGTATCTTCAAACCAAATCTCTTTCGGGTCGATAATTACAATCTTTGAACAAGTCTTACCCATAAAGTTACGCAGTGACTGAGCGTGCATCACATGAATGATTTCAGAGGGTATAACCATACCCATACGACCACCATTTTTAAGCAATGCTAATGATGCAAAAAGGAATGGAACCCAAGCGTTAGTATGTTTTGTAAACTTCTGCTCTAACTGATTAAAAATAAGTTCGGCTTGCTCCTGAAAGCCTTTTTCTAAGAATTGGTATCGAATAAAAGGAGGGTTACCAAGAACACCATCAAAAAGAGATTCACCAGCTCGGATTTGTTCATTAGCCCAACCCAAAAAATCTCCTTCTGTTACAAAAGAATTCTTGAAGTTAAGATTTTTGCAACGTTCTGATGCTTTTTTTGCTTCGGTATCAATGAGTTCAAAACAAGATAAATTGATGTTCTTGTCACAGTTATTGTTACTAAGTGATTGAACGAAAACACCATCACCACAACTAGGCTCTAATACATGATCTGGGTTTTTACTTAGAACCCACTTAGTAACGTAATCAGCTAAGTTCTGCGGTGTATAGTAGCCACCTCTTAACTTCTGGATGGTTTGATCTGCTTTAAACTTCATTATCTACCTTTGAAAAGCTTTTAATTAGTTCGGTTTTTTTTTCATCAATATGCTTTTGTGCTTTATCGACAAACCAGTTTTTAAGTGTTTGTTGTTCCATTGCTAACACTGAATAAAGCGTTTTTTTTAGTTCGGGATCTACTTCTAGAACGATCCTACCTGATACACCTTTAGCCACTAGTCAAACCACCTAATGAAATTTATATGATTTAAGTTACTAATATAACATACATTACATCATTATTATAGAATCAATCGGAAGCTTAGATTGCATATTAATGATTTCTCACGCCAGGTTTTGTAAGTAACGTTCAAGCTGGTGTTTCTATCGTCGATAAGAGGTTAGAACCACCAGCATAGCCCTTGATAGTATGGATCAGATAGCATCTGCGAATGCAGGGATTTTAGTGTTAGTCACTTTCTTTCCATCCTGCGATCCCGATTTTATCAACTTTTGTTCACGCATTACTTTTGTCTCGTAATAATCTTTCGCTACAGCAGTTTCGACGAAATCTACATCGTTGCCGGCAAATTCTGTCACAGCAGCTTTGATCTCATTCAGGCTTGCATTGAAAAATTCTTTACGGCGGTTAACAGCGTTAACGCGGTGACTATCAAAGCGATCATGCAACGCTTTTTCTAAGGTAGGAGCATCCTCAGAACGAATCATGGCGTGGATATCAAATAAGAACGGCACTGAAGCACTACCCAGCTCATCAATACGGTCTTGTGGATCTAAGCGGCGAGTCATGCCTATTTTATAAACATCCTCACCAAAAGAACCTATGTTAGATATGATATATACGTGGCCTCGGCGAGTTTGTTGTGCCATTGAGAGTGCCCTTTGGCTTTTTTCTTCGGCCTCTTTAATTTCAGCCTCCAATTTAGAAATTTGCTCTTCGTATTTGGCTCGCTGTTCAGCGCTGGCTTTAGCCAGATCTTTACGTGCTTTGTCGAGCGCTCGTTCGTATCGTTCTTCCTCCGCCTCTGCTTCCCGAATCGCACGTTCGATCTCCATTTGAACCCGCTTTTCTTCAGCCATCTGAGCACGTAATTCACGTTGCTCTTCTTTTTCTTGCTGTTTTTTTTCACGGAACTCATGTGTCAGGCGAAGTTCTTCAAGTTTGAGAGCCAAATAGTTACGGCTGATATGGACCTGATTGGTTTCGTTCAGCTTATTAATAGCATCAAACGCTTTACGTATGCGCTCCTCCATTGCTGTGGCATTTTTCCAGGTACAGTTGGCAATCGCGGCGTCACATTCATTGTTAAAGGCACGGGCGGTAATATTTATTGCGCGGGTAGCGAGTTTCTTGCCTTCTGCTCGTGAACCGCCAACAGTCCATTCGGTTGAACAGTAAATTGCACTGGCAATGCCCTTATCTTTCAGGATCCTTTTTTGTTTTTCTCGGTTACGGAGAATTTTTTCTTTAAATTTTTCACTTGCATTGAAGTCAAAATGGGGTTGATAAAAGCCCAGTTCAGCCAGTTCAAAATCTTCATTGTAGATAGCTAGCTGACGCACCAAGCCATCATAGATTTCTTTCTTGCTGCGATAACTATCACGAAGTGACTGAATATCAGCCTCAATTTCAGATTTGGTATGTTCAGCTTTAAATGCATCATCATTGATCTTGGTGAGCCGTTGAGCTGCGTCAAATTCAATGCGGTTTTTCTCATCTTCGGTATCGGAAATGAGCTTTTTGCACTCCGCATCAACATCAAAATAGTCACTAAAGCGGATTTTATATTCTTCAATAATGGCATCTTTTGCGGACAGTCTTTGTCTTGCCGTTTTTAATTTCCTGGCAAAGAATATAAGCGTAAAGATTGATACGAGTGCGATGAAAATCGCGATGTAAAATGACATTGGGGACATGCTTCGTTAGCTCCGTAATTAAATGAATTGACTATCCCAACTGTAATGATGATAGGTGTTTCGTTACTTTGCTATGAGTAAGGCGTCTTAAACAACTCGGTTCCCTGATGCTATTCAAACCATGAGATTTGCTTTGACCAACCGACTCAATAGACAACAGTCAGGTATGGTAGAAGCATATTATAAATAGCGTTTTGATAAAAACGTTGAGTTCTCGTTTCATATCGCCGTTATTTTATAAGTAAGTAAATAGAAGCGAACAACGTTGCTCCCATGTCGAAAAAGTAGCTTTACCTGATAACTGCATTCAATCAATTCCCTTTCCCTTATTCCCTGTCATCTCTTGTTTCAACCGTCGCCACAACGTAGTACGGCTAATCCCCAAATATTCTGCCGCTGCCTGACGATTGCCAGAAAACCGTTCCATAGTTTCATGGGCTGAAAGTGGCGCAACAAGTGAAGATTGCTCAGTTAACAAGGGCCTTATACTTTTTTCAGTCAGTCTGAGAGCAGGTTGGCGCTCCGGTGAAAGAGCCAATATCAATTCAGGTGTCAATATATGCTCAGTATGGGCGCTGAGGTATAACGCGATCCGTTCCATGAGATTACGCAATTCCCGGACATTACCGGGCCAATGATAGGCTTGCAATGCCTCCTGACAGGTAGAAAGTTCTTGTACTCTTGACTGTGATACCGGCAAATTCAATGCGGCAAATGCCCGTCGCAGATATTCCAGCGCCAATATACCAATATCGTTGCCCCTTTCTCTGAGAGCGGGAATATTGATCCGTAATACACTCAGACGATAGAACAGATCGGTCCGAAAACGCCTTTCCTGAACCCAGGTATCCAAATCGCCATGTGTGGCACAAATGATCCGAACATCAACAGCAATGGGGCGGTGCCCTCCAACCCTGACAACGGATTTTTCTTCCAGTACCCTTAATAGCCGTGTTTGAAGAAGCAGGGGCATTTCACCAATTTCATCCAGAAATAGTGTGCCCCTATGAGCGGCTTCAAAAAGACCGGCTCGCCCTCCACGCCGTGAACCCGTGAACGCCCCTTCTTCATAACCAAATAATTCAGCTTCCAGCAGAGATTCCGCAATGGCACCACAGTTAACAGCAACAAATGGATGCTGATGTTTACCGGCAACTTGACCATGCCGGAGAGCATATTCATGGTGAATGGCTTGTGCCACCAGTTCCTTCCCTGTACCGCTTTCCCCTTGTATCAGGACAGTAGCCGGCGAACGAGCATATAGCATGACGGTGTTGCGAACATGTTCCATCACCGCAGAATCCCCCCGGATATCATTGAGAGTGTGGCGGGTACGCAAAGTTTGCTCTGTTGGATAGACAGAAATTGAAGCCTGATTGAGCTTGGTCATTCTGGCAATATCCAGTGCATCATGGAATGCCCGGCGAATAGACTCTGCGGAATAGACAAAAACACCGACAAGATCAGCTTCATCAGCAAGATCGGTAATCAGCCCGGCACCAACAATGACTTTGATACCGATGGCTTTTAATGCATTGATCTGGGCCCGCGCATCTTCTTCTGTTACGTAGCTGCGTTGTTCAATACGCAAGTTGAACCGTTGCTGAAATTCTTCCAGAGCAGGCAATGTATTTTGATAGGTGATTACGCCAATGCGGGTGCTGATTTGCCGTGCACGGGCTAATGCCAGCATAAAATCAAACCCACTAGCTTTAGCAATGATAACAGGCACTGATAAACGGCTTTTTAGATAGGCTCCATTAGAACCGGCACAGAGCACGGCGTCACAACGTTCGGTTGTTAGCCGTTTACGAATATGCTGAACCGCATTTTCAAAACCAAGTTGGATGGGTGTGATATCTGCCTGATGGTCGAACTCCGGTGTGATATCTCGGAATAGATCAAAAAGACGGGAAATGGATACCGTCCAAATGATCGGTTTGTCACTACTATCACGTTCTACTGATTGTGTTTCTGCCATCCCGTTTCCCCACCACGATAAGTCAATGTTTCGTAATTGTTTTAATTGTGTTTCATGAAACGTAATTGATTCATTATGAAACAAAGGCGCAGCTGTATCAATGATGCTTTTCTACAGAGCAGTCAATTTTTTAATCTGTTATTTTTAATTTAAAAACAATATCTTAATGTCTAATTCGTCTTGTTTTTTAGATTTATGAGTCATTTTTCACTTTATTGGCATACACATTGCTTGTTAACAAATACATTTCATTATAATAACAATGAGGTTATGTATGCCGCTTTCCTCTGCCGGTTTAGCATTTCGTCAGGCTATAGAAGCTGAATCACCATTACAGGTTGTTGGCACCATCAATGCGAACCATGCGCTGTTAGCGCAACAAGCGGGTTATAAAGCCATTTATCTTTCTGGTGGCGGGGTATCGGCGGGGTCATTGGGTATGCCTGATCTGGGAATTTCAACGCTGGACGATGTGTTGATCGATATCCGCCGTATTACGGACGTATGTGACTTGCCATTGCTGGTGGATGCCGACATCGGTTTTGGTTCTTCTGCCTTTAATGTGGCTCGCACTGTGCGTTCAATGATTAAAGCCGGCGCTGCGGGGATGCATATTGAGGATCAAGTCGGCGCGAAGCGCTGCGGTCATCGTCCGAATAAAGAGATTGTGTCTAAAGAGGAGATGGTTGATCGCATCAAGTCCGCAGTCGATGCCCGTACTGATGAGAATTTCGTCATTATGGCCCGTACTGATGCGTTGGCGGTTGAAGGTTTGGAAGCGGCGCTTGACAGGGCCAAAGCCTATATCGAAGCCGGTGCGGATATGTTATTTCCTGAAGCGATCACTGAATTGCACATGTATAAAACTTTTGCGTCAATAACCAGGGTTCCCGTGTTGGCTAACATCACTGAATTTGGGGCGACTCCACTTTTCACGACCGAAGAGTTGAAAAGGGTGAATGTCTCTATCGCGCTTTACCCGCTTTCTGCCTTTCGGGCAATGAATAAGGCAGCCCAGCAGGTTTACACCACTCTTCGTCATGAAGGGACACAGAAGAATGTAATAAATATGATGCAGACTCGCAACGAGTTATACGAAAGCATCAATTACTACGATTTTGAACAAAAACTGGATGCGCTTTTCTCCCAGAAAAAATCTCAATAACGGACAGTTCTACCCAATTTCATCATTTTATATGGCATAAAACAGTAGAGGTGAGACCAATGAGTGAACAAAACACGATTACTGAGTCAACCACTTTCAAGCCTAAAAAATCTGTCGCCCTTTCAGGAGTGAGTGCGGGTAACACCGCGCTTTGTACCGTTGGAAAAAATGGCAACGATTTGCACTACCGTGGTTACGATATTCTTGATCTTGCAACTCAGTGTGAATTTGAAGAAGTCGCATATCTGTTAATCCATGAAAAATTGCCTGCCCGTGCTGAACTGGCTGCTTATAAAACGAAATTAAAAGCCCTGAGAGGCTTGCCGGGTAGCGTCAAGGCAGCACTGGAGACATTGCCTGCTGCCGCTCATCCGATGGATGTCATGCGTACAGGCGTCTCTGTGCTTGGTTGCACATTACCTGAGAAAGACGACCATAATCTTGCCGGTGCGCGTGATATTGCTGACAGATTGCTGGCTTCTCTCGGTTCCATGCTGCTCTATTGGTATCACTACAGTCACAATGGACGCCGTATTGAGGTAGAAACCGATGATGAGTCGATAGGTGGGCATCTTCTTCACCTTCTGCATGGTAAAAAACCCAGTGAATCATGGGAAAAAGTCATGCATACATCCCTGAGCCTTTATGCAGAACACGAGTTTAATGCTTCGACATTTACCAGTCGAGTGATCGCAGGAACCGGCACGGATATCTACTCTGCCATCATTGGGGCAATTGGCGCATTGCGAGGGCCAAAGCACGGTGGAGCAAACGAAGTCTCTTTTGAAATTCAACAACGTTATGAAAATCCTGATGAAGCAGAAGCAGATATCCTGGCGCGTCTGGCAAGGAAAGAAGTCATTATCGGCTTTGGTCATCCGGTTTACACCATCTCAGATCCCCGTCACAAAGTGATTAAAAATGTAGCTCTGCAACTTTCCAAAGAGGCAGGAACAACCAAAATGTTTGATATTGCGGATCGACTGGAATCCGTAATGTGGACTAACAAAAAAATGTTCCCGAACCTTGATTGGTTCTCTGCGGTTTCCTATCACATGATGGGCGTACCGACTGCGATGTTTACACCGTTGTTTGTGATTGCTCGCACATCGGGATGGGCGGCTCACATCATTGAACAACGTATTGATAACAAAATTATCCGTCCCTCAGCCAATTATACCGGGCCGGAAAATCGGATACTTACGCCAATGGGTGAGCGTGGATAACGTTATTTTTGGTGCAGTGTTTCCTGCATTCATGTTTTTTTAACAAGGAATTATTATGTCTACCTCTGTTGTAAACAACCGTCCTGAATATGATCAGGTGATTGTGGATATCGTGGATTATGTTATGGAATACCCCATCACATCATCCATTGCCCATGAAACGGCCTATTACTGTTTTCTGGATACGTTGGGCTGTGGGCTAGAGGCGTTGGAATACCCGGCCTGCAAGAAATTGCTGGGGCCTGTTGTGCCGGGTACGGTTGTGCCTAATGGTGTACGTGTACCGGGAACCCAATTCCAGCTTGATCCCGTACAGGCGGCGTTTAACATTGGTACGATGATCCGGTGGCTGGATTTTAATGACACATGGCTGGCGGCTGAATGGGGACATCCGTCCGATAACCTTGGTGGCCTACTGGCGGTGGCTGACTGGCTATCAAGAAATGCCGTTGCTTGTGGCAAAAAGCCGCTCACGATCAAAACTGTTTTAACGGGCATGATCAAAGCGCATGAAATTCAGGGATGCCTTGCACTGGAGAATGCGTTCAATAAAGTCGGGTTGGATCACGTCGTTCTGGTAAAAGTGGCTTCGACCGCTGTCGTAGCTGAAATGCTGGGGTTGAACCGGGAAGAGATCCTGAATGCGGTATCGCTCGCTTGGGTTGATGGGCAGTCGCTGAGAACTTATCGCCATTCCCCCAATACTGGCTCACGTAAATCCTGGGCGGCGGGTGATGCGACATCCCGTGCTGTTCGTCTGGCTCTCATGGCACAAAAGGGTGAGATGGGATATCCCTCTGTATTAACCGCAAAAACCTGGGGATTCTATGATGTCTTGTTCAATGGGCAGCCTTTCAAATTCCAGCGCGCATATGGCTCTTATGTAATGGAAAATGTGCTGTTCAAGATCGCTTTCCCGGCTGAATTTCATGCACAAACTGCTGTGGAGGCAGCAATGAACTTGCATCAGCAACTGAAAGACGCAGGCAAGACCAGCAATGACATCGCAAAAATCACCATTCGTACCCATGAAGCCTGTATTCGGATTATTGATAAGCAAGGTCCGTTAAACAACCCTGCGGACAGAGACCACTGTATTCAGTATATGGTTGCAGTTCCTTTGATCTTTGGCCGTCTCACTGCGGCGGATTATGAAGATAGTGTCGCGGCCGATCCCCGTATTGATGCACTGCGGGAAAAAATGGTGTGTGTTGAAGATGTTGATTTTACCCGTGATTACCACGATCCGGAAAAACGCTCTATTGCTAACGCATTAACCGTTACATTTGCAGATGGCAGCCAGCTTGATGAAGTCAAAGTCGAATTCCCTATCGGCCACGCTCGTCGTCGCAAAGAAGGTATGCCGTTATTGCTGAAAAAATTCAAAACTAACCTAGCACGTCAGTTCCCTGAAACCCAGCAGAAAAGAATTCTGTCTGTTTCCCTTGACCGTCTGTTACTGGAAAACATGCCTGTAAACGAATACCTCGATTTATACGTTATATGATCTGAAATACTATCAGCGGCTACTCTCCCAGAGTGCTGCCTCTAATCTATGCAGCACTAGGAGAGATTATGTTATTCAACACTTTTTATCAGCAGTCCATTGATGATCCAAACTCCTTCTGGGCTGAACAGGCTAGACGCATTTTCTGGCAACAACCTTTTGAGCAGGTTTTGGATCACAGCAACCCTCCTTTTGCTCGCTGGTTTTGCGAAGGGAAAACCAACCTATGTTACAACGCGCTAGATCGCTGGCTGGAAAGCCAGCCTGACGCCAAAGCGCTTATCACGGTTTCAACCGAAACGAATAGTGAGAAGGTTTTCACTTTCAGGGAATTACATCAGGAAGTGAACAGAACGGCGGCCATAATGCTTTCTTTGGGCGTTAAAAAAGGTGACAGAGTTTTGGTTTATATGCCGATGCTTGCCGAAGCGCTATTTGTTTTGCTTGCCTGTGCTCGTATCGGTGCTATTCACTCTGTTGTCTTCGGTGGTTTTGCTTCCCAGAGCCTTGCTACACGGCTGGATAATGCTGAACCTGTGCTGGTGGTGTCTGCGGATGCGGGATCTCGGGGTGGAAAAGTTATTCCTTACAAACCGTTGCTGGATGAAGCCATAGAACTGGCGAACTGCAAACCCCGTCATGTACTGATGGTTAATCGTGGACTGGCTGAAATGGCTTGGGTGGCTGAAAGAGATGTCGATTTCGCGACATTGCGGCAGCAGTACCTTGATGCTGACGTGCCTGTGACCTGGCTTGAATCAAATGAAACCTCCTGCGTGCTCTATACCTCCGGCACAACGGGTACGCCAAAGGGCGTGCAACGTGATGTTGGCGGTTATGCTGTTGCACTGGCAACCTCTATGGATATCATTTTTGGCGGCAAAGCGGGTGAGGTGTTTTTTTGTACGTCAGATATTGGTTGGGTCGTCGGACATTCTTATATTGCTTATGCTCCTTTGATCGCGGGAATGGCGACAATCATGTATGAAGGGTTGCCGATACGGCCGGATGCAGGTATCTGGTGGCAGATAGTGAAAAAATATCGGGTAACACGAATGTTTTCGGCACCTACGGCTATTCGGGTACTGAAAAAATATCCGGTTGAATGTATTACTCAATACGATATTTCATCACTTAAATCGTTGTATTTGGCAGGCGAACCGCTTGATGAACACACTGCCCGCTGGATTGCCGAGGCTATCAACGTCCCTGTTATTGATAATTACTGGCAGACTGAGACAGGCTGGCCGATTATGGCTATTGCCCGCAGTTTGGATGATAGGCCGAACCGGTTTGGTAGTACTGGCTTCCCGATGTATGGCTTTCATGTCAAGCTCATCAATGAACTGACTGGCGAGGAGTGTAGCGATAACGAAAAAGGTTTGCTCGTTGTTGAGGGGCCTTTACCTCCGGGTTGCATTCAAACCATCTATGGTGATGATACACGTTTCATCAATACCTATTGGCGTCATTTCGACCATCCTGTTTATTCCACATTCGATTGGGGTATCCGTGACAGTGATGGCTATTATTTTATTTTGGGACGTTCGGATGATGTGATTAATGTTGCGGGACACCGATTGGGAACGCGGGAGATAGAAGAGTGTATTGCTGGTCATGAAGACGTGGCCGAAGTAGCCGTTATTGGCATCAAGGATGCCATCAAGGGGCAAGCCGCAGTTGCCTTTGCCGTTCTCAAGGATGGAAGGGAAATCCAGAATGCTGAACATTTTTCTTCTCTGGAAAAGGCCTTGATGGGCTTGGTGAACAAACAAATTGGTAGTGTGGGCCGTCCGGCACGGGTGTATTTCGTGTCCCAGCTTCCCAAGACTCGTTCAGGAAAAATGCTGCGCCGAACTATGCAAGCAATATGTGAAGGGCGTGAGCCGGGTGATATTTCTCTGATTGAAAACCCGGCTTCACTGGAGGTTATTCGAGAAGCTGTATTTCGGTGAATAGTTTTCCATAGTACTGAGATGCTTTTATTTTTTCCTTGTTGATTTCTTGGAAAAGGAGATGCTTCTTTTGCAATAAAAGGAAGTTGAGTTACAGACTTAGATGCATATTAAAGAACGGATCATTAAGTGGTGAAATCGCTCACTGGAGTCATTGTATTCTGCTGTCCATACAGCATACAGATACACTGATATCTTATAGCTACTTTACAGCCAGCAAAGACTGTATGGGCCAGCACGACACAATCACAAGAAGTTGTTTTCTCTTGCCCGCCAGCATCTTCAATGTCAAAATCACAGACTACCAGCAGATGTGTGATAGTAACATGCTGATTTTTATTAAAATCATGGAACATTAAAAAGTCCGGGAGTATTCAATAGATTATGAATCGCTCAACCTACTTCAATTTGTGTGAAGAAAAGCTTTCATTTCTATGCACTCGAGTCGAGTTACGTGGAAAGTTGAACTTACTCGATTTGCATCTTCATTGCGAAGACTTTTACGTTCATTTTTTTAATCTGCTCTTTGGGTATGCTCTAAAGAATGTTAATCAGAATACTCACAATGTTGAAGGTATCGACTTAATTGACTCTGTTCAGAAAATTGTGTTGCAGGTTTCTTCGACGGCAACTAAACAAAAAATTGAGTCTGCTCTATCAAAGAACCTTATAACATATACAGGGTATAACTTTAAATTCATTTCTATTTCAAAGGATGCTAGTGCGTTAAGAGGACTTTCCTATAAGAATCCTCATTCATTAGTGTTTGAGCCTATATTTGACATACATGATGTTAGATCGCTACTAGATCATATTCTCCATTTAGATATTGTCAAACAGCAAGCAGTCTACGAATTTCTAAGCAAGGAATTGTCATTGGTAGACGTGAAGAATCCTCTCACTGAAACAAACATTGCGGCTGTGATAAATATATTAGCGAAAGAAAATCTGTCCGACATGCCGAGTGTGGACAAACTGATTCCATTTAATGTCGATGAAAAATTGGTTTTTAACAATCTTAATACAGCGGCTATGGTTGTCGAGGAGTACAAAACTCACCACAGCAGACTAAGCCGTATTTATGCAGAGTTTGATGTGGCTGGTCAAAATAAGAGTAAATCTGTTCTTGATTCGCTACGTAATAGTTACATTAAGTTGAGTACTACATACTCAGCTGATGAACTATTCTTTAAGATAGTTGATCAAGCTGTCACAGTAGTCAAACAAAGTGCTAATTATGTGTCAATGCCCCTTGAAGAGTTAGAACTTTGTGTGAATGTCATTGCTGTTGATGCATTCATTAGATGCCGTATTTTTAAGAATCCTAAGGGCATAGAAAATGTTGTTGCCTAAAGACATTCATCCTACTAATAGCCTTTATTTTAATGGAGCTTATGTGCTTCAGGCTGTAAGACAGTATAAAGAGGTTAATATGATGGATCTCTTTGTGGAGTCTCGCAAATTACGTGATATGTCGATGCCGATTTTCGTTTTAACGTTAGATTGGCTATTTCTTGCAGACTTGATTTCATATAACGATAGCGGAAATATTGTGCCATGTTCTTAAAATCACTCCAAATTTCCAACTCTGAAGGTATAATTCGTCACATTCCTTTTCACGCGGGCTTAAATCTCATCGTAGATGAGACTCTCTCAGGGCCAGAGCAGACCACTGGGAACAATGTTGGTAAGACAACAGTATTAATGCTGATTGATTTCTGTTTGGGAGCAAACGGTAAAGGAATTTATACTGATCCAGAGAATCGCAAGAGCGAATATGTGCTTGTTAAGAATTTTCTCATTAACACAGCGGTCTTAGTTACTCTTACTCTTACTGCGGATTTAGATAACCCATTCGCTGAGGAGCTTGTTATTGAGAGGAATTTTCTTCCGCGTAAGCAAATTATTCGCCGGATCAATGGGCATCAAAAAACTGCTGATGAATTTGAGGCGGCACTTAGTGAGCAACTTTTTCCTGGGCATTTCGGTAAAAAGCCAACTTTCGCACAAATTATTTCTCATAATATTAGATACAAAGAGTTGAGCATTACAAACACGCTTCGTACCTTGAGTGAATTTACTCGTGACGATGAATATGAAACTCTTTATTTATTCCTCTTGGGATGTAGTTTTGATCAAGGTGATACAAAGCAGAATCTCCTAGCAAGCATTCGTATGGAGATGTCCTTTAAGAGTAGGCTTGAGTCGAAACAAACTCGATCTGCATATGAAGCGTCCATGGCTTTACTTTCTACAGAGATTGATAAATTAAATGAGAAGAAATCGGCATTTTATATCAATCCTAACTTTGAAAGTGATCTTGAGACACTTGATGAGATTAAATACAGAATTAATGTATCTAGTTCAGCTATTAGTAGGCTAAAACTTCGACGGAATTTGATTGATGAAGCAATCAGAGATATAGCCTCCAGCCATACTGAAATTGATACTAATCAATTGAAAGCGCTCTATGGAGAGGTAACTGAACGTTTATCAAATATACAAAAGTCGTTCGAGGACTTGTTAGAATTTCATAATCGGATGGTAGATGAGAAGGTACGTTATATAGCTAAAGAGATTCCAGCACTTGAGCAGGAATTAATTGTTAGGGAAAATGAATTAACAAGTTTATTAAACGAAGAGCAGGCTTTAGTCGCAAAAATTAGTAGGAGTGGCTCTTTAGAAGAATTGGAATCCTTAATTATAGAGTTAAATGAAAAGCACCGGCGAATGGGGGAGTTTGAGACAATTATTGAGCAAATCTTAACTGTTGATACAACCCTTAGAAATTTAAATAAATCTCTTAATGAAATTGATGAAAAATTATTTTCTGTAGATTTTGAAGCTGCAATTCAAATGCGGCTTAATAAGTTAAATAAGTATTTTTCCTCTATTTCTCAGGAGCTTTATGGAGAGCAATATGCATTAAAGGTTGACCGAACTACTACTAGAACTGGGCAAAGAATATATAAATTCAGTTCATTCAATACAAATTTTAGTTCGGGTAAGAAGCAGGGTGAGATTACTTGCTTCGATATAGCCTATACTCTTTTTGCGGACAAAGAGGGGATTCCATGCTATCACTTTCTTTTAAACGATAAGAAGGAGCTCATGCATGACAATCAACTAACGAAAATTGCTATGTTAGTTGAGCGAGAGCATAAACATGTTCAATATGTGGCTTCAATCTTGAAAGACAAGCTACCACCAGAACTTAACCAAGAAAAGTACTTCACTCTCAGACTATCTCAAGATGATAAGTTATTTAGAATAGAATCAAATAATTAAAATACTTAAGAAAAGCGGGTTAGGGTTAGTTCAGGTTAGCTAATGAAAATGAAGCCGCTTTATCATCTTACGCAGCACAAGGAGAGATTATGTCGTTCAAAACTTTTTATCAGTAATCCATTGTTGCTCCAAATTCTTTCTAGACTGAACAATATTAACGCATTTTCTGGCAGCGACCTATTGAGCAAGTTCTGGATCACTGCAACCCTCTCTTTGCCCACTGGATTGCTGATGCTTGACTGATAGCCTGAGACAAACCAGCCGATTATGACTATCGCCCGCGCTCTTGAAGGCTGAGATGATTTGGCCGTACTGGTTTGCCGATATTATTAGAGGTTATTCGAGAGGCTATTTTTCAGTGAATAGTTTTCCATAATACTGAAACGCTTTTATTTTTCCTTGTTGATTTCTTATAAATTGAATGGGCTATATTGGTTACTAATATCTGTAATGGAATTGTTGTGGTTTTCTCTATTTTTCGACCCATGTATGAAATATTTTAATTTTATAAAAGAAGTGGATTGAAATATCTAGGTTGTGAAATTTATCTGGATATGATAATAATGAATTTATATATTATATAATTGAGATTCAAAATGTTTCCTGATGTAATTGTCACTGTGCTGGTTTTATTTGTTTGTGTGTTTTTAATTAGTAAATTAAGTAAGCTGAGACAGCGTAATGAATCAATTATAATTGTTAGTATAATAATCTTCGCAGGAAGTACGAGTCAGATCGTTTATAATATTAGGTCTCGTTGTTCCATTGGGCTAGATTGTAATTGGCTTGATTTTGTTGTTTTTGGCTCAATAATGTTAACAGCGGTAGCGGCTTTATTTATATCATTTTTCAGGCAGAGTAATTAACACTTTATTGAGAAGTGGATTAATCATGGTCGCTGCGATCATGCATGTAGGTTGGAATCTTTTTGTAAAGATAGAAACCGATTATTGGATTATATCAGTCGTAATGGGCGAACTTGCATGGTCAACGGTGTAGTTATGTCTATTGCACACGGCTTGGTTATTTTGGCTCTTTCACGAAGTCCTGCTGCGTTGGTTTCGGCCCTGAGAGAAACCAGTGTAATTTTTGGTGTTATTTTCAGTGCGTGGATTCTTAAAGAGAAGATAGGACCAGTAAAACTGACAATGTTGCGTCTAATCATGCAGGCAATATGTGAAGGACGTAAGCCAGGATACCGCTTTCATAAATTTAAGATATGAATACAATTGCGTACATAGATACCCTTCTTTCGTCATAGAGTACCAGTACATGGTCGTAGACGCTACAATGTTGCGTCTACGACCATGGTGCAGCATCAGAAACTTTGCATATTAAAGATTTGTTGTGCTTGACTCAGCTAATGAGATGATCATTTCACCAGATGGAGTGAGTGTTTTGTTGGATAGGCGTAATATTCAGCTAACGGTATCATCTTAATGGATGATTTATTATCTCTGATAATCTCCAATCCATTCACCGGCCATTTAGCAGAATCAAGAAGAAACGCTGCTGGTTGTCCAACGGCACCAATAACAGGAGCGCCAACTTTTAATGAAGCGCCATATGGAATAGCATGGAAAATCTCAGGTGTAACTTCAACGAAGTTCTTAGTTAAGAACTGAATTGGCCGAATTGACTCAGCTTGAAAACGCGTACCAGATACAACAAATGTTAAAGGTAAACCGGCTGCTTTAATCCCATAACCTTCATAGATACTCGCGACTTGGTTGGGGTGCATACTTTCACAGCTTATTCCAGCACTGACATCGATACCAATGTGCGCCAAGTTTGTAGGTGCCATACGAGGGAAATTACGCGCAGTCGCATTGATAACATCAATTGGCAGTGTACTGCACTGTCCGGTACTTGAGACAACTGAGTGCTTATCCGGTCTTGATACAATACCGGGACCTTCTACAGTGGAGGTGCTTAATTGGACATCGTTGTAGATTTTCGTAGAGAAGTCTGGAGGATAAAAACTTAAAGATAGCCTGGAACCATCATTGTGAGCCACAATCCATGCATTGAGTGCATCTGAGAACTGCATATCGACGCTTACCCAATAGTTTTGACGGTATTCGGTGTGGTTCTCTTCCGTCTTTGTGGCGAATCCATCAGGAGTAAGCTCTTCTACTTCACTTTGAAAGGTTGGATCAGGAGATCTTAAGACATATTGTCCACCGCCGCCGTAAATTTTATCTAGGGAATTTGCTCCGGTCGTATCGGTGTACATAAGGTAAAACATGCCATTGAGATAGGACACGGATGGTTGCCCTGCTCCATAAGGATTTCCATCTAGCTTCTTGTTAGCGGGTAAGATTATCGGATTACCATTATTTGCACGTGTCCAGTTAATTCCGTCAGTACTTGTTGCGAGGCCAATTTTTGTTATACCTTCAGCACCAACGCGAACGCTGTCCCATCCACCATAATACATATAGTATGTACCGTTAACCCGTATGACAGAGGGGTCGCAGGTATGGACTTTATCGAATGCGTTTGCTGCCTTGTTAGGGGAAAAAACAATCTGGTAGGGATCCTTACTTCCACGAGCGTGGAAAGGGCCATCAAGAGATGAAGATTCGGCATAAAAAATATAATCACCGGGATGAGTGGGATCGGAGCCACACCACCACATCCGATATATCCCGTCCAACATCACGGAAGGTGCATAGTTGTACACCCCCCCCCTTTACCACTGGACCGATAGAAGTTCGAATATCTGATGTTGTTAAAGGTATCTCTGTTTGTGCTAATGATGGGGGGACCCATAATAATCCGCAGAGAATAGCCAAGCTTAAGGTGACCAATAAAACATTTCGATAAATTACACGCAAATGGCGAAACAGCAATCCACAATAATGCAAGGAGCAAACTAAAGCATCATTTAATGTGGGTCTGCGATTATTTGCCAGATCTGACATTTTAAGCGCATAATTATTGATGTTTAATTGCTTGATGATGCCCCAAATTTTAGGGGCTTTTTTGATACACAAAGTCACAATTTTCTCCAGTGTTTAAGTTTAAATAACGGAGCGAGAAAAATTCTTAGCAAAACCTCCCTCAAATATGCTCCTAAAAAAGATTCAATGGCTGGTAACCAGCATTCGTCGTAAATTCAGTCGGTGATTGGTAACTTAACCTGCTATGCAACTGTGCTTTGTTAGTACGTTACATAAATTAGTACTGGTTTATTCGAACAGTATTTGTGCTGATTTTCTGGTGTGCCTTGATAGGCATCTTCTTATCAATGTCGCTGTGACAAAACACTGTCTATCAGCGCTAATGTAGTACAGTAACCTGCTGTCATCAGTAGTTATAAAGATAAATTTTTTGTATTTTTATCCTGCCAGTATCAAACCATTAGAGCTAAATAAATCAGTATAAAAAATCAAACGGTCATTGTTTGTTTTGTGGTGAATATCTGTTCATGACAAAAAATGTTACATAAATCACAAAAAAATATCAATGAGTTTATTTTTAAGACTATTCCTAATTACTCAATCAAAAAATTCCGGCTAGGGACTGGCCCTCTTATTCCGTTTTATCGTGTGTTGTATTTCAGCTATGGAAAACGTAGTCTGCGTTTTTTCTGATGCTCATAACCGTAAAAAGTTGCGTAACTTAAGGCTTTTCTAATGAATGTTTTTTTGTGGAGGATAAAAAAATGCGACTGTAATATGAAAGCCTATGGGTTATGTGGATAAGGGTTGATGTAGAAACGGTATTGTGTAGACATGCTGATTCCAGTCTGCTTTATTGCACATGGGAAAATGCCTTTGCTTGTAACGTTAATCTCTGTGATTTTGTTCGGTGTTCCATTTGGAATTCACTTAGATTGTAGGCATTATTGTCATTGATTTAGGGATTATGTGGTTAACTTCTCATAGTGGTTTAATGGTGAGGGATGGGCAATTAGTTTCGCACTAGGTACCGTTGCTTTTATTGCTGTATTTATCTTGCTAAGAATGCAGTTATTGTGACAGGCTGGATTTTCGGTATTTTGAGGCGAATTAAGGAAAATAATTCCGTTGGCCTTAGAAAAACATCAAATTTTGTCGCCAAAGCGACATTCCTGCATAAAGTGTTTTAACATTTGACTGTTAAATACGTACAATCCCCTCCCTGAATGTGTTCTCTACAGAATAGGCTTAGTTTGTCACTGATCCAGATTTACACATCGCGGAGCCGCTTGTCAGCCTGGCTTGGTATATTCGCGATATTGATGCTGTTCATTGCACCCGTGATCTCCCAGTCACTGGAACGTGCGCGCATTGGTGAATCTCATTCTGACATTTCTTCCGCATCACAGGGCACTAACCATCATGATGGAATGCAGATGGGTATGCATGCTGGTGGTGACATGTCGATGCTGGATGATATTGCCTGTGGATACTGCGTCTTTCTTATCCATATACCGATGCTGGACTTGGCGAATACACCGTTATTCTGGTCAACTTCGCTGACTTCACGGTCACCACCGGTTCAACCTGTAACTCTCTTCCTTGCGCATTTCATCTTTTCTGATTCGTTGCCTCGCGCTCCGCCTGAACAGATCTAATCTCATCGGTTTAAACATAATGAAACACTTTGCCCTGCTAACTTCTTAGCCAGGGGAAGTTTGCTTATACCAAAAACTGTTTGGTTGGATTCTATAACGTATTCCGCTTTTGATAGCCATATCGCTTCGGAGCGCGGATACACATTAAGGAAAGATGATGTTTGAAAAAAATTCTTCTGATAAAAAAAATACGCTGGCCCGTTGTATTAGCTCGGCAATGCCGCTTTTTTTGCTGGCTGCTTTTAATGGATATGCGGTTGAAACCACATCGGATTCGCACGATCATGCGAATGGCCCAAAAACCAATGATGGCGACGTAATCACAGTAACAGCACCTTTGTATTCTCCTTTGACGATAGTCACTTCGCCAAAAACGCCTCGCCAGCCCGTTCCGGCAAGTGACGGTTCTGACTACTTAAAAACCATACCCGGCTTTTCACAAATCCGTAATGGTGGGACTAATGGTGATCCAGTATTTCGAGGAATGTTTGGTTCAAGGCTTAAGATCCTGACTGATGGCGCAGAAATGCAAGGGGCTTGCCCCGGCAGGATGGATGCGCCTTCATCTTATATTTCACCGGAAAGTTATGATTTGCTGACACTGATTAAAGGGCCTCAAACCGTGTTGTGGGGCCCCGGTGCTTCCGCTGGGACCATCAGGTTTGAGCGTGAACATCCTAAATTTAATGAGCCGGGGGTGAAGGTCAATGCCAGCGGGTTGACCGGTTCAAATGGTCGTTGGGATGGCAACGTTGATGCCAGTGTCGGCAATGAATTGGGATATTTACGTTTAATGGGAAATACCTCCCGTTCACATGATTATAAAGATGGTGGTGGGTATCGTGTCCCTTCACGCTGGGATAAGTGGAATAGTGATTTGGCACTGGGGTGGACGCCGGATAAAGATACGCTGCTCGAATTGACCGCCGGGAAAGGTGATGGAGAAGCCCGCTATGCGGGGCGTAACATGGATGGTTCACAATTTAAACGTGAAAGCCTCGGCGTGCGTTTTGAGAAATCTAACCTCGGCGAGGTTCTTGATAAGGTTGAAGCCCAAGTTTACTACAACTATACCAACCATATTATGGACAATATAACCTTGCGTTCTCCGAACAGCCCTATGTCTATGGGATCGATGGGCATGCCTTCTGCGACCTGTAAGCATATGTGTGGCATGCACATGAATATGAACAGTGGTATGTCCATGCAATTGGATCGCCGGATTGTGGGAGGACGGGCAATGGGCACCTGGCTATGGCAAGATTTCAAGCTGGAAAGTGGTGCGGATACTCAAACTAATACCCATCGTAATAAATCAGGCAGCGTGTGGCAAAAGGATGCTCAATTCCGTAATTATGGTTTGTTTGGCGAGCTGACCTGGTACGCCACAGAGCAAAGCGAGTTGATAACCGGTGCCCGACTTGATCGCAGTCTGGTGAAAAAATTTGCCAGCAATAGCGAGAAAGAACGAAATGATACTTTGCCAAGTGGTTTTATGCGTTTAGAGCATACTCTTACTGATGTTCCGCTGATGTTTTATGCCGGTATTGGTTATACCGAGCGCTTCCCAGACTACTGGGAGCTATTTTCGCCTAAACTTGGTCCAGCAGGCAGCGCAAGTGCTTTTGATGGCGTGAAAAGCGAAAAAACTACCCAGCTTGATATTGGGGCGCAATATACAGGAGAGCGCTTTAATAGCTGGGTGTCAGCCTATGTAGGACGTGTGAATGATTTTATTTTGTTTAGATATAGCCCAACCAATGCCCACCTCAGCCAGGCTGATAACGTCAATGCTAATGTTATGGGCGGAGAGATGGGCTTTGGCTATCAACTGACAGATCATTGGAAAACGGATGCCAGCCTTGCCTATTCCTGGGGTGAAAATACCACGGATAACAAGCCACTGCCTCAGATCCCACCTCTGGAAGCCCGCTTCGGATTGACTTATGAACATGGTGATTGGAGCAGTACCGGTTTGTGGCGATTGGTTAGCAGCCAGCATCGGATTGCTGTAAATCAGGGAAATGTTGTCGGCAAAGATTTTAAAGATAGTCCGGGTTTCGGCGTGCTTTCTGCAAACGTTGCTTATAAGATCAACAAAAATGTCAAAGTCAGCACAGGTATCGACAACATTCTGAATAAAGAATACAGCGAACACCTCAACCTTGCAGGTAATAGCACCTTTGGTTATTCAGCAAACACCTCAGTAAATGAACCAGGCCGAACGATATGGGCTAAAGTTAATGTAACATTCTAATGAGAAAATGGCGTCCAATGATTGGACGCCAATACTTGTTTAATATCCACAAGGCGAATAATACAATAGGAATTATTATTTCTTATTACCGATATACCCGTAATCATTGAAGATGCTTGATTTTATCCGAAATGGAGATCATTATCCTCGCTATGAAAATATTTATTACATCAGAACAAAAAATCAAACTTGAACGTCTTCACGACACCACTCGTGAT